>NZ_JBLLVA010000004.1:0-303851 GCF_047739745.1 Borborobacter xinjiangensis | reverse complement strand
GGGCAAGAGCTTCATTCAGGGCGGACGGGCATGGCTCAGGCAGGCGCTCTATATGCCCGCCCTCGTGGCCGTGCGCTTCAATCCACCACTCAAGGCAAAATACGAATGCCTGAGACAGGCCGGCAAAGCTCCAAAGGTCGCCATCACCGCGATCATGCGAAAGATCATCGTGCTGGCAAACGCGCTCCTGAGGGACGACCGGAAATGGTCACCAGCCCTCCCTTGACCAAGACGGATACTCTAATAGTCCTTTTCGTAGAAGATGCCGAGGCTTGAATCGCCGCCGGTGCCGACGGCGCCGCGCGCCTTCAAATCGTCGGTTATGTCGAGATTGACGGTGCCGCGCGTCGAGCCATGCGCGCCCGCCTCGACGCCGAGATAGATGTTGTCCTGGATATAGCGGCCGGCGCGCAACGCAGCGTTGCCTTCGCTGTCGGTCACCACGTCGAGATCGTCGAGACCCGTCGCTCCGCGCAGGCTGCCGAGCAGCGAGGTGTCGGACCCTCCGGCCAGCTCGGCTGCGGCTGCCGCGAGCTGGGCGATCTGGAATGCCGACAATTCGTTGATGCCCCGATTGAAGATCAGGCGGGCGAGCACCTCGTCTTGAGGCAGTTCGGGCTGCGAGGAGAATTCGACGGCGATATCCGAAGCCCGGCCGGTAACGGTAATGAATACGGTGATGTCGTTGCCGCCGGAGCGGGCGACGAAGTTCAGGAACGGGTCAAGGTCGCCGACCAGCGTCACCGTGCCTTCGTCGAAGGTGATGCGCTGGCCCAGAATGCCGAGCCGGCCTCGAATAAGCTCGAAGCCGCCGACGGGCTGGATGTCGGTGACCGGCCCCGTCAGCCGCACCGTGCCGCCGAGTTCGGTGTCCAATCCACGGCCGCGCACGAAAATGCGGTTTGGTGCGCTCACCGCGATGTCGAGGCGCGCCACGCTCGGGCGGCTGGTCGGTGTGGGCGTGCCATCATCGGCGTGCGCGCGTTTCAGCGTTGCCGCAACGCCGGCCGGTGGCCTGATGTGCTTGACGTCGAGCGCGGCGGCTCCACCGGCAAAACTGTCCGGCACGGTTATTTCGGCGCGGGAGACGGTGATATTCCCCGAAATCAGCGGATCGCGCGCCAGCCCGCCGGTAACCGCGAGCGTGCCGCCCAATGTTGCGACGACGAGATTGCCGTCGGCATAGCGCGCATCGTTGAGGGTGATGCGAATATCGGCCGGGAAGGCGGCCGCCGCATCGAGCGATATGGTGCCGGAGGCGGCAATGGAGCCGCCGGCGGCCAGATTGGCCGAAGCATTGCGGATCGTCACCCGGTCGCCGTCGATCGTGCCCATTATGGCGATCGAACGCAGCCGCACATTGCTTTCCGGATCGACGAGCTCCGCCCCTTGGGTTGAAAACATGCCCCGGATCGCCGGCTTGCTGAGATTGCCGGAGATAGTCGCGTTGGCTTGCAGCGTGCCGCCCGCCTGGGCGCCGCGCTCGGCGAGGAAACGGTTGGCGAGCGCCAGTGGCGCTTCTCCCTTGACGGAAAGGTCCAAGCCATTGCCCGAGATCGGCAGGCGGCCGCTGGCTGATACCGAAAGGCCTTGCGGGCCGCTCGCAGTGGCTGAAGACAGGGTGAGGACCTTGTCGGCATAGCTGCCCGAAGCGCTGATTTCGAGGGGCGCGGCGCCTGCGGTCTCCAGCGCTGCGGCGCGCACGCCGGTACCCCGCAGCGTGAAAGAGGCGGCCGGATTGGCAAGCTGTCCGGAAAGCCTGGCCGTACCCGAAAGCGTGCCGCCGAGATTCTGACCGGGTGCAACCGCATTGAGCACCGCCAGCGGAAACGCTTCCAGCCCGACATCGAGCGCAAGCGCGCCCTGGTCGAGCGGCACGGCGCCATTCACCGTGGCGCGAAGACCTTCAGGGCTGGTAATTGCAGCCTTGACGTTGAGCCGGCTTGCGCTGGAGGTGCCGTCGGCATCGAGATTGATCGATTTCAGCCCCGCCTGCCGCAGCGCCGCCGCCGCTATCCCGCGGCCTTGCGCGGTGAAGCTTATGTCTGGGCTGGTGCGCGTGCCGCCGATTGCGGCCTTGCCGTTGACGGTGCCGGCGAGCGCCAGGTCGGGCTTCATCGTGTTGGCGATCGCCAGCGGCAGATTGCTGATATCGACGTCAAGGTCGAGCTTGTCGGCGATCTCGCCACGCGCGCTGAGGCGTCCGCCGCCGACATCGAGCAACAGATTGTCGATGCTGATGGTCTGGCCGCGCATCTGCAAGGCGGCCGGCTCGATGAGGCGGGCGGCAAGGCTGCCCTGTGTCACCTCGGCGGTCTGAAGCGCCAACCGGTAGCCGCCTTCTATTGGCGACAAGGCGCCGGCCGCTGTTGCCCTGGTGCCGTTCTTGAGCGTTGCATCCGCCTTGAAATTGGTCGTCTGCCCCTCCTGGCGGGCCGTCGCCTGCAATTCTGAGACATCGATGCCGCCAGCCGAAATATCGCGCGCATCGAGCGTTCCATCGGCGATCGGGACGTTGAACAGATCGGCCACGGTGGCATTGAGCTCGGCCTTGCCGAGCCTGATCGTGTCTATGGTCAGCGCGTCGACATCGGCGCGGATGGTGGCGTTCTGCCTGCTGTTCTCGTGGCTCAGCACGATGTCGGCATTGACCGCGCCCTTTGCCCCGCGCAGCAGAAGGGCCGCCGCTGTCGACACGTCGGCTGCGGCCAACGACAGATTGCCCTCGAGAAGACCGCTCTTCGTCTGGGTAACGTCACCGGTGATCTTCGCGCCGCCGGCGGTGAAGCGAAGATCACCAAGCCGCCGCTCGGCCTCGGTCAAGGCCAAGGCAGATGCCAGTTCCACCCGCACGCCGTCAAGGAAGGCGTTGCCGGTCAGCTGTCCATTGAGGTCGCCTTCCTGCAAGGTGCCCTCGAAGCCGATCACCGCATCCTTCAATGTCTTGCCGACCAGAGCGCCGGTCGGCACCTCCGCACCGAAGGTGAGGCCGATAAGGCCGTCGCTGCCAGCGGCACGGCCCTTGGCGGTCAGCTTTCCGGAAGCCTTCTCCGAGACCAATGCCAGGTCGCTTAACGAAACGTCGAAGCCGAAATTCGCCGCACCGGTGGCGAAGCTGCCATCCGCCGCCAGCGTCACCTGATCGTTGAAAAGGCGAAGCTGGCGCGCCACCAGCCCGGCTTCGCCGCGAGCGATGCCGCCGGTGATCCGGGTCTCGCCTTCAAGCAGGTTATCCACGGCCGGACTGTCAATGCCGAGGCCGGTGGCCGTGCCGTCGAGCGCGAGATCGAAGCCTCCCGTCAGCGGCTGCAATTCGCCTTTGGCGGCAAGATCGATGCCGCCGGAAAGGTCGCGTCCGGCAAGCGCGGAGAACGGGGCGAGCGTGCTCGCCTGGACGCCGATATCGCCCTTGAAGGCATATTCGGCGATATCGCCGGCAAGCGACAGGTTGACGCTCTTCGCGGCGACCAGCGCCTTGGCAAGCTTTATCGGTGTGTTGGCGGTCCACTCACCGGCGACATCCAGCGTGATGCGGTCGCCCAGCGCTTCGGTGACATCGGCGCGAGTGGCGACGATGCCGGAGGCGCCGCCGGTCGCGGCGAAGGTGATGTGGCGCTCAGCCGGCGTTGCGATGTTCTGCGCCAGTCCAGAGAGCAGGATTTCGACCGACCTCGACGAAAAGGTTTCGGTAGCGAGGTCGTCGATCCTGATCGAGCCGGACCACTCGTCGCCTGCTCGGTCGCCGAAGGCGAGCTTCACATTGGCGCGCTGAACAGTGTTTTCGCCGGGCACCGGCAAAAGCACTTTTTCGTTCGTGCCGTTGTCGATATTGGCGTCCAGCATCAGGCGCTGGAGAAAGCCGTCGGCGGCGGTCTCGGCCGCAGCCTGCACCTTGAGGGCCGCGCTTTCGAGGTCGAGATTTTCCAGAACCATGCCGCCGGCGTCCTTGACCAGGCCGGCAGCTTGAAGAGTGGTGTTGGAGCCGAAAAATTCGCGGAAGCGCGGCGAGATCAGCCGGGTGATCGGGCCCTCTACATTGGTGGTGAAGGCAAGGCCGTCGGCCTGGCGGCGAAGCTGTGTCGTGCCGGTCAGCACACGTTCGGCGTCCGCGTCGAGCGTCAGCGCCAGGTCGAGCTCGGCGAGCGGGCCTTTGCCTTGCAGGGCGAGCGCCACCGGCGGTCGGCCCTCGATGTTGAGGAGGTTGGCGACGACGCCGTTCGCCGGCTCGTCGAGCTTGAGGTCGAGGTTGAGCACCTGGCTCGCATTGGCGTAAGCGGCGCTGAGCGCAAGCTGGCCGCCGGGGCCGTCCAGCCGCGTGACGTTGAGAGCCGTGTCGAGGGAGCCGCCCGCCAGCTGCAGGCGTCCGGTGATTGCCATTTCGGAAGCCAGGCCGAACACGTCCTGGCCGAAGGTGACGTGAGGCACCTCGAGCGCATCGAGCGACACCGAAATGGGCAGTTCCGGGATTTGAAAGCCGCCGGCCTCGGGTGCGGGCGCACTTTCGTCGGGCAGCGGCTTGCGCAGCACGTCGATGCGATCGGCCGAGAGCGTGTCGATGTCGAGCCGGCCGAGAAGCAGCGCCGAGCGGGTCCATACGATACGGGCATTGACGATGCGCAGCCAAACCCCGTCGCGGTCGGCGATGGTGATCTCGCCAATGGTGGCGTTGGACGACAGCACGCCCTGGATATTGTTGATGCGGATCTGGCGGTTCGGGCTGGAAAGCTGGTCCTCGACGAAGCCGATGAAATAAGAACGGTCGGCCTGCTCCGTGTCTTGCGCGAAAACCGGAAACGCAAGGACGAAAAGCACGATGGTCAGAAAGATCCGGATCAAAACGCTTGTCCTATTCCGACATAGAAGGCGAAATCGGGATCGCCCGGGCGAGGATCGAGCGGCACCGCCGCATCGAGCCTGATCGGTCCGAGACCGGTGAGATAGCGCAAGCCCCCGCCGACGCCCAGACGCAGATCCTCCGAAAATTGCGGGAAGGTGTCGGCCCCGACATAGCCGGCGTCGACAAAGCCGACGACGCCGATGCTGTCTGTGACCCTGGCGCGCAGTTCGGCCGAGCCCTCGATCAGCGAGCGACCGCCGACCACGCCGTTCGGCGTCTCAATGCCGATATTGCGATAGGCATAGCCGCGCACCGAACCGCCGCCGCCAGCGAAGAACAGCTTGTCCGGCGCGATTTCGTCGATGGGCGCACCGGCGATGCTGCCGATCTTCACGCGGCCGGCAAGAACCACGCGGTCACCGTCGCCGAAACCGTAATAGGCGCGGCCCTCGGCGGTGAAGCGCCCGATGGCATTGCCGTAGTTGAACTCGTAGAAAGGTTCGAGGATGGCCTCGACGAAATAACCTTCGGTCGCATCGACCTTGTTGTCGCGGCTGTCATAGGTGATGCCCCCGAGCAGTCCGACATTGGAAAAATCGCGCCGCCCGAAAACATTATCCTCGAAACGCGAAACGCCGCCGGTCAGCGCGGCGCGGGCCGAAAGCTCCTCAGTGAACAGATGCGTGAACCCGACCTCTGCGGTCACTGCGGTGCGGGTATAGGGCTCCAGAACCTCGCGATCGCCGATCAGCGAGGCGACGAAATCCGTATCGGGCGTGTAGATGCCGGGCTTGGTGAATGTCGCGCCAAGCCGGTAGGTGAAGTCCTCCGGCTTCAGCGTGTTGCCCATGCCGGCGACCTTGGCTTCCAGGCGCAGGCGCTCGGCCCTGCCGAACAGATTGCGATGCAACCAGTAGGCTTCGAGCCCGGCGCCGTCGAGCGTGGAATAGCTGCCGCCGACACCGAAGCGCCGCGGCAAGCGTTCTTGCACGACAAGGCTGATCGGCAGCAGTCCGTCGCTGCGGATTTCGTCGGCCTCCTGGAAGCGCATGGCGCGAAACACGTCGAGGCGGCCAAGCCGCTTGCTTGCCCTGTCCAGATCGTCCGGATCGTATTCCTCGCCGGCTTTCAGGCCGGTCATCCAGGCCAGGAACTTGGGGTCGATGCGTTCCGTACCTTCGACGGTGACCGGCCCATAATAGGCCTTTCTGCCCGGATCGAGAGTCAGGGTGGCATTGACGACATTGCGATCGTGAACGGCCTCGACCAGGCGATCGGCCACCTTCGCCTTGGCATGGCCCTGCTGGCGCCATGCTTCCACCGAAAGGCGTTCGGCCTGGAGGATGACGCCTGAGCGCGCAAGCTGGCCGGGCGCGAACCCTTCGTCCTCCGGCAGCTCCACCTCGTCGCGGCGCCAAGTGGGCGGCGGTGCGCGGTTTATGATGCTGGTCTCGCCGAAAAGGAACTCCGGGCCGGGATCGACTACGACGCGAATGGCGGCCGGATCGGGCAGGGCGGCATCAGGCGGCAGGTCGGCAGCTTGCTGCCCATCGACCAGAATGCTGATGGTGCCGCCATAGCGGCCCTCGCCGTAGAGCGCGGCGAGCAGCCTGCGATAGTCGCCTCGCGCCTTGGCCAGCAGGCCCGCGGCGCCGGAAGCCGGTTTTTCACGATCCTTCCATAGCGTGGAGCTGTTCTTCAGCCTCTTTTCGAGGCCGTTGTTTTCGCCGGAAACCGCAAAGTCTACGGTGTAACTCTGCGGATCGCCGATGATGTCTTCTGCGTCATCCGCCTTCTTGCTCTCGAAGAGCTTGATGCCGAACAGCTCGAACGCCGATGCCGGCTGGACCAGGCCGACTGCGAGGCCAATGCCGGAAAGCAGGCAGATGCCCCGCAAGATACTGGACGAAAAAACGCTCACTCAAGCTCCCGCACGCGGTCGAACCGGCCACACGCGTCCAACCCGCGCGCCTCGAAAAAAAGCTCCGCCCCCAGGAGATTGGCCACAATCTAGGGGATTGTGCAACGGAAAGAAAGCGTTGCGCGGCGAGCCTCCGCTCTCTTGGGCGAGAATTCCGGTCGACATGTGGCCTAAAATAGACAGCAAAGGTTGCTGGAATGCGAACTGCGCGAAAGCCCTTGGATCGGCTCAATGGCCGGAGCTGAGCTTGAGTCCGATCAGGCCGGCGATAATCAGACCGACACTGGCGATCCGCATGAAGGTCGCCGCTTCACCGAAAATCGCGATACCGACGATGAAGGCGCCGACGGCGCCGATCCCGGTCCAGATCGCATAGGCCGTTCCGAGCGGCAGCGTGCGCATGGCGATGGCGAGAAGCCACAGGCTGATCAGCATGGTAACGCCGGTGACGATGGATGGTCCGAGCTTGGTGAAGCCCTCCGATTGCTTCATGGTCGAGGACCACACGACCTCAAAAATTCCGGCAAAAAACAAGTATACCCAAGCCACGATAACTTTCCCGCTAAGTCCAGTGTCCGCAAATCAGGGACGGTTTCAGGTCAGGCAGGCCGAATCGCTTGTCGATCAGCCGAACAGTAACGACAGGAATGAATCTTTCTCGTCAATGGAGAGTTGGCGCAGAGTCACGCATTTCGCGCTAAAGTAGAACCTGTCTGGCTAAGCGAGTGAACCGCTTAAGGCTCCTATTGGCAAACGTCGACCCACTGGGCATCGACCAGCTTGGCCATGCGCTCGGGGTTGATGCGGACGGCTGCGTTGGTGGCTCCCGCGGCGGGAACGACTTCGTCGAAGGCGCGCAGCGACACGTCGCAGTAGATAGGCAGCGGGGCCGGCAGACCGAAGGGACACACACCGCCGACCGGATGGCTGGTGACCTCCACCACCTGTTCGGCATCGAGCATGCGCGCCTTGCCGCCGAAGCGGTCCTTGAATTTCCGGTTGTCGAGGCGCGCCATGCCGCCTGTCACGATCAGCATGATCGTGTCGCCGACGCGCAGGCAGATGGTCTTGGCGATCTGCTCCGGCGCAACGCCATGTGCCTCGGCGGCGAGGGGCACTGTGGCGGAACTCGCCTCTGTCACCAGGACTGCTATTTCGGGATCGTGCTCGGCAAAGAACGAGCGGACCGATTCGAGGCTCACGACGGCTACTCTGAATTTGGGACCGGCGAAGCGATGTCGGTCCCTGATATGAAAAACCCGCCTCGTGGGCGGGGATTCCGGCGTTTGGTGCCCAGGAGAGGACTCGAACCTCCACGCCTCGCGGCACACGGACCTGAACCGTGCGCGTCTACCAATTCCGCCACCTGGGCAGGTGCGCCGCTGATGTAAGCGGGCGGCGCGGCGGTGTCAACGCGGATTTTGGCGAAACATCACGCTCGAACAGAACTTTACCCCATGTGGCGAAATAAGCCGCATCACGCAAGCAGCGTTTGCGTACAGCCACGGACGCGCCGCCGCTTGCGCTACCTGGCAAACAATCGCCTTGGGCCTACGCCGAGAGGATGGTTTTCGAGGCGACGGTCGAATCAGCGTTGAGCTTGTAGACGATCGGCACGCCGGTGCCGAGTTCGAGCTTGACGATCTCCTCGCCCGATATGCCCTCAAGAGCCATGATCAGCGCGCGCAGCGAGTTGCCGTGCGCGGCCACCAGAACCGTTTCGCCGCGCAGCACATGCGGCTGCATGTCGTGCATATAATAGGGCCAGACGCGCGCGCCGGTATCCTTCAGGCTTTCACCTGCGGGCGGCGGCGTATCGTAGGAACGGCGCCAGACATGCACCTGCTCCGCGCCCCATTTGGCGCGCGCATCGTCCTTGTTGAGCCCGTTGAGGTCGCCATAGTCGCGCTCGTTGAGCGCCTTGTCGCGGATCGTCGTGAGATCGCTCTGGCCGGTGGCGTCGAGAATGTGCTGGCATGTCTTCTGAGCACGCATCAGGGCCGAGGTGAAGGCGATATCGAATTTCAGCCCGTGCGCGGCAAGTCTGGCGCCGGCCGCCTTGGCTTCCCTGACCCCCTGTTCGCTCAAGTCGACATCGCGCCAGCCGGTGAACAGGTTCTTCAGGTTCCATTCGCTCTGGCCGTGACGGACAAGCACGAGGGTTCCGGTCATGTTTTACTCCTTGGGTATGAACTGGCTCACTACAGGCCGAGCACGTCACGCATCGAATAAAGGCCGGGCTTCCTGCCGCGTGCCCAAAGCGCAGCCTTGACCGCGCCGCGGGCAAAGATCGCCCGGTCTTCGGCATTGTGCGCCAGCGTGATGCGCTCGCCAGTGCCGGCGAGGATGACGGAATGATCGCCGACCACTGAGCCGCCGCGCAGCGTGGCAAAGCCGATCGAGCCGGCTTCGCGCGGGCCTGTATAGCCGTCGCGCACGCGCACGCTGTTTTCCCTGAGATCGATGCCGCGTCCGGCCGCTGCCGCATCTCCAAGCAGGAGCGCGGTGCCGGAAGGCGCGTCGACCTTATGTCGGTGATGCATTTCGAGGACTTCAATGTCGAAATCGTCCGGGCCAAGCGCCCGCGCCGCCTGTTCGACCAATATGCAGAGCAGGTTAACGCCGAGGCTCATATTGCCGGACTTGACGATGGTGGCATGACGCGCCGCGGCAGCGATCTTGGCGTCGTCCTCGGTCGAGAAGCCGGTTGTGCCGATCACATGGACGATGCGCGCCTGTGCGGCATAGCCGGAAAATTCGACGCCCGCCGCTGGCGTGCTGAAGTCGATCACGCCATCGGCCTTGGCGAAGGCCGGCAGCGGATCGTCGGTGATCGGAACGTTGAGGATCCCGATGCCGGCAAGTTCACCGGCGTCCCGGCCGATGAAGGGCGAGCCCGGGCGCTCGATGGCGCCCGCAAGTGTTGCGCCTTCGATGGCGTTGATGGCGCGGATCAGCGTCTGGCCCATACGGCCGGCTGCTCCGACGACGACGAGACCCATGTCGCTCATGCGCTTTTCTTTCCTGTGATGTCGATTGTCTTGTCGGCGGGCTTCACGTCATCAACCAGGCCGAGACCCTTCTGGCTTTGCAGCCGATGGAAGCGGGCGTAGACGCCATGCGGATTGGCGATCAGCGACTGGTGCGTGCCTTCCTCGATCAATCTGCCGTCTTCCAGCACGATGATGCGGTCGGCGTTGATCACCGTCGAGAGCCGATGGGCGATAACGATGGTGGTACGCCCCGCCCTGACGGTGGCGAGCGCCTCCTGCACGCGCGCTTCCGAATCATTGTCGAGCGCTGAGGTCGCTTCATCGAGCAGCAATATCGGGGCTTGCCGGACGATGGCGCGGGCGATCGATATGCGCTGGCGCTGGCCGCCGGAAAGAGTGATGCCATTTTCGCCGACCTGCGTGTCGTACCCCTGCGGCTGCTGGCGGATAAACCCGTCGGCGGCCGCAAGCTCCGCCGCATGCCTGATCTCGGCATCGCTCGCATCTTCGCGTCCGTAGCGGATATTGTCGGCGATTGTGCCTTCGAAGAGGTAGGGCTGCTGCGAAACATAGGCGATCGCGCCGCGCAGAGACTTCTTGGTGACCTTCGAGATATCCTGGCCGTCGATGCGGATCGATCCGTGATCGACGTCGTAGAAGCGCTCGAGCAGCGCGGTCAGCGTCGATTTTCCCGCCCCCGACGCACCGACGATGGCGGTGGTCTTGCCGGCCTCGGCCACAAAACTGACACCGCTCAACACCGGCAGGTTTGGCGCATAGGCAAAGGAGACGTGGTCGAACCGCACTTCGCCCTTGCCGACCTTGAGTTCGGTCGCTTCGGGTGCGTCGCCCTGTTGCGGCTTGAGATCAAGTATCTCGTAGATCATCCTGGCGTTGACCAGGGACCGCTCAAGCCCGACCTGCACGCGCGCGAGGCGCCGGGCCGGATCATAGGCGAGCATCAGAGCCGTGATGAATGAGAACACCGCGCCGGGAAGCTGCGCGCCATAGGCGGCGCGATAGCCGGCATAGGCGATGACGCCCGCCACCGCGAGGCCGGCCAGTATCTCGGAGATGGGTGTCAGCCGTTCGGAAACGCGGGCGATCTTGTTGGAGCGTTCCTCGGCGTGGTCGATCATCTTGGCCATCCGCGCCGAAAGCTGCTCCTCCATGGTGAAGGCCTTCACCACGGCGATACCTTGCGTGGCTTCCTGCATCGCGCCGATCAGTTGCGAATTTATCTCCACGACCTGGCGCGTCACCATTCTGAGCCGACGCATCAGGTAGTTGACCGAGAGCACAAGCGGCGGGCCGATGAGGAAGGCGATCAGCGACAGCATCGGGTCCTGCATCACCATGACGACTACCAGAGCCACCAGCGAAACCACGTCGCGCGCCACGGCTGTGAGCGTCAGCGACAGGAGATCGCGGATGCCGACGACATTCTGGTTGATCTGCGCGGCCAGTTGTCCCGACCTTGTTTCGGTGAAGAAGCCGACGCCGAGCTTCATTAGGTGATCGAACAGACGCCGCTGATAGCGCGCGACAAGGTTATTGCCGACCCTGGCCAGAATGACGGCCTGCGCATAGCTGGCCAGCCCGCGAATCACGAAGGCCGCCAGTATCGCCAGGCAGATCAGCACGATGAGATCGCCGCGTTGGCGATAGAAAATCTCGTCGATGACGTCGCGCATGATCCAGGCGCTGAACGCCGTCGTTCCGGCAATCGCCACCAGGCAAAGCGTTGCCCACGCATATTGCCAGACATAGTCGCGGCCGTTTTCGGAAAGGATGCGCCGGATGACGGCGACGATCTCGCCCTTGTCCCCTTGCGCGGCCTTTTTGCTCGGAAGGCTCAAATTCGGCTCTGCCCGTTGGATTTCGCTTCGATCGATGCCCCGCATCGACTTTCGGCGACCCTAATAGCCTCATCTTACCGGCTTGCCTATGCCTGTGACGAAACACGGCTATGCGGAAACGCGCTCCCTTGCCGGCCGCAGCAGCGGTGGAACGCGGTGTCCTGCGTTGAAGAGGAAAAGCATGGGTGCGGAACGGTTTATCATCTGCACGCCGACAACGGCGGCGATCACCGCAAGGACGGGAAGCGCGAAGAAGGTGATCGGAAACAGGTCCGATCCATAATTGCCGAAGACGCGGCGGAAGATGATGCCGCCGAAATTGAACAGGATCGCATGGCTGCAGAACAGGAAGAAGGCGTAAGGTTCGAGCCGCATGAAGAAGTCGGCCATCGAGGAGCGACGGATGAGTTCGGTGAGGCCCCAGAAGCCGGCGGCCATCGTCACCCGCAGCAACGTGTCGAGCGTCAGCCTGAGCGTCTCGTCCATCTCCGACAGGAGGATGCGTTCGATGCGGACGGTGAGGAAAATCGCCACCATGACGACGAGGCCGATGGAAAGGACACGCGCGATGCGATCGATCTTTGGCTCGCTTGTTCCCGCAAGCCGCAGCCACATGCCCAGGCCGAAAAACAGCAGAAGCTGCGGCCTTTGCAAGATGTAGAGGCCTTCGCCGAATAGCGTGAAGGCGACCAGCAGGAGAATGGTCGCGACCGGAAAACGCCGCAATCCGAGGTAAAGAAGCGGCGAAAACAGGCAACAGACGAACAGGTCCCTCAGGAACCACAAAGGAACGACAAGCGGCCATTCGGTGACGGCCAGGAATGCGTTGGCAAGGCCGAGTGCGCTGAATTCGGGCATATCCTGCCATTTGCCGGAGAGCAGGCCGTAAACCGCGAGCAGCACCAGCATCAGCGCGTTCCAGGCGATGAGCGGCACCACCAGCGTCTTCAGCTTGGAAAAGACGAGCTTGCCTGTGCCCGATTTGAGCAGGCTGGAAACGATGAAATAGCCCGATACGACGCTGAGCAGCGAGACGGAGCTCAAGCCGGCCAGACGCGTCAGAATGAAATAGAGGATATCGAAGAAGCCGGCGTCGCGGTCGTATACATTTTCGGCGATGCCCGGTTGCACGTGAACGAAGGTCATGAAGAAGATGCAGAGCGTACGCGCGATCTTGATGCGGTCCGACATCGTGGCCGGCACGGGTGCAATACGTTTGGCTTCAGGCAATTGGGTGCGGGCGGTCAATGTCTCATCCTGTGGGATCGGGCGCTGGACCACCGCCAAGACTGCGCGGGGCTCGCACTGGCGATGCACTTCGGCGCGCTGTATAGGCGGTGCGGATGGTCCAAATGTGAACACTGTGGCATTGGCGGGCGGTTGCCAGTTCACGAAATGCAACCAGGCTTAACGGAGGATGCCAGGCACTTGGCGAGCGTTGAAAAGAGCAAGGGCTATCGATGAGGAATCTCGGCGGTCTTTTCGGTCTCGGCAAAGGTGCCCAGCGCGAGCGCCGAGCGCGGCTGCGGCTGGACACGGCCGACACCGCCATCTACGCGATTGGTGACGTGCATGGCTGTCTCGACGAGCTGCTTTCCCTGGAACGCGCGATCGTGGCGGACGGCGCGGAGCTCCCCGGCCGTAAGCTGATCGTCATGCTCGGCGACTATGTCGACCGAGGGCCGGCCTCCGCGCAGGTGCTCGACCATCTGATCGCCGCGCCGCCCGAGGGATTCGAGCGCATCTGTCTCAGCGGCAATCACGAAATCCAGATGCTCGACTATATCGACGGCCGGCTCGGGCTCATCGAATGGTTGGGACTGGGCTCGGCCGCGACGCTTCTCTCCTATGGCATCGACCATGAGCGGCTGGGCCAGGTCTATCGGTCGCCGAGCCAGATCGACGAGGTGATCAGAAAGGCTATTCCCGTAGAGCATCTGGCGTTTCTGCGCTCGCTGCCGATCCTCATCGAGGCACCGCGCTATATCTTCGTGCACGCCGGCATCCGGCCCGAGGTCGAGCTTGACCGGCAGTCGGATGATGATCTGGTGTTCATTCGCTCGGCCTTCTACGAGCGCGCGCATCTCCTGCAGAAATATGTGGTCCACGGGCACACGCCGGTAGACGAGGCTACGCGCGACGGCGCGCGCATCAATATCGATACCGGCGCCTTCTACAGCGGCAAATTGACCGCGTTGCGCATCTGGCAGGACAAGGGACGCTACCTGACGAACAGGTAGGCTATCCCTTCCCGTTCATGCCCGACTGCTCGACATAGTAGGAGGCATAGCGGTCGAGATACTGCTCGGAACCGCCGAAGGCGCCGTAGCGCGCGAGCTTCTTCATATCGGTCTTGTTGAGGATGATGCCGAGCGTCTTGGCGGCGATCTGCGGCTCTGCCTGCAATGTCGCGCGAACCAGCGCGCGCGGCGTAGCACCCCATTCGGAGACCAAGACGAAGCCATCCGCCAGGGGTGCGAAGGCCTTCGCGTCGACCACCGGGCCGAGCGGCGGCAGGTCGACGACGATGTAGTCGTAGTTGTTGCGGGCATCCTCGATGAGGTCGCGCATGCCGGGGCTGGAGAGCAATTCGCTGGTGTGCGACAGGCGTCCTCGCACCGCGGCGGGGATGATGGCGAGTTTTGTCGTGCGATCGACGAGCACGGTGCTTTGCCAGCGCTGTTCACCGACGATCGCTTCGACCAGGCTCTTTTCAGGAGCAAGCGACAGGCCGCGGCTCAGGCCGGGATTCCTGAGATCGCCGTCGATCAGCAGCGTACGCGCGCCATTTGCGGCGAGCAGGCCGGCGAAATTCGCCGCGACGGTGGTCTTGCCCTCACGCGGCAGCACCGAGACGAAGCCGATCACCTTGCACTCTCTGCCTTGCAGAACCACGTCGCATGCTAGCTTGGCATTGCGCAGGGTCTCGGCGAAGGAGGAGGACGGCGCATTGATCGCGACCCGCAAGATGCGCGGCGTGGCCGGCTGGGAGGGGTCCTGCGTCTTGGGCTGCGGCTTGGGAGATGCGGCCAGGCGGGCGCCGATGACCGGCAGGTAGCCGAGGAAGTTGATGTTGAGTGCGGCGCGAACATCGTCGCCCGTGCGAAAGAACCGCTCGCGAAACTCCTGGAACGCGCCGACCCCGGCGCCACCGAACAGGCCGAGCACCAGCGACAGGCCAAGAACCAGTGCCTTGCGCGGGCTCGATGCCGATACTGGGTCGCCGGCTTCGGAAATGACGCGCGCCTTGGCGATCGGGAAGGAGCGCTGCTGCGAAGCCTCCTCGTGGCGGGCGAGGAACGTCTGGTAAAGCGTCGAAAGGGCCGCTGATTTCTGTTCCAGTTCGCGCAATTGCACCAGCGACTGCCCGGCCTCGGAACTCTGGCCGGCCATTTTCCCGACATTGCCGCGCAGCGACGTCTCGCGTGACTTGGCCACCTCATATTCGTTGCGGTAGCTTTCCGTAAGCCGCTTGAGCTCCAAGAAAATCTGCCGCTCCAGGTCGGCCTGTTCGCGCCGCAGCGCGACCGCCTGGGCGTGATCCTCGCCGAAACGGGCGGCAATCTCCTGCTCGCGCTTGCTGACGCCGAGATAGCGCGTCTTGAGATCGTTGATGACGGCGCTGTTGCCCTTGTCCGCCGGAATGGTGGCATTGCGCACGGCGTTTTCCGCACCGCCGTCGATGATCGACTTGAACTGGCTGTAGCGGGCGAGGGCGTTGGCCGTGTCTGCCTGGGCAAGGATCAGTTGGCTGTTGAGATCGGCAAGTTGCTGCTCGGAAATCAGCTCGCCACGCGCCGAGGTCAGGCCGTTCGCGGCACGGAACTTTTCCACTTCGAGGGCCGCGGCCTGTGAGCTGTCGCGCAGATCGGCAAGTCTACCCTGAAGCCAGATCGTCGCCCGCTGGGTCGCGTCGAAATTGGCGTCGAGCTGGTCTGAAAGATACGCATCGGCATAGGCACGGGTAATCGCGCCGGCAAGCCCGCGGTCGTTCGACTTGAAGGAAACGTTGATGACATAGCTGCGACCGACCCTTTCGGCTTCGAGGCCCCTTTGCAGAAGCGCGATGGCCTTGCCGATCCGGGCATTCTCGGCCGAGCCGGCGGACGGCTGCGGCCTGGAGGAAAACAGGCCGGTGACGCTCTTGATCTGTGACTTGAGCCAGCTCACCGGCGAAAGCGGCGGGTTGAGGAAGGCCTCGTTCCGGTCGAGTCTTTCCGCAAGCACCACCGCGCGCGCCAGCCGTGCCGATTTCAGGATCTCGACTTCGCTCAGGATCATCGAGTCGGCCTGCATGCGCGCTGGCGTCGGGTCCTTTTCCTCGGCAAATTTGGTCAGGCTGTCGTCGAGCAGGATGCGCGTTGCGGCGGTGTATTCCGGCGGCGTGAACACCAGGTAGGCAACCCCGAGCGCGAGGCCAATGGCTGCGCAAAGTGCGATGACCCGCGCCTGCCTGAGGCCGATCGCCGCCAGCCGCTCCAAGTCGATGAACCGGTCCGCCTCTTCGGATTCCATGGACAGTCGGGCGGCCGGCGAAATGGTTCTCTGGTGCATGATCCCGCGGGCGATGTTCGCCACTTCTAGGTTTCGTCGTATCGGGTGTGCGTCGTCGCTCGAACCCGCGCAGTGCGGTCATCAAGCACAGACATGGGGCAAGAATGCGTTCAGCAAACCGATTGGTGGTTGCTACCGTCATTCCGCACAGCCGGAAATCCATCCGGCCGTGCGGGCGTTCTCGGCTTCAGGCCGCTTCGTTGCGGCGTTCCTGCCCCGAGATCATTTCGGCGATCGGTCCGAAAACCAGATCGCGTATGTCGCTGCGGGCGAGCGCGAAGGCGACGTTGGCCTGGATGAAGCCTTCCTTGGAGCCGCAGTCGAAGGTGCGGCCCTTATAGGGGTGGGCATGGAAGTCCTGCACTTGCGAAAGCCGGCGCATGGCGTCGGTGAGCTGGATTTCATTGCCCGCCCCGCGCTCCTGCGTGCCCAGAAGTTCGAATACTTCCGGCTGCAATATGTAGCGGCCGTTGATGTAGAAGTTGGAGGGGGCGACCGCAGGCTCCGGCTTCTCGACCATTCCGGTCACGGCAAAGCCGGTCGCGACATCACGGCCCTTGCCGACGATGCCGTATTTGTTGGTTTCGGTCGGGTCGCATTGCTCGACGGCGATGACGTTGCCGCCGGTCCGCTCATAGAGCTCCATGATGCCGGAAAGGCAGCCCCGCTTGCCGAACGACACCATGTCGGGAAGCAAAAGCGCGAAGGGTTCGTCGCCGATGATGTCGCGCGCGCACCAGACGGCGTGGCCGAGCCCGTGCGGCGATTGCTGGCGTGTGAAGCTCACGGTTCCGGCCGAGAGCTGCAGCCGCTGCAGGGACGCGAGCTGGTCGTGCTTTCCCGATCGGGTCAGCGTGTCGAGCAGCTCCGGCTGGATATCGAAATAGTCCTCGATCACATGCTTGTTGCGGCCGGTGACGAAAACAATGTGCTCGATGCCCGCTTCCAGCGCCTCGTCGACGGCGTATTGCACAACGGGACGATCAACGACCGTCAGCATTTCCTTCGGCATCGCCTTTGTGGCAGGCAGGAAGCGCGTTCCGAGACCGGCAACCGGTATCACTGCTTTTCTGACTTTTTTCATCTTACATCCCTGACTTGCTTATTAATTTACTCAATTGACCCCCACCCGATCCGGAGTTTTTTCTCCGGTTATCCTATTTGTCCGATCGCCTTGCGTGGCCTGAACGGCCGGGCAAGACGCGAAAGCCTCGCGGCGATCGGCATCCGCAAATGTCTGAGCGCGATGGGATCGCGCAGAGCGGTTTCAAACGCCTTCAATGGCGAGCGGTCCTTCAGGTGACCGACCAGCGCCAGGAACGACGCGGCTTGTTCGAGACTGCGCGTCCGGCGCGCCTGCGCGGCCAGCGTCTCCCCATCCAGCCGGTGCCGGCGCGTGAATGCCGCGTCCGCCGCCAACATCGCCTCGACATGGCCCAGTTCCAGCACGCGCGAGATCGAGCCTGCCCGCACGTGATAGCCATAGCCTGCCTGTGGCTCGACCACGCAGCGGCCACCCTTCGCCAATGCGGATGCCAGGAAGATATAATCCTCGCCGATGCGCAGATTTGTGTCGTAGCGCAGACCGTGATGCTCGACGAACCGACGCTCGAAAATCGGCTTCATGTAGCCGAAGGAGAACGTCTCCTCGAACATCAGGCTTGATGCGATGAGGTCCGTGAGGTTCAGCTCGGGGCGGCTTTCCAGCAGCGCCGGCTCGAACATCGGTTCCTTTGCGCCGGTCGCTTCCTGGATCACTTCGAGGTTGTCGACGGCAAGCTGCGCCGAGTGTGCTTCGGCGCGGCCGATCATGCGCATCAGGCGGCCGGCCTGCATGGTGTCGTCTGAATCGAGCACCGCGATCCAGCGTCCGCTTGCCGCGTCAAGCCCGGCATTGCGCGCCCCGCCCGGTCCCCGGTTCTGCTCGAGCGCCACCACACGAACCTGCTCGGCTGGAAAGGAGCGTGCCACCTCGATGGTGCGGTCGGTAGAGTAGTCGTCGACGACGATCACTTCCACGCTCGCTCCGTCTTGAGCGAGTGCGCCTTCGATGGCCCGCGAAATCGAACGCTCGGCATTGAATGCAGCGATCACAACGCTCGCATCAGGCCGCATTGCTGCGTCTCCCAGCCGGTTCTTCGCCATATTGGCGGATTTCGCGGACGCCCAGCAGCCCGCTGACGACACCGAGGTGCATAACGCCGCGAAGTGCGAAACGGTTGCGTCGCTCGGCTGCGATTGCGTGAAGGGCGGCGGCAACGAAGCAATAGGCTACTTTTGCCGATGCCTGCACGACGGATTTGATGGCGCCCGAGCGTTCGGCAAGCAGCCTTCCATGCGTCTGTCCGCTCCTGAAGCGGCGTTTCAGGAGCCACGAAAACTGCGCGCGATTTTCGGGCACCGGTTCGTAGACCAGAGCCTTGGGGGCGAAGGCGATCCTGCCGCCGGCTCGGTGAAGATGGGTGAAATACTCGCTGTCCTCGCCGCCGGTGCGGCCAAGTGCGAGGTTGAAGCGGCGCCCTGCTACGCGCGGCGAGGCACGGCGCAACAGCACGTTGCCGCTGTAGCCGGTGCGGATCTCGCCATCGACGAAGACTGGCAGCGTCGAATGAAAATCGCCTCGCCGCATCCACTCCGGAGCATCGGGGGAATAGACGGCGCGCACCGGGCCGAGCACCGCATCCGCGCCGGTAGCCTCTGCCACTTCGACGAGTTCAGTCAGCCATTCCCTCGAGGCGGTGGAATCGTCGTCGATGAAAACCGTCAGGTCGCCGGAACTACTCTCGAGACAGGCATTGCGGGCGATGGAGATGTTCGACGCCGGGCAATGGACATAGGCGACTTCGAAGGGAAGCCGTGCCGCAAGCGTATAGACGAGTTCGCGCGCGCTGGGCGCCGCGTCGTTGTCCGCCACGATGATCCTGACCGCAGCGTTTCCCGGCACGTCCATGGCGCCCAAGGACAGGAGCGTCGCTTCGAGTTCGCGCCGCCGATAGGTGCAGATGCAGACATCGATCCGCGGGGTCTTCATTGAGATTTCGCCAGCCGCGGTCATGGGAACTGAGCCTCCCGCTTGCGGAAGTCGAGAAGCTGCAGCCAGAAACCGGCCGACCATGCCAGATGCATGACCATCGCCGAGAACCCGGCGAGAGGCCCGTAAGGGTTGCGCTGCATGACGGCCATCCACACGCCATAGCCGAGGCAGGCCGCGGCCCACAGGCCGATGGGCAGCAGCGCCGCCCAGCTCAGAAACGCCAGCGAAGCGCCGGCGATGACCGGCACGACCATCAGAGGAATCATCTGCCGTAGTTTTGGCATGGCGCGGTGCTTCAAGATGTTTCTTGCCCTCCCCTTGCCGTAGCCGAGATATTGCCGGAACAGGTCCGGCACGGACGAGCGGGGATAGTAGATCATGTAGGTCTTGCCGGTCATCCACAGGCGGTAGCCCGCGACCCGCAGCCGATAGTCGAGTTCGGCATCCTCATTATGGCTGAAAGTCTCGTCATAGCCCCCGACGGCGCGGAATGCGGCGATGCGCATGAAGGCATGATGGCCATGGTCGGTCCAATGCCCCTTCGCGCCCTGGCGATGCGGCGAGCCGCCATTTCCAAGCCGGGAATTCTGGGCGATGGCAGTGGCTTTCTGGAAGGCGCCGAAGCCTCGCGTCGCCATCGATACGACGACGGAATCCGCGCCGGTGGCCTCGGCGTCCTCGATCAGCCGGTCGCAATAGTCGGCCGGATAGTCGCCATGCGCGTCGATACGAATGAAGCTTCGGCATTCGTCGCCGAACGTCTCTACCGCCAGATTGACCGCCGCGCTCTGGAGCCGTTTGGGGTTGTCGAGCAGGACCACGCGTGGATCGCGGATGGCGATTCGCTTCACGATCCTTTGCGTACCATCCATGCTGCCGCCGTCGACCACGACGATTCTCATATCGAGGCGCTCGGCCGATGGGGTCAGCCGATCGATAAGCGCCTCGATATGAGCAGCCTCGTTGAGGCAGGGAATGATCACCATGCAGGGCATGGCCGGCGGTGCGTCTGTCTGTGTCATGTTTGTCGGGCGCGTCAGGCGGCTTGCAGGATTGCGTCGGGCGCAGCAGTTTCGGGCGTCAGCGCCTTCAGCCGATCGACCAGTGCACGACAGTCGCGCAGGTCACAGACCCAGGTGCCGCGATCTTCGGCCAGTACCCGCTTTCGCGCGGCCGCGTAAGTTTCGGCGCCCATGCTTTCGAACCGTTCGGCCAGCGCCTCGACCGAGGGTTCGTCAAGCAGCAGGCCGAGGTGGCGATCGGAGAGAAAACGCCCGGTCTCCGTCGCCCTCATGGCGATCGGAACCGTACCGTAGCGGCAGCCTTCATAGAGGCGGTTGGGAAGCAGCCAGTTGGAATTCAGCCCCTCCTCGAAGAAATCGATCGCCCAGGAAAAATGCACTTCGCCATAGATGCGGGCCAGATCCTCGGGATTGCGATAAGCGCCTTCGAAGCGAAGATAGGGCTCGGCGGCGACGAAGCCGTCGAAATCGGCGAATTCCGAATAGGCCGGCCGGCCGCGCAGCACGACTTCGAAACATCCCTCCATCCGACGCGTGAAGGCCGCGAGCAGTTCCAGCGACTTGCGGCAGCGAAGTGCCCCGAACCACCCGATCGTCCATGGTCCGCCATCCGCCGGGACCGCCATCTCGCACGGGATGTCCATGGGACGCTCGGCAAGTTCGAGCACCTTGTTCTGTAGCAGCGCCACCGGCGCCGTGATCTGTTCGAAACGCTGGAAATAGTCGCGCAGGAACGCCGGCGAACTCGTCATCAAAAGGGCCGCCTTGCGGCCAAGGGCGCGCTCGGCGCCGCGCATCGCCTTGGAGATGCCGTTCTGCCCCAAAAGCAGGCGATGGATGTCGAGACATTCGTAGACGATAGGCACGTCCGCCGAAAGCAGCGCTCTTGCGCGCCGGGCGAGCGCCAGCATTTCCAGGTTGCGGCCGATGATGACGTCCGGCTTGCGCACGTCTTCCAGCTTCTGCCCAAGCGACAGCGCGGCCTTCACCACGGCCAGCAGACGCTGGGTGAACTGGCCGTCACGGGTCGGGCCGAGATCGATCGGCGTCAGGTTCTCGACACGGGTGACCGCTTGCGCGGTGCGCCGAAAGCCTGCCAGCGTCACCGCGGCGCCGCCAGCTTGCAGCATGACCACCCGCCGGCGCACCGCCGGATCGGACAGATCATGCACGAGGTAAAGTACGTGCAACATGGGGAGAGGTTACTTCAGCTTGCAGACGACCGATTCGGGAAACTGGCAGTCCTCGCCGGATGCGGTGAAGGCGACGCGGTCGATCTCGGCCGCGATCGGCGCGCCGGGATCGGCGAATTCGCCCATCCATGATTTCAGGATGTCGCTGCCCCACAGGCTTATGTAGATCTTCGAGGCGTGGCTCGGCAGCTTGGCGGGATCAGTCGCTTCGCCGACCAGTTCGCCATTCACGTACCAGCTTATGCGATCTTTTTCCCAGACAAAGGCATAGTCATTGAAGCCCTGGTCGGCGCCGCCAGGTACATCGACCAGCTTGGCATCACCAACGCTCTTGCCGTTGACATACTGGTTGAGCTGTACCTTCGACGGGTCCTTGCCGAGCACTTCGAAGTCGATCTCGTCATGCGGCTGTTTGTGAACCGGACCGATATAGGTGAAGAAGCCGGTGTTGAGACCGGAACCGGCAACCGCCTTCATCCGCACTTCGTAAGTGCCATAGCTGAAGCGCTGATTCGTCTGGATTTCGCCGCAGGCGTAGTGGTGGCCCTTCAACTCCTGCTTGACGAAGCCGAGCTTCAATATGCCGTCGGCCACTTTCACCTGGTCCTTCGACCAGACGCAGTTCTGATGTTCGCCGTTCGACCAGCCATCCGAAATGTACCAAAACTTGCGGTCGAGATTGTCGAAGTTCTCGACGAATGATTTGCCGGTTGTCGGCTCCTGCGCATGAGCGGCGGCGATGCCGCCGACCGACGAGATGAAGAGGGCTCCGACGCCAAGGAGTATGGGCTTGAGGTTTGTCTGCTTGGTTTCGCCCGCGGTCAAAATCACGTCGCCTGCCACCTTCTTTCTGAGGCCGCGCTTGCGCGCCGCCGGTCCGAACCTAGGGCTCGATCGATGCCGCATGCAGATAGGTCAGGCAGGAGATAAGAATGTGACGTGCGCCCAAAATGGGCTGGTTTCAACGGTAACTTTTTATGAGCGCGCATTACAACAGGGCGCTCTCCATCGGCGCAATCCGCAGGATTTAACGCTTTGAATTCACGAACGATCTTCCGCGAGCGGAAATGCTTGCGCCAGCGGCCTCAATCGGTATCGGTTCGCGAAAATTCATCGACGCGGCCATGCAGTTCGGCGATGAAGGCAAGCTGCTTCTCGAGCGATGTAAGCCGCTCTGTGTAGCGGATCATCGTGTCGGTCATGCCGTCGATCTTCGATGAGATCGTGGCGTCGGCGCGGTCTTCCTCCAGCGCCTGCTGAGAGAAGGCGGCATCCGCCGTCACCTTCTCGTAGCGGTCGCGCAAGCCGTCGCGCTCACGCTCCATCTCCTCGCCAAGTTCATTGAGCAGGCGCTCGAGCCGTTGCAGCCGGCCCGCATCGGTCTCGCGGTCGCGACCGGGATTTCTCGTTCGGAAGTGGAACAGTGCCATCGGTCGACCCTCCAGGTGATTGGCGAATCATGCGGGCGAATAGTTTGCACTCTGGTCAGAGCCCTGTCGCCGGTGCCCGCCTTTCGCGCGCCAATTGCAGCAACTTCCTCAACAGTGCCCTTTCGGTCAACAGAAACAACAACGCGTAGATGACACCACCCGCGACGCTGCCGACAAACACCTGCATGGCAGCACCGGGAAGATCATGCTTGATGTGGTCGAGCAGGAACCGCACCGCTACCGCCATGATGATTGCGGTTACCATCGGTCGGCTGGTGACGTAGAAGCCCGACAGGAACGCCGTGCCATTGGTGCGGAAGACCGCCCATGAATAGAAGACGAGCGTGATCGCGTTGGCAATGCACAGCCAGATCATGGCTTCGACCAGGCCGCCGGTGATTGCGCCATAGCTGACGCAGCCGTAGACCAGAGCGGCCCGGAACACCGCCACCCACCACAGGACCGTGCTCTGGCCCGCACCCTTCAGGTAGGGAATGAAGGTACCGCAGGGCGACATGATGCCCTTGGATAGAGCGAGCAGCCCAAGTACCGGCCATGCATAGGCCCACTGCTCGCCAAAGATCAGAAGCATGCCGGGTTCGGCGATCGCCCAGATGCCGAACATCATCGGCGCCAGAAACACGGTGGATACTTGCGTGCTCAGCATCAGCGCATGCGAGCTGCGTTCCGGATTGTCGTTCATGTGGCTGAACACCGGAAACAACACCCCCATCAGTGCCGACAGCACGACCTGATTCGGAATGCTCGAAAACCGGTTCGCCGCCGAATAGGCGCCGGCATCCGCCAGGCCCAGATGGCGCGAGACGATGACCAGCGGCGACTGGAAGGTGATGAAATTGAAGATTTCCGAGCCCATTATGCCCAGGCTGAATTTGGTGAGCTGGCCGAGCTTGCGGAACGAAAGCACCGGGCGCGGCCGGTAGCCGGTAGCAAGGAACAGTCCTGCCAGCCGCGCCAATGCCGAAATGAAAAGCTGCGCCACCAGCGCCCAGACGCCGCAGCCGAGCAGCGCCAGCCCGACCGCTGAAAGCGCGCCGACCGATTCGGAAAGCACGCTCCACGCCGCGTCCTTGTCGAAGGCCATGCGCCGCGCCAGCAGCGAATAGGCCACGTCGCCGCAAAGCTGGATCGGAATGAGCAACGCCATGACCTTGAGCAGGTAGGCAGCCTCTACCGCTCCCAGCAATTCGGCGAACATGTCGGCCCAGACATAAAGCCCGGCGGCCATCAGGCCGGCGATCGCCAGATTGGCCCAGAAAACGGAATGCACCGTCTCCATTTCCTCCTCGCGCTGCAGCACCAGCGAGGCGGCAAGGCCGGCGCTGCCGATCATGGCCAGGAACATCACGACGGTCTGCGCCACGGCGACGACGCCGAATTCCTGCGGCGACAGGATGCGAGCCAGAATGGGCACTGTGACAAATTTCAGCCCGAATGTGCTGGTCTTGGAAAGAACGCTCCAACCGACATTATTCGTCACGGTTTTCAGGCTAATGGCAGGCGGCATTCACGAGTTCCGTTTGTTTTTGTGAGCGGGCCCTGTCGTTTCCCTCGGCCCGCGTTCGGGCCGCGACCGGAGCATCGTCGAGATCGGATCAAGGGCCTGCGGGCCTCCCCTAGACGTCATAAGGTGCGAAAAAATGACGAAGTGTACGGTCATCATCCCCTACTATCAGCGCGAGCCCGGCATTCTGCAGCGCGCGCTGAAATCGGTGTTCGCGCAAACCCATTCCGACTTCGATGTGATTGTGGTGGACGATGGCTCGCCATCGCCGGTCGAGCTCGAGCTGGAGGGGCTGCCGCTTCAGGAGCGCGCCAGAATTGCCGTTATAAAACAAGCCAATGCCGGGCCGGGCGGGGCGCGCAACATGGGTCTCGACCATGTTCCCGCCGACAGTGCCTATGCCGCCTTTCTCGATTCCGACGACGAATGGACGCCCGACCATCTCAAGAATGCAGTCGCCGGCCTGTCACTTTTTGATGCAGACTGTTACTGGGCGTCGATCAAGGGCGGCGACGAGTTCTATTACCATTTCGGCGTCGCGGAGCTCGCCGAGATCACCGACGTCGAGCGGCTCAGCCAGCACCCGCCACTGGTCGAAATACCCGATCTCGCCGGTGTCATGCTGAAGAACTGGAGTTTCCTGCATCTGTCCTGCATGGTCATTGGCGAAAATCTGTTCCGCAAGGTCCGGTTCGAGGCAGCGCTCAGGCTGGCGGCGGAGGATGTGCTCTTCTTCTACGACTGCGTACGTGGGGCCCGTCGCACCGTGTTGAGCGAGGCAATCGGCGCGACGCGCGGCGAGGGCATCAACATCTTCCATGGTTTGGACAGCGATTCGCCGCTGTTCCTGAAGCAGCAGTTCAACACCTGGGTGGCGCTGGACCGGCTGGAAAGCCGCTTCGCGCATGGGCCGGAAGACAAAGCCTCGATCGAATCCTACAAGCAGACGGCGCGTCGTCAGGCGATATGGGGGCAGATGCGGCTGGTGCGCCGCCGCAAGTTGCCCCAACTCGGCCTCCTTGCGGAATGGGCGTGGCGCGATCCGAAGATTTTGCGCAGCGCCGTCGAACTCGCCGTCGCCAAGATCGCGCGCTAGGCGGCCGGACCATGCATCCGTTTTACTGGGAATCCGCCCACGGCAATTTCGGCGACGACCTCAATCTTTGGCTCTGGGATTTCCTCCTTCCCGGCTTTCGCGACGCGCATCCCGACGTGCTGCTGGTCGGCGTCGGCACGGTGCTTAACCGGGCGCTGCTGCCGCAAGGCACGCGAAAACTCCTTGTCGGCAGTGGCTTCGGCTACGGCACGCCGCCGGATTTTTCGGAAGCGGCCGAATGGGACATTCGCAGCGTTCGCGGGCCGCTGACTGCGGCCAAGCTCGACCTCGATGCCGATCTGGGCGTCATCGATCCGGCCGTCATGGTCGCCGAAATGCCGGAATTCCAGAACCTGCCAAAGCTCAGCGAAGCAATCTTCGTTCCGCATTGGGAATCGACCGTCGGCGGTATCTGGCCCATCCTTTGCAAGACCGCCGGGCTTGACTATGTCGATCCCTGCGGCGAGGCGAAATCGGTCATCCGCTCGATTGCGCAGGCGCGTCTTGTGGTCGCCGAATCCATGCATGCGGCTATCTTGGCAGATGCTTTCCGCGTGCCGTGGGTGGCGGTCAGCACCTCACACAGCATCAACAGCTTCAAATGGCGGGATTGGGCGGCGACAGTCGGGGTCGACTACCGGCCGCGACATGTGCCGATCTCGTCGCGGGCCGAGGCCATCACCAAAGGGGCGCGCTTCTGGGGCATGGAATTCGATCGCAAGGCCCCGGAGCCTGAAACGCCGGAGGGACGGGGTCTCGACAATCTGGTGATGACGCGAAGCGACGGCGGCAGTTCCCTGCTTCGCAGCCTCAGCAAGCAGGTGCTGGCCGCGCCGTCGACGCTTGCGCTGTGGCAAGCCCGCAAGGCGGCGCCCCGATTGAGTGCTGACAGCATCCTTGCCGAACGCAAGGATCGCTTTCGCGAGGTTCTCGACACCATACGCCGTGACTATTTTTGAGAAGCGGGCCTAGCCCGCAGCAGATAGCGGGGGAGCGCTGGCTTTTCACCATGCGGCCGCCTCCGCGCCTTGAAGGCGTCAAGCTTGTCGGCCGCCACGCCGCCCACGACCGCCGGCAGGGTTGTTGGATTGGCCAGCGCATGGAGCCCGGCGCGCCAGATGCCGTGCTTGGTCTTGAGATCGAGGAAATGCCGCAAGTCGTGCCGCGAACGGATGTGACGCTCGTGCCGGCGAAGTAACTCGGCTGCCTCCTTCGGCAGTCCCGGGGATGCGAGGATTTCCCGATCCGCTTCATAGAGGCGCTTCAGGTCCAGGGTGCGGTGCCGGCCGCTGAGCGAATCGGGACGGACGACCGCGCCGTAGCCGCAGCTATGAACGATTTTGTAGCGCGCGCCCTTGATCAGTGCCCGCGTATAGAGTTCGTAATCCTCGCCGAGCCGCAGATCTTCGCGGTAACGAAGTGCGTGCGCCTCGAGGAACGCCCGCCGCATCACTGGCTTCAAAAAGCCGATTTCGCCGCGCGAGGCGCCCCGCCTGGAAATATTGCCTTCGATGAATCCCGCAAGGTCGAGATAGCGCGGTTCGGCCGCAAATGCCGGCATGTCCGGTTCGGTGAGCGCGCCCCGCGCGTCGATGAAGACGATGTTGTCGGCGACGAAATCCCAATCGTCGCCGTCCACAAGAAGGTCGAAGCGGCCTTTCAGGAAGAAATCGTCTGCATCCAGTATGGCGATCAGCGGCGCGGACGAATGGGCAATCGCATGATTTCTGGCGAACGCCGGGCCTTGGTTGCTATCGAGCGAAAGCACTTTCAAACGCTTGCTGCCATCGTCGGCGGCGCGCGACGTTTCAGCCGTGCCGTCGCTCGATCCGTCGTCGACCACGACCACCTCGCAGACGCGGGTCTCGCGCAACGCCGACACGATCGCCCGTGAAATCGTTCCGGCGGCGTTTTTCGCGGCGATGATGACGCATACACCCGGGTTGGTACCGGCGTTGGAGAAATTGCTATCGGATGAAGTCACATGCACCTCGATCAGGTCACCGGCATCAAAGCCGGTTCGAAATCAGAGGCGGCTTTCGCAGTCGCGAAAGGCGATTTCATGACAGGTGAGGCAAGGCGACCGGTTTCAGGGCAGGCGCGAACGCGGAACGCCAGGCAATTGGCGGGTCTTTACAGTTATCGGATCTTCGACTTTCGGCGAGCCAGAAGTCGATTCGCCGGCCGCCGTTTCCTCGGGTTTTCGGCTTCCATCTCTGCGCCAGACGAGGAAAAGAACCGCTACGAAATATCCTGCCTGAAGCAAAATTGCGCAGATCACGGTCTGTATGAACGTGGACCAGAGCGATTGCGTGAGAACATAGGTGGTGATCGCAAACACCAACAGCACGCAGACAAGGCCACGAAGGAAAAGCAGAAAGGACATTGTTACCCTTCCATGCTTGTTTCGTGCCGTTGTGCGGCGAAAATCATGCGCGCCCGCCTTCCGCCAAAGCATGCGTTGATATTTGCGTCCGATGTCCACGATCTAGACTAGATGATTGTTCCAGACGGGCCGTCGATGCAGCGGACGCGTGCGTGTCCGAATATATAAAACCTGGAGACGTCGCGCAACACGAAGGCATTCCGCACGAGCGCGCCTCGGTTGGGGAGGCCCGGCCAATGCCTTGCCCGGTGTTTCGCTGTCGCAAAGATCATGGATAGACAAGAGATGATCCAAAATTCACTTAAGGATATCTTGGATAAGCCGCAATAATATTGCTAAGAGAACTCAGACATGTACCGGAAAATTCAAATAGTTTTTAAAACTTAAGAATACATATTGAAATTATACATGAATTTTAGAATTCATTAATTTACCTCCTTTCGAGAAAATTCGAAAGGTTCCGAGTTCAATTGTGAATCGCTGTCACAAAATATGATCTCCATAAAATTTGGCGCCCGAATTTTATCACAGAGGTGACATATCTCCCGGCCCTAATGATGTCGTGCTGCGCCGCAGCATTCCATCCTCCCAGATCGCCTACAGCATGGAGCAGACCGATGAAAAACGCCGCCAGAGTGGCAGATACGTCCTTTGAGCTCCGATCGGAGACCAAGGCCCAGCCTCCGATCGGCGGAATCATCAAGCGCGGCTTCGACCTTGTCGGCGCGGTCGCGGGCATCGTGCTGCTCAGCCCGTTGCTCGTGATGCTGGCCCTGCTGGTCAAGCTATCCGATGGCGGTGGCGTGCTCTACGGCCACCGGCGCATCGGCCGCAACGGCGAGGTGTTCCACTGCCTGAAATTCCGCACGATGGTGGAGAACGGCGACGAGGTCCTTGCAGCGCATTTTGCCAGGAACCCGCAAAGCCGCGACGAATGGCTGGCGACCCGCAAGCTGCAGAACGATCCGCGCGTTACCCGCGTCGGTGCGGTGCTGCGCAAGCTCAGCCTCGATGAATTGCCGCAGATATTCAACATTCTGCGTGGCGACATGAGCATTGTCGGGCCGCGGCCGGTGGTCAAGGACGAACTCGAACTCTATGGCGCGGCGGCCGAATGCTACCTGAAGTCGCGGCCTGGCCTCACCGGCCTTTGGCAAGTCAGCGGCCGCAACGACGTTTCATACGGCACCCGCGTCGCATTCGACCGGCACTATGTCGAAAACTGGTCCTTCACCTCCGATCTGAAAATAATTGCCCGCACGGTTCCGGCGGTTTTTTCATCGCGCGGCAGCTACTGAACCGCACCGTCACCGCGGCGCCACAACAATGCCGGTTCGAAAAGTGACAATCGCAAATCCACGATCGGAAAGACGTGCTTTGACAGGCAATATCATCGGATTCCAGCCCTCCGCCGCGAGGCTCTCCTTTCTCGGGATGGCTTTGGTCATGCTGTTTTCGCTGTTTGCGGCAAGCATTGCGCAGGCAGCGGAGGACTATCGGCTCGGCACGATGGACAAGCTGCGTATCCGCGTCGTCGAGTGGCGGACGGCGGAGGGCGCGGTTCGCGATTGGCCGACGCTCAGCGGCGATTATGTCGTCGGCCCTTCCGGTAACCTCTCACTGCCGTTCATCGGCGAAATGCCAGCTACCGGAAAGACGACTTCCGAAATTGCGGCTGCAATCGGCGAGGAGCTTCAGCAGAAATTCGGGCTGCTCGACCGACCCGACGCCTCGGTGGAGCTTGCGGAGTTCCGGCCGCTTTTTGTTTCGGGAGATGTCCAGACGCCGGGCAGATACCCCTATGCGCCGAATCTGACGGTGCTGAAAGCCGTCAGCCTCGCCGGCGGTTTGCGCCGCTCAGCCAATACCGGCATGCGCATCGAGCGCGATTTCATCACCGCTCGCGGCAACTACGAGGTGCTTGTCGCGCAGCGAAACGGTCTCGTTGCCCGGCGCGCGCGTCTGATCGCGGAAGCTGCCGGCGAGGCCGAGATAAAATTCCCGAAGGAATTGCAGGAAACCGCCGCCGGCAAGAAACTGATTGCTGACGAGATCGCCTTCAAGGCCGCTCGTGAAAAGCGGCTGCAGGTTCAGCTTGCGGCGATCGAGGACCTGAAGACGTTGCTTCAGAACGAAGTGGCTTCGCTGGAAAAGAAGATCGCCACCCAAAACCGTCAGATGCAGCTTTCCAAGGAAGAGCTGAAGGGCATCGGCGGCCTGGCCGAGCGCGGACTGGTGGTGAATGCCCGCGTGCTGACCATCGAACGGTCGATCGCGGAACTGGAAGGGAAGGTTCTCGACATGGAGGCATCGACCTTGCGGGCCAAGCAGGACATCGCCAAGGCCGCGCAGGATGCGACCAACCTGCAAAACGATAGGGAAGCCGAGGTTGCCCAGGAGCGCCAGCAGACCGAGGCGGACATCGACGGGCTGAACCTGAAGATCGCCATGTACAAGGACCTGATGACCGAGGCCGCCTCCCTCGATCCGCAGGCAGCGGTGAGTTCCGGTGGCGAGAATGCGCCGGCGACGAACTTTTCCATCATTCGCGAGGCGGACGGGAAGACAACCGAAATAGCGGCCGACGAGAACACGCCGGTCCTGCCCGGAGATGTCATCAAGGTCGGCGTCGCACCGGTACCCGCCCAGTAGCGCATTCGCGTCACTGCGACCTAGGATCAGGGCCGAATGAAGATCGCCAAGGCAGGCTTTGTCAGCCCGGATCACAATTTTCGATATGGCTTCGTGGCCGTCGCCATCTCGGTCTTTGTCTTCGCCTATTCGACGCGCTTCGGTCAGGTGGCGGTGCTTGCCTACTACGCGTTGTGGCTGCCGCTGGTCCTGGTCGACTATCGCCATTCACTGGGCAACTACGCCAAATTCTACTGGATCATCGCCTTTGGGCTGCTCGCCGTCCTGTCGGTGTTCTGGTCGGCGGCACCTGGTGTCACGGCACGCGCCGGCGTGCAGTACATGTCCCATATCGTCTGCGCGCTGATTGCGGCACGCACCATGAATGTCAGGACGATGACGCTCGGCATGCTCGCCGGCATCTGCCTCGTCGTCCTCTATTCGCTGGCCTTCGGTGGGTATCATTATGATCCGATCGATGGCGGATACAGCTTCGTCGGCGCCTTCGCCTCGAAGAACCTGCTCGGCTTTTTCAGTTCGCTCGGCATCTATTTCGCCTTCGCTTGCCTGTTCATCCTGCGCGAGCGCGGAGTTTGGCGCCTTCTCGGCCTCGCCTGCATCGGGCTCTCGGGCTATGCGCTGATCGCCTCGCAGTCGGCAACCTCGATCATCGCGACGGCCGGTACGCTGGGGCTGATGATCGGGCTCAGCGTCATTTTCCTGTTTGCGCCGCGAACGAGGAAGGCACTGCTGCTGGCCGGCCTGCTTCTTGGGCTCGGCCTTGCCTTTGTAGGACTCAATTTCGGGGGCGTCGATCTTCTGCTCGGTGCCTTCGGCAAGGATGCAACCTTGACCGGGCGCACTTATCTTTGGGCTGAAGGTCTGGAGGCGGCCCGACAATCGCCGATTTTCGGCGTCGGCTACCAGGCCTATTGGGTACAGGGTTTTTCGGAGGCCGAGCGGCTCTGGGAAGAGTTCTATATCGGCTCGCGCAGCGGCTTCCATTTCCACAACACCTATATCGAGGTGCTGGTTGAACTAGGCTTCGTCGGCCTTGCATTGCTTACGCTTATCGTCGTCCGCGTTCCCGTCGGCCATCTGATGCGCATCCTCGACGATCGCGACGATCGCGCCTCGCACATCATGTTCGGCATCGCTGCGATGCTTCTGTTGCGCTCCTTCTTCGAGGTCGACGTGATCCACCCCTACGCGATCGGATCGTTCATGCTCTACTATGCGGCCGGGCTCCTTGCGACGTCGCAGTCGACGCGCCGCCTTGTCTCACGGCAGCACTACCAGGCCAACCACGCCTGATGAGCAGACTATACGGCATCCAGTATCTGCGCGCCTTCGCCGCCTTGGCGGTGGTCGTTTTCCATGCCGCCGAGCGCACCGGCGGGCATTTCGCCATAGGCGCTGCCGGCGTCGATGTGTTCTTCGTCGTCAGCGGCTTCATCATGTGGGTGATCTCGCAGGGCAGGCCTGTCGCGCCGCTGCGCTTTCTGCGCGAACGGCTGGAGCGCATCGCGCCGCTCTACTGGATCGCCACTTCAATTATGGTCGTTGGTGCGCTTGCCGGCCTCTTTCCGAACCTGAGGGTGACTTTCGGCCATGTGTTCGGCTCACTGTTCTTCATTCCGCACCGCTCGCCCAGCGACGGTGAAATCTGGCCCGTCCTCGTACAGGGATGGACCCTGACCTATGAGATGTTCTTCTATGCGGTCTTCGCCGGCTGCCTGCTGCTGCCCTCAAGGATGCGCTTGCCCGTTCTGGGCGTCATTTTCATCGTTCTGACGGCGATGGGCTACCTCCTGGATGCGCGCAATCCGCTTTTCCTGACCTACACCAATCCGATCATTCTGGAATTTCTGCTGGGCGCCATCATCGGCAAGCTGTGGCTGGAGGACAGGGTTCCCTCGCCCTTTGCCGGCCTCGTCCTGATCGTGGTCGCCGTTGCCGGCTTCGCCTTCGTCGGCATCACCTATCTCGGTTTCCATCCGTTCGTTTTCGGCCCGCTCGCGGCGGCGTTGCTGATCGGCGTTCTGGCGCTCGAACGCGGCGGCGCGCTCGGCCACGTTCGGGTAGTCGCCTATCTGGGCGACAGCTCCTACTCCATCTATCTGTTTCACACGATGGCGATTTCGGTCGTTGCCAAATTCGCGCCGCTCTTGGCACTCCCGTCCTCCGCGGCATTGATGATTGCCGTTCTTTCGGGCATTGCCGTGGGCATCGTCTGCTACGAGATGCTGGAGCGGCCGTTGGCTGCCGCCTTCAAGAGCCGCCGGCAAGCCCACGGTAATGGTGCGCTGCAGCCGACGGCTGAGCAGGTAGGTTAAAACCTATCCGAAAGTGTCTCCATCTCACTTGGCGGGCGGTTTTTGTCCAATGCCTGGCAGGCCCGGAATCTATCTTCGAGGGTGTTGTTCGGGGCAGGCGAAGAACGGATCATCCTTCACAAGCTGCAACAGGTTAGGTTCCATGGGGGAGCCTGCCATCTGACCTCGGAGGAAAATTTCATGGCCGGCTTCACCCAACTCTTCGTTCCAGGTCCGACCAACGTTCCGGAAACGGTTCGTCAGGCGATGAACATGCCGATGGAGGACATGCGCGCGCCTGACTACCCGACGTTCACCCGCGCCCTTTTCGCGGACCTGCAGAAGGTGTTCCGCAACGAGACCGGCCGCGCTTTCATTTTCCCGTCCTCGGGCACCGGCGCCTGGGAATCGGCGATCATCAACACGCTCAACCCCGGCGATCGCGTTCTGATGTCGCGCTTCGGCCAGTTCTCGCATCTGTGGGTCGACATGGCCGAGCGCTTCGGCCTCGATGTCGATGTCGTGGATGTCGAATGGGGCACGGGCGTGCCGGTCGAAATCTATGCCGAGAAGCTTGCGGCCGACAAGGAGCACCGCATCAAGGCGGTTTTCGTCACCCACAATGAAACGGCTACCGGTGTCACCAGCGACGTTGCTGGCGTGCGTGCCGCCCTCGATGCGGCCAAGCACCCGGCACTGCTCTTTGTCGATGGCGTTTCCTCGGTCGGCTCGATCGACTTCCGCCAGGAAGAGTGGCGCGTCGACTGCGCCGTCAGCGGCTCGCAGAAGGGCTTCATGCTGCCGCCGGGGCTCGGCTTCCTCTCGGTCAGCCAGCGTGCGCTCGATGTTGCCAAGGATGCGACCAAGAACGCCAGGTTCTATCGCTGCTATTTCTCCTTCGAGGACATGATCCGCGCCAACGACACCGGCTACTTCCCCTACACGCCGGCCGTCCAGCTGCTGCGCGGCCTGCGCGCGGCGCTCGACCTGATCGCCGAGGAAGGTCTCGACAATATTTTCGAGCGCCACAACCGTCTGGCCGAAGGCGTGCGCAAGGCGGTGGCTGCCTGGGGTCTCGACCTCTGCGCCAAGGAGCCGAAGTGGCATTCCGACACGGTCAGCGCGGTGCTCGCTCCCGAAGGCATCGACAGCAACCTCATCGTCAAGCGCGCCTATGAGCAGTACCAGACCTCTTTGGGCGTCGGCCTCAGCAAGGTCGCGGGTCGCGTCTTCCGCATCGGCCATCTCGGCTGGGTCAATGAGGTGATGATGTGCGGCGCGCTTTCGGCCACCGAAATGGCGCTGCGCGACTGTGGCGTCAAGGTTGCTCCGGGCTCCGGCGTCGGTGCGGCGCTCGAACATTACCGTCTCGCCGCCGACCAAGCGGCAATCGCCAAAGCCGCCTGACCGCATCCGGTCACGGAGGGAGGATATCCGATGAGCCACACCATTCACCATCTTCGCAAGCTGCGCCTCCAGCGCAGCGAGCTCGCCGTGCCGGGGTCGAACCCGGACATGATCCGGAAGGCCGCGGACAGCGCCGCCGACTACATCTTCCTCGATATCGAGGATGCGGTCGCCCCGCCTGACAAGGACAAGGCGAGGAAGAACATCGTCGAAGCCCTGAACGACATCGACTGGCGCGCCAAGGGCAAGACCATTTCCGTTCGCATCAACGGCCTCGATACGCACTACATGTATCGCGACGTCGTCGACATCATGGAGCAGGCAGGCGATCGCCTCGACACCATACTGGTGCCCAAGGTCGGCGTGCCGGCCGACCTCTACATGGTCGAGGCCATGGTCAACCAGATCGAGATGGCCAAGGGCTACCAGACCCGCGTCGGCCTCGAGGCGCTGATCGAGACCGCGCTCGGCATGGCAAATGTCGAGGCCATCGCCGCCTATGGCGGCAGGCTGGAGGCGCTTCACTTCGGCGTCGCCGACTACGCGGCGAGCTGCAAGGCGCGCACCGTCAATATCGGCGGCCTCAACCCCGATTATCCGGGCGATCAATGGCATGCGGCGCTGTCGCGCATGACGGTTGCCTGCCGCGCCTATGGCCTCAGGGCCGTGGACGGCCCGTTCGGTGACTTTTCCGATCCCGATGGCTACACTGCCGCGGCCAAGCGCGCCGCCGCACTCGGCATCGAGGGCAAGTGGGCGATCCATCCCTCGCAGATCGATCTCGCCAATGCCGTGTTTTCCCCGCCCGAAAAGGAGGTCACCCGAGCGCGCAGGATCATCGAGGTGCTGAAGGAAGCCGAGGAACAGGGCAAGGGAGCGGCTGCCCTCGACGGCAAGATGATCGACGCCGCATCCGAGCGCATGGCCCGTAATGTGCTGGTGATGCACGATGCAATCGAGCGGTCACGCGCCGCCGTAGCGAACTGAAGCGGAGGTTCTAAATGGATATCCACGAGTATCAGGCGAAAGAACTTCTCTCGCGCAATTCGGTCCAGATTCCGCGCGGCGGACTGGCCTACAGCCCCGAGCAGGCCACCTATCGCGCCAGCGAGATCGGCGGCGGCAAATGGGTGGTCAAGGCGCAGATTCATTCCGGCGCACGCGGCAAGGCCGGCGGTATCCGCGTCTGCGAGTCCGACAAGGAAGTCTCCGACGCAGCCGAAGCCATGCTCGGCCGCAAGCTGGTGACGAACCAGACCGGGCCGAAAGGAAAGCTGGTATCGCGCCTCTATATCGAAGAGACCGTCGACATCCGCCAGGAACTTTATCTGGGCATCGTGCTCGATCGTAAGTCCGAGCGCGTGATGATCGTCGCTTCGGCATCGGGTGGCATGGAGATCGAGGAGATCGCCGAGAAGGAGCCGGATTCGATCATTCGCGTCACGGTCGATCCGGGCGGCGGCATGCAGCAGTTCCAGGCGCGTGAGATCGCCTTCGGCCTTGGTCTGGAAAACAAGCTGATCGGCAAGGCGGTCGACACGTTGATGGGATGCTACCGCGTATTCCGCGACTATGACGCGACCATGCTGGAGATCAATCCGCTGGTGGTGACCGGCGACGGCAATCTGATCGCGCTCGATGCCAAGATGTCGTTCGACGAGAATGCACTGTTCCGCCGCCCGGAAATTTCCGAGCTGCGCGACAAGTCGCAGGAAGATCCGCGCGAGACATTCGCCAGCGACCGCGGCCTTTCCTATGTCGGCCTCGACGGCGATATCGGCTGTATCATCAATGGCGCCGGTCTTGCGATGGCCACGATGGACATGATCAAGATCGCGGGCGGCGAGCCGGCGAACTTCCTCGACATCGGTGGCGGCGCTTCGCCCGAGCGTGTTTCCAAGGCGTTCCGGGCGGTGCTCGCCGACAAGAATGTGAAGGCGATCCTCGTCAACATCTTCGCCGGCATCAACCGTTGCGACTGGGTGGCCGAGGGCGTCGTGAAGGCAATTCGCGAAGTCGGCGTCGAGGTGCCGCTGGTGGTCCGGCTTTCGGGCACCAAGGTGGAAGAAGGCCGGCGCATCCTGGCTGAATCGGGTGAATCGGTGATCGTCGCCGAAACCCTTGCGGAAGCGGCTGACAAGGCCGTCGAGGCGCTGCGTTCCGCCTCTGGCGCAAAAGCAAGCTGAGGGAGAACAGGAATGGCAATTCTCTTGAACCGTGACACCCGGGTCATCGTACAGGGTCTGACCGGCAAGATCGGCAGCTTCCATGCCGACGATATGAAGCGCTACGGCACCAATGTGGTTGGCGGCGTCACCCCAGGCAAGGGCGGCACGACCCATCTGGGCATCCCGGTTTTCAACACCGTCAAGGGTGCGGTGCGTGAAACCGGCGCCGAAGCCACCATCGTCTTCGTCCCGCCGCCGTTCGCGGCAGACTCGATCGTCGAGGCGGCGGATGCCGGGATCAAGCTGTGCGTCTGCATCACCGACGGCATTCCGGCGCAGGACATGATGCGGGTCAAGCGCTATATGCGCCGCTACCGCTTCGAAGACCGCATGCGGCTTGTCGGCCCCAACTGCGCCGGCGTCATCACTCCCGGCCAAGCCAGCATGGGCATCATGCCCGGAAGCATCTACCTGCCGGGAAGGGTGGGCATCGTCGGCCGCTCGGGAACGCTCGGCTACGAGGCCGCCTCGCAGATGAAGGCGCTCGGCATCGGCGTGTCGACCAGCGTCGGCATCGGTGGCGACCCGATCAATGGCTCTTCCTTCCGCGACATCCTCGAACTGTTCGAGAAGGACGACGAGACAGATGCGGTCGTGATGATCGGCGAGATCGGCGGACCGCAGGAAGCCGAGGCCGCCGCCTGGGCGCAGGAGAACATGAAGAAGCCGCTTATTGCCTACATCGCCGGTTTGTCGGCGCCGAAGGGCAAGCGGATGGGTCATGCCGGCGCCATTATCTCGGCCTTCGGCGAGTCGGCGCAGGAAAAGGTTGAGATCCTACGCGATGCAGGCGTCACCATCGTGCCGACGCCAGCCTCCTTTGGTCCGGTGGTCGCCGGTGTGCTTGCCGAACGCAAGCGGGCCGCCTAATAGTCGCAAACCTGATCGGGTGGTCGGCGGGTCAGCCGGCCACCCATTCCAGCGATAGGGAAAGTTGATGAAACCACGCGTAGTCGTGACACGGCGTTGGCCGGCCGCCGTGGAGCGGATTCTTGTCGAACGGTTCGACGCCACGCTCAATACGAACGATGTCCCGCTTGGCCAGGACCAGATCAAGGCGGCGTTTCGGGATTTCGACGCCATCCTGCCAACCGTCAGCGACAAGCTTCCGCGCGATGTGTTTCCCGATTCGGATAGCCGCACCAGGCTGATCGCCAATTACGGCGTCGGCTTCAGCCACATCGACATCGATGCCGCGCGCGAGCGCGACATCGTGGTAACCAACACGCCTGGCGTGCTGACCGACTGCACGGCCGATATCGCCATGAGCCTGTTGCTTTCGGTGGCACGCAGGACCGGCGAGGGCGAGCGGCAATTGCGCGCCGGTGAATGGAAGGGCTGGTGCCCCACCCACATGATCGGCACCAAGGTCTCGGGCAAGACGCTCGGCATCGTCGGCATGGGCCGCATCGGCAAGGCGATGGCGCAGCGCGCTCATTTCGGCTTCGGAATGAAGATCGTCTTCCACAACCGCTCCCGCGTCGATGACGAAGAAACGCGTGCCATGGGCGCCACCCAGCTCGCAACGGTCGAGGACGTTCTGGCGCAGGCGGATTTCGTATCGCTGCACTGCCCCGGCGGGGCGGAGAACCGTCATCTCATCAACGCTTCGCGGCTTGCCGCGATGAAGCCCGGCGCATTCCTCATCAATACGGCGCGCGGCGACGTAGTTGACGAGCAGGCGCTGATCACCGCGCTGAAAGATCGCCTTATCGCCGGTGCCGGCCTTGATGTTTTCGCCGAGGAGCCGAAGGTACCCGAGGCATTGACGCGTCTGGAGAACGTCGTGCTGCTGCCGCATCTCGGAAGCGCGACCGAGGAAACCCGCGTCGCGATGGGCATGAAGGCGGTAGACAACCTGACCGCCTTCTTCGAGGGACGGACCGTACCGGACCGCGTCGTGTAATGGTGCCCGATCGCTCGGCCGCCTCGCTGACCAAGTTGCGGGCGGATGCAATCGCGCTGTTTCGCGAAGGTGTCGCTGCGGCCGATCCCGGGCAGGCGGTCGCGGACGCTCTTGAACAACGCAAGGCAGCGATTGCTGCGGCCAGTCGGGTCATCCTGGTTGCTTTCGGCAAGGCGGCATGCCCGATGGCTCGAGCCGCGTTGCCCTTCGTCAAGGACCGTCTTGCCGCCGCATGCGTCCTGACCAATCACGAGAATGTGGTCGATATCGACGGCGTCGAGGTGATCGGCGGCGGGCATCCGATACCGGATGCAGGCAGCATTGCCGGCGCGCGAAAAATCGAGGATGCGGTCAGGTCCGCGCGGCCCGACGACCTGGTTCTGGTGCTCGTCAGCGGCGGCGGCTCGGCCCTGCTCTGCGCGCCGGCCGAGGGGCTGGATCTGTCCGACAAGATCGCGCTCAACGATGCACTGATACGCTGCGGCGCCGATATCGGCGAAATCAACTCGGTGCGGCGGCTGTTCTCGCGGCTTAAGGGCGGGCGGCTGGCGCGACTGGCGCCGCAGTCCAGGATGGTGTCGCTCATCCTGTCGGACGTGCCGGGCGACGATCTCGCCACGATCGCCAGCGGACCGACGGCGAGGCCGCTGGTCGGAGCGCAACAGGCCGCTGCCGTGCTGCAGCGATATGACCTGCTGGCAGGCTTGCCGCAAGCCATGCGCGCCCATCTCGACCGGCAGAGGGACCGCGACGAAATGGATCCCAGCGCCTTCGATCATGTCGAGAACCTGGTGATCGGCAGCAATCGGCTCAGCCTGCAGAAGATGATGGGCAAGGCGCGGGCCATCAGCCCAACGGTGATGCATGTCGACGAATGGCTGGAAGGCGACGTTTCAGCGGTTGCCGAAAGGCTGCACAACCTCGCGTCCGACGCCGCCGGTCAGACGGGTCCCATAGTGGTGGTTTCCGGTGGCGAGCCGACAGTCAAGGTGACCGGGACGGGCAAGGGCGGCCGCAACCAGGAGCTTGCCCTGCGGTTTGCGCTTCTGAACGAGCAAAAGCCGATCGACCGTGCCTGGGTGTTTCTGAGCGGTGGAACCGACGGGCGCGATGGCCCGACCGATGCAGCCGGTGCGGTGGTCGACGCCGGCTCTCCTGCCTTGATGCGGCAACAAGGCTGCGATCCGATCGCGCATTTGGCAAACAACGACGCTTACCATGCGCTGGCGTCTTCAGGTGACCTGCTGATCACCGGCGCCACCGGCACCAATGTCGCCGACATCCAGATCGTGCTGATGCAGTAGATGGAGGATGGGGCGCCTCGCCCTCTGAATCTTACGAGTTCGGCTGCGCGCCGCGCTTCTTCTCGCTCGCATAGAGCGCGACCGCCATGGCGCGATTGCGCACGTCGAGCTTGTCGTAGAGATTCTTCAGGTGATACTTGACCGTGTTCTCCGATATTCCCGTCCGGGTCGCGATCTGCAGATTGGTCCAGCCGTCGGCCAGCGCCGCCAGAAGCTCACGCTCGCGCGTCGTCAGTTTGGAGAGCGGCGTTTCATTTATCTTGGAGACATCGATAAAGGGGATGCACATGCGGCCGTGCGCCACCGCCAGCAGGGTGTCGAACAGGATGCAGGGATCATCGACTTGATAACAGAACCCTTGCGCGCCGAGGCGAACGCATTGCTTGAGGATGCCGACATCATGGTCGTTGGAGAAGATGACGACCCTGACGTTGAGACGCCGCCGCTGAAGCTCGGATAGAACCTCGCCGGCATCCATGTCGAACAGTTCCCAGCCGAGGATCGCGACATCGAAGGCCGGCTCCGTTCTGGTAATCGCCTCGATGAAGGCCTCGCCGCTCTGGACACCTTCGGCGAACTGGAACCGGTCGTCGCGCGAAAGCATATCGCGAAGCGCGGTGATGACCAGCGGATTGCGTTCCCCTACCAGTACATTGAGTTTCGTTTCGCCACTCATTGAGGTCGTATCAATCCCGACACCTCGACGTAGATTATCCATATAGAATTCATTCGCTTTTGTCCGCCCCCACGCAGCAACCTGCATCGCACCGGACCCACCTTGAAATCAAGGCAGGCCCGACACGATCATATTAGCAGTTCAAGCGGGATGCGGGCAGAAAACCGCCCGCGCCTTTAGTCGTAGATCGGGAAACGCTTCACCAGGGTGCCGACCTCTTCGCGGACGGCTGCTTCGACGGCTGCGTTTCCGGCCTCGCCATTCGCGGCCAGCCCGTCGATCACCTTCATGGTCAGTTGCCCGACCTGGCGGAATTCTTCCGCCAGGAAACCGCGCGTGGTGCAAGCCGGCGTGCCGAGCCGGATGCCGGATGTGACGGCGGGGCTCTGCGGATCGAAGGGAATGCCGTTCTTGTTGCACGTGATGTGAGCACGGCCGAGCGCGGCCTCAACCGCCTTGCCCGTAAGCTCCTTGCGACGCAGGTCCACCAGCATCACATGCGTGTCGGTTCCACCGGACACGATATCGACGCCGCCCGCGGCGAGCGTTTCGGCCAGCGCCTTGGCATTGGCGACGACATTCTGCGCGTAGAGCTTGAATTCGGGCGTCAATGCTTCCCCGAACGCGACCGCCTTTCCGGCGATCACATGCATGAGCGGGCCGCCCTGGAGGCCCGGGAACACCGCCGAATTGATCTTCTTGCCGATCTCCTCGTCGTTGGAGAGCACCATGCCGCCACGCGGACCGCGCAGCGTCTTGTGCGTGGTCGTGGTCACGACATGGGCATGGTCGAGCGGATTGGGATGCACGCCGCCCGCCACAAGGCCGGCGAAATGGGCCATGTCGACGAAAAGCTTGGCGCCGACCTCGTCGCAGATCTCGCGAAACGCCTTGAAATCGATGATACGCGGATAGGCCGACCCACCGGCGAGGATCACCTTCGGACGATGCTTGCGCGCCAGATCGCGCACCTCGTCGAGGTCGATGCGGTGGTCGTCTGGCTTGACGCCGTAGGGAACGATGTTGAACCACTTGCCCGACTGGTTGACCGGCGAGCCGTGGGTAAGGTGGCCGCCGGCTGCGAGGTTGAGGCCCATGAAGGTATCGCCCGGCTGCATCAGCGCCATGAATACCGCCTGGTTCGCCTGGCTCCCGGAGTTCGGCTGGACATTGACGAAGGAGCAGTTGAACAGCGACTTGGCGCGGTCGCGCGCGAGGTCCTCGATCTCGTCGACATGCTGGCAGCCGCCATAGTAGCGGCGACCGGGGTAGCCTTCGGCATATTTGTTGGTGAGCACCGAGCCTTGGGCTTCAAGCACTGCCTTGGAGACGATGTTTTCCGAGGCGATCAGCTCGATCTCGTCGCGCTGCCGCGTCAGTTCGCGCTTCATCGCCTCACTGACGGCCGGGTCGGACTGGGCTACGCCGGTACGGAAGAAGCGGTTGAGGGCGCCGGTATCGGCTCTTGCGGGAATGTTCATGCGGTTCCTCCTTTTCGGCGTTGGCGAACGCCATCCAATAATTTCATCCGGTCCACCCGAGACCGGCGGATATGCAGTTGATCGAAAGCAGAAGCGCGTTGATCGCCCGCTTCGGACGCGAGGTTGCCGCATCCTGCGCACGGACTTCGCGCAGAAGCTGCACCTGCAGCCGGTGAATGCTGTCCATCTGCGGCCGGATGCGGTCAAAATGACGCTTGAACGCTGGAAAACGCTCGGAGAGGTCGGTTCCGCCGGTAACCTCGCGGATCATCCTGCAGGTCAATTCGTATTCCGCGGCGATCTTGCGGTAGATGCGCTCGCCGGCTTCGCGATCGTGGACCAGTCCAGCATAGAGCTGGCCGACTTCCATATCGGCTTGGTAAAGCGTCTTGTCGACCTCGTCGATGACCAGCCGGAAGAAGCGCGAGCGTTCGAACATCTGGCGCAGCAGGTCGATGCCCTGTTCGCCGCGCACGGTAACGAACGAATTCAGCGCACTGCCTATTCCGTACCATCCGGTGAGGAGATGACGGTTCTGGCTCCACGCGAACACCCAGGGGATAGCGCGCAGGTCGGCTATGTCGCGCGCTCCGAACCGGCGCGCCGGACGGGAGCCGATCTTCAGCAGCGCCAACTCCTCGACCGGGCTTGCCTGGTTGAAATAGTCGATGAAACCGGGCTCGTTGATCAGTCCGCAATAGGACGCCTGCGACATGCCCGTGAGGGCCTCCAGCGCCTCGTTGAACTCGGGAATGTCCTTCAGCTCGACTTCATCAGGTGATTTGACGGTGTGGGCAAACACGCTCGCCGCCAGGATTTCGAGCTGGTAGAGGCCGGTTCCACGATTGGCGAATTTCGACGACACCACCTCGCCCTGCTCGGTGACGCGCATGATGCCGCCGATCGTGCCGGCCGGCTGTGCCGCTATCGCCCGACCGGTCGGCGCGCCGCCGCGGCTGACCGAGCCGCCGCGTCCATGGAAGAAGCTGATGCTGGTCTTATGCTTGTGGCCCAGATTGGTGATGCGCTTCTGCGCCTTGCTCAGTTCCCAGTTGGAGGCGAGGAAACCGCCATCCTTGTTGGAATCCGAGTAGCCTAGCATGACTTCCTGGCGGTTGTTGAAATCCCTGACCGAGCGGCGGACGACTGAAACGGCCAGCAACTGGTCGAGAATGTCCGGTGCGGCGCGCAGATCGGCGATGGTTTCGAACAGCGGCACGACCTTGAGCTTGATGGTGCCGCTTCCATCGGGCGATGTCGCCAGCCCGCAATATTGGGCAAGCACGTAGACCGCCAGAATGTCTTCGGGCGAGCGTGTCATGCTGAGCACGAAGGCACCGATCGCGCCCTCGTTCGAGCCGGAGCTTGCATCGCGTACGACGCCGAACAGGTCAAGAAGCTCGCAGGCCTCTTCCGACAGCATGCTGCGTTCGACGTCGAGCTGCTCGCCACGATTGAGGGCGCTGCGAATGCGCGCGGCCCATTGTGGCGTATCGGGCTCGATCGGCTGGGCGGGATCGGCCTTGGCGAAGAGCTCGGCCAGCACCCGATTGACGACGGTGGAGTTCTGCCGAATGTCCAGCGCCATGGTCCGGAACCCGAAGCTCTCGACCTGCCGGAGCAACGGCTTCACGAAACGCTGTGCCACCCGGCGGCCGCCGACGCGATCGAGCGCATTGGCCAACGCCACCAGGTCGGAGCGGAAAGCATCCGCTTTCGGGTAGGGAACGGCCGCGCTGTTGCCCCGCATCGCCTCCAGCCGCGCAAGCATGGCGGCGGCAAGCTGGCGCAGCGGCTCGTCTGGGTTGCGCGCGACGATCTCGGGTCCGCAGCCGCTCTTTTCGAGACCCGCCTGCAGCACGGCGTCGAATTCCTCGGGAATGTCGACGACATTGGCGCTGATGCTGAAGACCGTGATCAGCCTGCGGACCTGCTTCACATACCAGGCGATGACCGCGTTGCGGCATTCCGACAATGCGGTGGCGGTGAGATTGGCGGTCACGTTCGGATTGCCGTCGCGGTCGCCGCCGATCCATGAGGCGTAGCGCATGAACGACGGCACCTTGAGGTCGTAGTCCGGGTAATGGCGCCGCAACGCGCCTTCGACCGTTTCGTAGAGCTGCGGCGTCGCCTCGAAAATCACTTCCCGGAAGAAGTGCAGGCCCCAGGCAATCTCGCGCTCGACGGAGGGCCGTTCAAGCCGCAGCTCGCCCGTCATCCACAAAAGCTCGATCTCGCTCTGGAGGTCGCTGATGAGCAGGTCGCGCTCGCGCGGCGCCCAGCGCTGCTGCTCGAGTTCCGTGAGTTTCCGGTAGATGCGGCGATGGCTTTCGAGCACCGTCACCCGCTTGGCTTCGGTCGGATGCGCCGTCATGGTCGGGCCGACACAAAGATTGTCCAGAACGCCCTGGACGGTTTCAGCCGAATAGCCGCGGGCGGCTATCTCACCGACGACATGGGCAAATGAGCCGATCACCTCGTCGGCCCCGCCGGCCTGTTCCAGTTCGCGGCGGGCTCGCATGGCAAGGAGTTCGTTGGCTATCGCGGCAAGCTGAAACCAGATGCCTGCCGCTTGCAGCGCGGGAATGCGTCGTTCCTTGGGAAGCGCCTCGAGGTCGGTCAGGCCGATGAGCACTTTGGCGATATCGGGCTCGCGCTCACTGACGACGGACAGCAGGAGCCGGAGCAACAGGCTCCGCACGTCCTCGCGAAAACTGGTTGGTCTGCTCTCCTCCAAGCGGCACCCCATTCTTTCTCGGGCTATTGCCCGGGTTCATGCCGACTTCGTCGTTTTTGGCTGGCTCCTCACCACGGCGAGCTGACAATCTTGCCTACGAGACAGGATTTTGTGGCCGCTGAAAACGCCCGGACGGGTAAAATCACGTATCGTTCGGGTAGTGCCCGGACTTACTTCGGGGACCAGCGCAGCCGAGCGACGTGTAGGAAGGCCATGGCTGGCGGCATGAACCGCCCCCGGCGCCGCCGGAGTCTCGGTGGGCCGAAAGGGGCAGGCTTTGAGGCGTTCCCGTGCTACGGCTCTCGAATGCTGTCGTCGAGCCCGCGGATAAGCGGGTATAGGAAGTAGGAAATCACGGTGCGCCGCCCGACCTTGATTTCCGCGGTTACCGTCATGCCGGGAAGGAGCCGGACCGGCTCTCCGGGCGTGTGCAACAGCGTATCGGAAAGCAGAACACGCGCCTTGAAGTATGGAAGCGCATCCGTACCGGTGGCATTCTCCTGCGGGTCGGGAGTGAAGGCGTCGCGACTGATCGTGCGGATCGTGCCCGATGCGGTGCCGTATTTCTGGAACGGGTAGGCGTCGAATTTGAGCCGCACGCTCTCTTTCGCATTGACGCGCCCGATATCGCGAGAATTGATCGAAACTTCCGCCTCGAGCGGCACGTTCAGCGGAACGAGCGTGACGATCGGCTCGGCCTCACGCACCACCGAGCCGATGGAACGCTGCGCAAGATCGAGCACGACCGCGTCGGCCGGGGCGGTCAGGACCACCATGTCGCGGCGCAACTCCATCTTCTTCAATTCCTCACCGACGGTGTCGCGCTGGCTTCTGAGTTCGACCAACTGTTCCATCGTCGAGCGGCGAAAGTCCTCGATGAAGGCCTGGCGATCGGCTTTGAGCTTGGCGAGCGCATGCTCGGCAACGGCGGCGTTGCCTTGCAACTGCGCCAGATTGGCGTCGACGTCGAGACGCGCGTCGCGCGAGCTCAGCAGGTTGAGCAGCGAGCCGACCTGGCGCTTGTAAAGCGTCTCGCGCGCCGCTTCGATTTCGGTCAGATTTTCGCGACGGTTGAGGAGGATGGCCTCCTGGCCCTTGCTGGCCTCGATCGTCGCCGCCTGCCCGTCGATCTGCTGCTTGAAATTCTGAAGCTGTGCCATGACGTACGCGCGTCTCTGGCCAAAGAGCTGCACTTGCAACCGTTCGTCGGCGGTCTCGCCGGCAAGCTGGGAGTAGTCGGCGCCGGCAAGCTCGGCCTCTATGCGCTTCACCTGTGCGTCGAGAGCGGCGAATTTGGCGTGCTGCTGGTCAACGTCGGACTGGCTGAAAGTCGCATCCAGCGTGGCGAGCGTTTGGCCGGCATGGACGACGTCGCCATTCGCGACATCGATGGAGCGAATGATCGACGTTTCCAGCGGCTGGACGATGATGGTGGGCTGGGTAGTTATCAGCCTACCCGGTGCGACGACGATCTCGTCGATGGAGGATAGCGACGCCCAGGCGATGACCGCGGCAATCAACGCCGTCACCCCGTAGAGAGTGAGACGCGCGATCTTCGGCGGAACCCGCTCCTCCAGTTCGACGGCATCCGGCTGGAACTCCGCGATGACCGGCGGCAGCGCCCGCGTGGAGGTGATCTCGCGACCATGGCTGCGGACGGGGACAGGGCGCGTATCGCCCTTTCTTTGCGGGCGTGCGCTCATGCGACTTGCCTCGTCTGTTGGCTCCAGAGATGCCGATAGGTCATGCAGCGCGAAACGAGCTGGTCGTGACGGCCGATATCGGCGATCTTGCCCCGCTCGATGACCAGTATGGCGTCCGCATCGACCAGCGTCGACAAGCGGTGCGAGACGATGATGACCGTCCGCCCGGCGGCGATCTGGCGCAGGTTCTGCCGGATGATCGCCTCGCTGTCAGGATCGAGCGCGCTGGTCGCCTCGTCCAGAATCAACAGCTTGGGGTCGGTGATGAGGGCGCGCGCGATCGACAGCCGCTGCTTCTGCCCGCCCGAAAGGTTCGCGGCATTTTCCTCGAGGATCGTCTCAAGGCCACGTGGCAGCCGCTCGATGAACTCCTCCGCGCCGGCCAGCCGGGCGGCCGCCGCGATTTCCTCGATCGTCGCATCCGGTCTGGCGGCGGCGATATTGTCCCGCACCGTGCCTCGGAAGAGAAAGCTGTCCTGCAGCACCACGCCAATGCTCTTGCGCAGATGCACCAGGTCTATCTCGCGGCTGTCGTAGCCATCCATCCGCACCAGCCCCTGCTGGATCGGATAGAGCCCCTGGATCAGCCGCGTCACCGTGGTCTTGCCCGATCCGCTCTTGCCGACGATGCCGAAGACCGAGCCGGCAGGGATATTGAAAGAGACATTGTCGAGCGCCGGCGGCCCGTCCGGTCCATAGCGGAACGAAACATTGTCGAACTCGATCTGGCCCTTGAGCTCGGGCCTCAGCCCACGCCCGCGGCCATATTGCTCGGGTCGCTGGTTCATCACCTCGCCGAGCATCCGCACGGAAAGCGCCACTTCCTGATATTCGTGGATCATGGTGACGATCTGCACCAGAGGGCCGGAAACCCGGCCGGCCAACATGTTGAAGGCGACCAGTGCGCCGATCGTCATCGCGCCGTTGAACACGTCGAGTGCGCCAAGCGCGATGATCGCGACGCTCATCAGCTTCTCAAGCAGTCCGGTCAGCGACTGCGCGACGGTCGAAATCTTTTCGACCCTGAAGCGCACGGAGATCGACTGGGCGGAGCGATCGTCCCAGACCTTGCGCTGGCGCGGTTCCAGTGCCAGCGATTTGACCGTGGGCATGCCGTGCACGGTCTCCACGAGCAGCGCCTGCCGCTCGCCCTCGGCCTGATAGAGCGCCTGCAGGCGCCGCTGGAATGGCCCGACCAGCATCATGACGACCAGGCCGACAAGCGCGGCGAAGCCGAGCACCACCAGTGTGAGTTTGACGCTGTAGAGCAGCAGGATCGGCACGAACACCAGCAGCGACAGGCCGTCGAGCAGCGTCAGGAACAGCCGTCCGGTCAGAAATTCGCGGATGCGGCCGGTCTGCTGCATATGCTTGACGAGGACGCCGGCGGATGCCTGCTCGAACAGCGCGATCGGCAGGTTGAGGAGATGGCCGAAGGTGCGCGTCGCCACTCTTATGTCGATCTTGTTGGTGGCGTAGAGCAGAAGGTAGCGACGCAGAAAGGTGAAGGCTGCATCGAAGATCAGCGCCACCGCGATGCCGATGGTCAGTACTGTAAGTGTCGCGTAGCTTTCATGGACCAGCACCTTGTCGATGACGAGCTGGAAAAAGATCGGCGTCGCCAGGCCCAGTGCGTAGAGGACGAAGGCGGCGACCGCAACATCCGAGAACAGGCCACGCTGACGAACCAGCTCGGGGACGAACCAGCGAAAGCCGAAGGGCTGGTCCGCGTCGGAAAGGCGGAAGTTGCGCTTCACGAGCACGATCGAGCCGCGCCAGCACCTGGAAAACTGCACCTGGCTCAGGATCAGCACTTCCGGACGTTGCGCCAGTGGGTCGAGCACGCGGATCGCCTCTTCGCCGCTCTCACTGACCATCGCGCCGGCAATCACCACCCAGTTGCCGTTCTCCAGTTCCGCGAGCACCGGATACGCATCCCCAAGCTGCATGAGCGCCTTCCAGGACAGCTTTGCCTGGCGGGCGCGCAGACCTGCATCCTTTGCCATGCGCAGCAATTGCCTTGTGCCGACGGGCTTGTCCCCGATTGAATAGTCATGCACGAGCCGGTCGGGGGCGAGGTCGATGCCATGATGCCGGGCGACCAGTGCCAGGCATTGAAGACTGGTATGCGGAACGGTACTCATGGTTACGCCTGAGACAGATTGGATATTCGGTCAGTTGAAGTTCGGCGAAGCGTTTGCCGCTTGCCCGGAACTCTCGTCCGCTTCCACCCGAACCACGCCCGGCTCCGCCGCCACCGGCAGCTTTTGCACATCGGAAACGCGCCGCACCGCGCCGGCTTCCACGAGGCCGCCGAGCGCCTTCTGCATCAGGTCGACCGCGTTGGCGAAGGCATCGACAGGCATGATGATCCTCTGGCGGAAGACGGCCTTGGGGGTATTCTTCTCATCCCGCTCGGTGGCCGAGAGGCTCATCAGGTCGATCCTGACAATCGATCCGGTGACGGTGATTTCGCCGATTCCGTCGGCGTAGAGTTCTTGGGTCATCGAGGCCTCCTGTGAAAATGGGGGAAAGGATCAGGCGACATGGGCGTGTCGCCAGGGCGGGAACGGGTCGTGAAGGCTGCGGGCGAGCCCCAGGTCGACGCCGGTTTCCGCGCCGACGAGGCAGGCATCGAGCGCGGCGCGGATTTCCGCCTCCGGCAAACCTGAGCCGATGAACACCAGCTCCTGCCGGCGGTCGCCCCAGACGGAATCCCAATGTCGGTCGAGAAGGTTGCGGAACTGGGGATAGCGCGGCCAATGGATCCTGGGCACCGTGGCCCACCAGAGGCCTCGTGCCTCGGCCCGTCGCTGAGCGCCGGCAATCGACAGAAGCCCGATCCAGTCCGGACGTGTCGCCAGCCAGAAATGCCCTTTGGCCCGGATCAGGCCCCGCCATTCCCTCTCGACAAAGGCATGGAATTTGGCCGGATCGAACGGCCGGCGCGCCCGGTAGACGAAGCTCGAAATGCCGTATTCCTCGGTTTCCGGAGTATGTTCGCCCGCGCCGAACAGTTCCTTGTGCCAGAGCGGGTGCGTGGCCGCTTTTGCCTCGTCGAACAGCCCGGTATCGAGAATGGCGCCGAGTGGCAGGTGGCCGAAATCCGTTTCGATGATCCGCGCATCGCAATTGAGCGCGGCGACCACGCGGCGCACTGCGGCCCGCGTCTGGGATGTCACCTCGGAAACCTTGTTGATGACGATCACGTCGGCAAACTCGATCTGCTCGACGAGTAGGTCGACCAGCATCCGCTTGTCGTCGGCGTCGCGCATCTCGCCACGGTCGCTGAGAAAGTCGCGGCTCGAATAGTCCGCAAGAAGATTGGCGGCATCGACGACGGTTACCATCGTATCCAGCCGTGCGATGTCGCAGAGCGCGGCTCCAGCCTGATCGCGAAAGGAGAAAGTCGCGGCGACCGGTAGCGGCTCGGCGATGCCGGTGCCTTCGATCAGCAGATAGTCGAAGCGCCGCATTGCCGCCAGCCGGCGGACCTCGCTCAGAAGGTCGTCGCGCAAGGTGCAGCAGATGCAGCCATTGGTGAGTTCGACCAGCGTTTCATTGGTGCGCGAAAGATCGGCGCCGCCGTCACGCACGAGGTCGGCGTCGATGTTGATCTCGCTCATGTCGTTGACGATGACCGCCACGCGCCGCGACTCACGATTGTGCAGCACATGGTTCAGGACCGTCGTCTTGCCGGCGCCGAGAAAACCGGCAAGGACCGTCACCGGCAGGCGGTCGTCGCTTAGGATGTGAGCCCCCATGCCCCGCTCCTAATTGCTGCTATGCCGCAAGCTGCGGCCTGAACGCGACATCGACATAGTAATTGCTGCTGTTGTAGGTGCTGGTCGGGAAGACCCCGCTCGGCCCATAGGCATAGACGCCGTTGCCGCCGCTGAGCGCGCTCGAAAGCGCGGTCAGATTGTCTCTCGAAAGCTCCGAGCCGAAGAAATTGCCGGTCGCCGAATAGAAGCCGTTGGTGTGGTAGGACACGACATAGGTCGTGTTCGCTTCGATGGCGATCGGCTGCGCCAGATCCACCGACTGCCAGCCACTCGCCGTTTCGTTGGTGAAGGTGGCGCTGGCAAGCAGCGTGCCGGTCGAGGTCCACAGGTGGGCTTCATGCGGCCCGGTGTTCTGTGGCCCCTTGTAGAAGCGGAAGCCGGTGATCCATCCGGCGACATCCGCCTGGAACTTCATTCCAAGCTCCACCGGGCTGTTGTCGTTCACCGTGACGGTCGTGGGCGTATCAGTTGCGGCGAACAGATGCTGCGCGGTGTCCTCGGGCGCAACGGTGAGCGACACCTGGGCCGATGCGGTTCCACCCCGTCCATCGGAGATGGTGTAGGCGAAGCTCGCATTGCCGGTATATCCGGAAGTCGGCGTGAAGGTGATGGCGTTCGTCTGGCTGTCGAAGGCTACCGTGCCGTTGACCGCGCTGCCGACGCCGGTGATGGTCAGCGGATCGGTGTCGGCATCGGTGTCGTTGGCAAGCAGGGTATTTCCCTGGATGGTGACAGCCGTGTTGAACTGTGCCGAGAAGCCGGAATCGTTGTTGGCGACCGGGACTGCGTTCTGTGTCGAGCGCTCGAACAGGACGTCGACCCAGTAATTGGTGGCGTTGAACGAAGATGTCGGGAAGACGGTGCCCGAGCCATAGGCGTAAAGGCCGTTCCCGGCACCCGACACGCTTGCCGGCGCTGTCAGCGGGCCGTTCGACTGGCTCGAGGTGAAGTAGTTCTGGGTTGCCGTGTAGAAGCCGTTCGAGTGATAGCTCGCGACATAGCTTGTTCCGGCGGCGACCGTGATCGGCTGTGCGAAGGTCACCGTCTGCCAGCCGCTCGCCGTCTCGTTGGTGAAAGTGGCGGTGGCAAGCAGCGTGCCGGTGCTCGTCCACAGGGAGCCTGTGTGTGTGCCGTTGTCCTGTGCGCCTTTGTAGTAACGCAGGCCGGTGATGGTGCCGTTGGCCGAAACGGTGAACCTGACGCCGAGCTCCACGGACCCCGGATCGTTCACCGCCAGCACGGCTGGCGTGCTCGAGTCGGAGAACAGGCTGATTGCCGTTCCGGGAGGCGTCACGTTCATGCTCACCGTGGCCGAGGCCGTTCCGCCCCGTCCGTCGGTGATCGTGTAGCTGAAGCTCGCCGGGCCGGTATAGCCGGATGTCGGCGTGAAGGTGACGAGGTTCGATTGGCTGTCGAAGGCGACGGTGCCGTTGGTCGCGCCGCCGACTGTCGTGATGGTCAGCGGATCGCCATCCGGATCGTTGTCGTTGGCGAGCAGCGAGGCGGCGGTCAGTGAGACAGGCGTGTTCTGGCTGACGCTATAGCCATTGTCGTTGCTGGCGATCGGCACCGCGTTTGTCGTCGACTGATTGAACACCACATCGACCCAGTAATTGCTTGCCTGGTAGGAATTCGTCGGAAACACGGTTCCGGCCCCATAGGCATAAAGCCCGTTGCGGCTGTTTTCCGTCGATGCCGGCGCCGTCAGCGGGCCGTTCGTTCGCGGGGTGGTGAAGTAGTTCGCCGTGGCCGCATAGGTGCCGTTGGTGTGATAGGACGCGACATAGCTCTGGCCCGCCGATATCTGGATCGGGCTGGAGAAGGTCGCGGTCTGCCAGCCGCTGAAGGATTCGTTGGTGAAGGTGACCGTGCCGAGCAGCGTTCCGGTCGAAGTCCAGAGCGAACCCGTGTGCGGCCCGGTGTCACCGGCCATCTTGTAGAAGCGCAGGCCGCTTATCGTGCCGCCGACCGAGGTCGTGAACCGCATTCCGAGTTCCACCGGCGTGCCGTCGCTGGCCGCCGGTCCGGTCGGTCCACTGTTGCCGGGGAACAGCGATACGCCGTCCGGCCCCTGCTGGACAGTCAGGCTGACGTTGGCGGTGTCGGTGCCGCCGCGCCCGTCCGACACGGTGTAGCTGAAGCTTGCCGGGCCGGTATAGTCGGCAAAGGGCGTGAACAGAACGTTGCCCGTCTGGGTGTCGAGGCTCACGGTTCCGTTCGACGCGTTGCCGACGGCGATCACCGTAAGCTGCTCGCCATTGGAATCGACATCGTTGGCCACCAGGGAGGCGAAGGAAATCGCAAGCGTGCCGTTGCGGCCGACGGAATAGCCGGTGTCGTCCGTCGCAGTCGGCGCCGTATTGGGAGCGGGGGCGAAGACAACGTCGACCCAATAGTTGGCGGCTCCTCCGCTGTTTGTCGGAAAGGCGCCGCTATTGTTGGTGTACGCGTAGACGGACCCGTTTTGCTGAACAGTCAACGGGCCGTTCGTATAGGTCGACGTGAAATAATTGTCTGTGGCCGAATAGTAGCCGCCGGTGTGATAGGAAGCGACATAGGTCGTTCCCGGCGTGATCTGCACTGGCGAGGAGAACTGCACAGTCTGCCAGCCCGACAATGTTTCGCCGACCGAAGTACCGGTCGCCAGAAGCGTGCCGTCGGCGGTCCACAAGTTCACCACATGCGCGCCGACATTGTAGAAACCCTTGTAGAAGCGGATGCCCTCCACGGAGCCGGCCCAGGCGGTTTGGAAACGCACACCGAGTTGGACGCCGTCGCGGTCGAGCACGGTTTCCTGCGCCGGCTTGTTGGCGAAGGTCCAGAGACTGGATGTCGGCGGCAGGTTCACCGTCACTTCCGCGCCCGATGACACCGACTGGATGTTAAGGCTGTCATCGACTGCGCGGGATTTTATGGTGTAGGTGCCGCTCGCCTGCGCGATCCAGGTGAAATTCCAGGTCTCGCGGCCGGTGGCCTTGAACCAGCTATTTCCGCCATCCGTCGATACCTCGACACCGGCGACCACCCCGCCGCCCGTATCCTGCGCCGTTCCGGTGATCGTCACCCGCTGGCCTTCAACGAAGGTAGCGCCGAAAACCGGCGATGTGATCGTCGATGTCGGCGCGGTGGAATCGGTGCTCTGCGTGGCAAGGATCAGGCTCGCATCCAGGGTCGTCGGCTGAATGCCCATATCGGCGAACATATTCACCATCGCCTGCCGGACGTTCGGGTCGACTGGGGTGGCAGGGCCCTCATGCTGGTCGTCGAGGCCCCATGACCAGAAGACCGTCCCCGCTCCGAAGACGAGCGCTCCGCTTGCCGCGCGATACATGGTCAGGCTGTGGTTGACGTTGGCAGGACCGATCGAAGTGCCATAGTCGCGCAGATAGGTGTCGACCGAGACGGTAGACAGCGACATGTTGATCAGGCCTGCAGGCCGGAAGCCGTTCTCGACGTCGGAATCCCACTCATAACCGAGCAGGTTCGGCACCAGCGAGCCAGTCTGGCCCGGCTGGAGGTTGGCTATGTCGGTGTTGCGCCAGAACCGCAGCTTGGAATAGTCGTAGGGTATGGTAATGGTGTCGAGCCTGAAGCTGTCCACCGTGAACATCGTGCCGGTCAGCGCATTTTCGGGCTTCTGGCCGGGATCTGCAAAGCGCGGGTCACGCCAGGTGCCGGTACCTGTGGAACTCGGATCCGGGGTTCCGCCCCACGTTTCCTTGTAGCAGACCATCGTGCGGTAGGGCGTGCCGTTGCCGTCGATGCTGGTTTCCCAGCGCACCTTCCAATAGACTTCGTTGCCGCTCCAGAAGGCGAGATTGACGCCGGCATCCCGCGCCGCCTCGACATTGGCCCGCTGCTCGCCGGACCAGTATTCGTCATGCCCGACCGACAGGAAGGCATCGTGATTCAAGAGCCGGCTGCCGCTGCGGGAGGTGTCGACGCCGGAAATGTAGGAGACGTCGTAGCCGTTCTGTTCGAGCCAGCGTATGGCCGAATGCTCCGCCCCGAAGATGAAATCCCACCATCCGCCCCGCTCGCTGGTGTTGGTGACGAACGGACGATTGTAGCTAACGGCCGTGGCGCGGCCGATCGAGTTTATGCCGCAGCCGCAGTTGGGCGGCAGATAGCCGATCATATCGGCCGGATCGACTGGCACGTCGCCAAAGTAGAGGCTTGCGCCGCCCCATTCATTGTAGGCCTGCCAGGTTGTGTCCGACGTCTGGAAGACGATGTCGCTGGTGGAAGTGTCGTCACGGACGATAAAGGGGATGTGGCTGGCGCCTTCCGTACCGTCCTGCCGCACCAGCTTGGCTATATACACGCCCGAGACCGCATCCCCGGGAATCTGCCAGCTTGCCGAGACCGCCCAGTTGCCGGCGTCGATCAATCCGCGCGACGTGTCGACGATCGGATGCGGCTGTACCTGCGCCGACGACAATTGCTGATTGATGGTCGCGACCTTGCGGGCGCCCATGCCGCCATAGTAGCCGAGCCGGTAGATGTCGATGCGGTAATTGGTGGAATCGGTGGCGATCTTGAAGTCAACTTGGCCGCCGATATTGGTGCTGATCTCGGTGGCGAAGCCCTGAATATTTGCCGAGCCGTCCCCTTCGATACCCCATTCGCTCTCCGGATTGCCCTGCTTCGCGTTTTCGAGGGCGATCTCGTTCGGCGTTCCCGTCAAGGCAGTCGTGGCAGGTTGCGCAGTTGTTTCCGGGGGTGCCGCCGACCTCATGTTTGGCGGTGCGGAAGCAGCGGCCGGCTTATCGCCTATCTCTCCTCCGCCAATCAGCCGGTTTGAGGGCGAAAGGCTGCCGCCGGGCATCTCTTGAGGAGCCGCCGGTTCGGTTGATGGGACGCTAGGTGAAGCCCCGGCGGGAGCGGGTACATCGACCGCATCGCTTCCGTTGAAGAGCCTCGCAGCAGATGAAAACACGCGTATGCTGTTGGACATCGCGCCAAGGTTGGCGGCGAAGACGCGCGGCGCGCAGGTCGATGCGGATGAATCGGAGGACGGATGATCGGCATGCCCGCCATATCTGAGCGCGCTCCAGACGCCGGCGAATTGGGGAGCCCGTAGCGTGACCGGGAATCTTTCCGCATCCATCAAGCTGTCGGCCACGAAGTTGGCGGCCTTGCTTTTGACGGAAAGGCCCTGACAGACACGGGCAACCAGATCGTCAATATTTGAGCCGCCAGAAACACTTAGATGTTCCTGTAACTTGTCCTGGCTCTTGAGCATCGCTCGCCCCTTCCGATCCCTCAGCGTATATGCCGCAGCACTGCCACCGATGCTGATTTTGCCAACTGGCCGCAGGCCCGCAAAGAAGCCCGTTCGATGGGCGTCGCCTTCCAAAGTGGGTAGAGGTGGAGGGGGTCTTCCGCCGTTGGGATGATGGGATGCAGGCAGGATATGCGTGGCCGCTACCCTCGCTTCAGATAAATCGGCCACGAGATGCCGCCGCCGGCTCACGTCATTTCTATTTGCGTTTGTGCAAAATGCGCACAGGCGCAATGGCTTAGGTTCTGCTCGTGCAACTTTGCAAGGCAACAGCGGAGCCATCATGTTCAAGCAGCTCAAAACGCCATCGGCACGGGCGCCGGTCACGTCCGTTCGAGGAAGCCGACCTCCGGGCTTGTCCTGGAGGCCGAGGGGGCCGAGCCGGATTATGGCGATCGTCGCGGCCCTGTTCATCACCTTTCTTGCCCCGGCATTCGCACAGACACACCAGCATGGCGCCGAGGCGCAGACGGCTCAAACACCAGCCGCCGAGCCGGTGGCCGAACCGGCCGCCCCGGCGCCTGACAAGCAGGCTCCTTCGTCGTCGGTCAGCTATCATGCACCGACGGTCTTCACGCTCAAGACCGGCATCGCCACCGGCCGCATGGTCTACATCGGCGTCGGCGGCGACATCGATGGCCAGGTCAACCCCAAACTGATGGTGCATGAGGGAGAACTGGTCCAGATCAACCTGATCAACGGCGAGGGCGCCGAGCACGACGTGGTGCTCGACCAATATGCAGCGCGTTCCTCGGTCGTGGTCGGCAAGAACGCGTCGTCGACATTCTCACGGCGAATTCGCCTATTACTGCTCCATCGCCGGGCACCGCGCTGCCGGCATGGAGGGCATCATCCAGGTGATGCCGGGACCGCGTGCGGCGATGGACACCGATGCGGCCGACGTCGTGCACGATCCGGCGGATCTGCCCGAACCGATCGGCACGCGCCCGCCGAAGGTGGTAAGGGTCGATCTGGAAACGGTGGAACTGAAGGGCAGGCTCGACGACGGAACCACCTATGTCTACTGGACCTTCAACGGCAAGGTGCCGGGCCCGTTCGTCAGGGTTCGCGTCGGCGATACGGTCGAAGTGCATTTGAAGAATCCGGACGACAGCGTCATGCCTCACTCGGTCGATTTCCATGCCGCGACCGGGCCGGGCGGCGGAGCCGATTTCACGCAGACTTCACCCGGCGAAGAGACGGTGGTGACGTTCAAGGCGTTGAAGCCGGGCATCTTCGTCTATCACTGCGCGACGCCGAGCGTCGCCCACCACATCACCAGCGGCATGTACGGCATGATCCTGGTTGAGCCCGAAGGGGGTCTGCCGCAGGTCGACCGCGAATTCTACGTCATGCAGGGTGAGCTCTACACGGTCGAGCCTTTCGGCACCCAGGGCGAAATGGAGATGGACTATGACAAGCTCATTTCCGAACGGCCGGAATATTTCCTGTTCAACGGCGCGGTCGGCGCGCTGACCAAGTCGCATCCGCTCTATGCCAATGCGGGTGAGACGGTACGCATCTATTTCGGGGTCGGCGGGCCGAATTTCACCTCGTCCTTCCACGTCATCGGCGAGATCTTCGACCACGTCTACTCGCTGGGCAGTGTCACCTCGCCGCCGCTGACGGGCGTTCAAACCGTCACGGTTCCGCCCGGCGGCGCGACCATCGTCGATTTCAAGATCGAGCGCGGCGGACACTATGTGCTGGTCGACCACGCGCTGTCGCGGGCCGAACGCGGTCTTGCCGGGTATCTGATCGTCGACGGACCTGAAGACGACGACATCATGCACGCGGGACCTGCTGAAGCGGAAATGAAGTAGCAAGCCTCGACAACATCTTTCCGGCGCGGCGATGCGATCTCCGCGCCGAAAGCCGGGCCAACGGGAGCAGCGGGCGGGGGTGCTCCCGTTGGCACTGGCCCGGCCGGCGGCTCGCGCCGCCGGCTCTTCATGCCGGGAGAGAGTGTGATGAAGCCGATCATCGTTGAAGACATGCCGATGAGCGATGTGATGCGCCAATGGCCGGAAACGATCCGGATCGTCCTGCGTTATCGCATGCTTTGCGTCGGCTGCCCGATCGCACCCTTCCATACGGTTGCCGATGCCTGCCGGGAACACAGCGTGGACCACGCGTCGTTTCTCGACGCGCTCAATCAGGCAGTCGCGTCGGCGCAACGATCCGCCTGATCAATCCTTGGCGCGGCCTTCGGCGAGCATCAGCAGCCGGTGCGGTTCGACCACGGTGACCCGTTGCCGGCCGCTCGTGACAAGGCCCTTTTCTTCCCACGCGGTCAAAAGGCGGCTGACCGTGTGAAGGGTGGTTCCGGTCATCTCCGCTATGTCCTGCCGCGAGATCGGGAAATCGATGAGCAGGCCTTCCTCGGTCTTGACGCCGGTCTGGTTTACCAACCGTAAAAGCGCGTGCGCCACCCTTTGCTCGACCTGCTTCGTCGACATTTCGACCATGACGGCGTGTGCGTCCTGCAGGCGGTTTCCCACCGTCTTGTAGGTGTTTGCGCCAAAGCTCGGAAACCGCGCCGAGAGTTCGGGCCACAGGCTGCCCGGCCAGGCCAGAACCACGCAGTCGACCGCCGCGATGGCGCTTGCCGGGTAGGTGGTGCGCCCGAGCGCATGGGCAATGCCGAGCAGCTCGCCGGCCCTGATATAGCGCACGATCACCTGCTGGCCGTCGGGCGTGGTCTTGACCACGCGAACATGTCCATCGAGCAGCAGGAAGAACGAATGCGCCTCGCCGTCCTGCTCGAACACGGCGGCATCCTTGGCGACCCGCAGCGACCGCGCGCTTTGCAGCATCTGGTCGAGCTCGGCAGGCTCCATCCCTTGAAAAAGCGGCAGATTGGCGATCAGCGATCGGTCAAGTCGGCTCAAGCGATAGTCTCCGGTCCCGGTCCAATTTTCCACAGCATGCGGGCAACGGCAAGCCGCTGTGCCTGAAAGCCTTTTTCCGGATTTCGCCGCTTGTTTGCGATGCGGCAAATTCGACCGCCCCCGGCTCGCCTATAAACAAGCCGGTTCCCGGCAAATGAGAACCGTCGAAAAGGAGACCGGCATGAATAAGGGCATTTTCCTCGCGACAGCGATTGCGGCACTGCTTATGGCAGGAAGCATCCAGGCGGCCGAGCATGAAGTGCATATGCTCAACAAGGGCGCGGCTGGCGCGATGGTGTTCGAACCGAGTTTCGTACAGGCAGCCCCTGGAGACACGATCAGGTTCATTCCAACCGACAAGACCCACAATGCCGAGACCATCAAGGGAATGGTCCCCGACGGCGCCGAACCTTTCAAGGGCAAGATCAACGAGGAAGTCACCGTCACGCTCGACAAGGAAGGCGTCTACGGCGTCAAATGCACGCCGCATTACGGCATGGGCATGGTCGCGCTCGTCGTAGTGGGAAAGCCGCTCAATCTGGAGGCGGCAAAGGCCGTCAGGCAGACCGGGAAAGCCAAGCCTGCGTTCGCCGGGCTGTTCGGCCAAATTGCCGGCAACTGACCGCTGCCTGAGTTAATGGCGGAGCGATTGCGCGTTTCCTCGAACGCGCGACCGCTCCGCAAGCCGAAGGCCGTCGGTCAGGCAAGGCCGAGCAGGCGCTTGCGCTTGGTCGCCCAGGCGGTGATCAACTGGTCGGCGGTCAGGCCCATGAAGGCCACGCACAGGCCAAGCACCAACCCTTTTCCGGCATCGTTGAAGGTCAGCGCCCGGAAGATTTCCTGGCCGATGTCCTTGGTGCCGATGAAGGCGGCGATGATGACCATGAACAGCGCGAACATGATCGTCTGATTGATGCCGAGCATGATTTCGGGGACCGCCAGCGGCATGCGGATATTCCACAGCAGCTGCCTCTTGGTGCAGCCCGAAGTGATGCCAGCCTCGACGATCTCGGACGGCACGTTGCGCAGGCCGAAGATCGTGTAGCGAACGATCGGGATCATGGCATAGATGACGATCGCCGAAATGGCGGCGACGTCGCCCACCTTGAACAGCATGATGACCGGAATGAGATAGATGAACGACGGAAAGGTCTGCAGCGTGTCGCACAGCATGTTGACGATCTGTGTCCGGCGCTCGCTTTTCGCCGCCCAGATGCCGATAGGCAGGCCGATCAGCAGGCAGGCGGCGAGTGCCACCGTCACCATATAGGCGGTGATCAGCGAGCGTTCCCAGAAGCCTGCAAAGGCGATGAAAAGGATGAAGCCCGAGACGATCAGCGCAAGGCGCATGCCGCCGAGCGACCATCCGGCCGCCGCGACTAGAACGACCAGCGCGGTCCAAGGAATGTGCTGGAACAGGTCGCGAACCGGGATCAGCACATAAAGCAGCAGCGCATCGCGGAAAAATTGCAACGGCCCGTAGAAGGTCATCGTGATCCAATCGACCAGCGCGTCCCAGATGGGCGCGGTGCTGATTGAAAGCTCGGTGGGCCAGGTCCGCGCATATGGCGTCACGACCGAGAGCAGGACCGATGCAAGGATGACCACCACTGCGGCCGCCAGGAAGGGCGAACGGTTCCACACGGCTCCCGAACTGGGCTGCGTCGGCTGCTTGTGGACCGCGGCACGGCCGAGCTGGTCGAGCGCGATCGCCATCAGCACGATTGCAACACCACTCTCCAGCGCCTGCCCGATCTTCAATGACTGAAGCCGGAGCAGGAGATCTTGCCCGAGCCCTTTCGCCCCTACGAAGGAGGCAATGACGACCATGGCCAGACACTGCATGATGACCTGGTTGACGCCGACCAGCAGCGCCTGCCGGGCCGCGGGAATCTCAACCATCCAGAGCATCTGGAACCGGGTGCATCCGGCCATCTGGCCGGCTTCGCGAACTTCCTTCGAAACGCCCTGCAGGCCGAGAATGGTCAGCCTGGCCATTGGCGGGATGGCGAAGACGATCGTTGCGATGGCGCCGGCCTTGTGGCCGACGCCAATGAACACTGCAATCGGTATGAGATAGGAGAAATGCGGCAGCGACTGCATGACGTTCAGGAAGGGGACCAGAATTGCCTCGAACCACTTTTTCTTGAACGCGGCGATGCCGAGGCCGAAGCCAACCAGTCCGGCGATCGGAGCGCAGACGAGAACCACCGACAGGGTCACCATCGACAGTTCCCATTTTCCGAAGATCGCCAGGTAGACGATGCAGCCGCCGGCAAGCGCGCCAAGGGCAGGACCCTTCAGATACCAGCCCAGAACGCCGGCAAGACCGGCGACCATGACCCAGGGCATGGGCGGCAGGCCGGCGGCGGGATAGCCCGAAATCAGCAGGCCTTCGACCAGATAGAGGGGCCAGTTGACGAGGTCGGCAATCAGTCGGGTGACGTCCCTGAACGAGAACAGGCCGAGTATCTCATAGCGGCGCAACTGCTCGATCGCTGCATTCAGCCAGTCGATGAACGGGATTGTCCAGCCGGTTGGAACCTTGATCGCCCAATCGGGAAGAACCGGAATGAGCAGCAGGATTGCGATGAAGGGCAGCACGACAGTCGCCAGTCGGGCGGCACCAGCCGTTCCGGCCCCCTGCTCGGGCAGGCGTGTTTCGAATGTAGCCGCAGCGCTCATGGGCAGAGTTCCTTCCCGTAAAGCGCATTGATCACCGCCGGTCGGCTTAGCGCGCCGACGAGGAGGCCATTATCGTCGACCACGTCGACGGGATCGTCGGAAGACAGCACCTGCCGGGCGACATCCACCAGCCGCGCCTGCAGCTTTATCGCGCCGTCAAGCGGCCGGCGTCCCTTGGCGGGCGTCATGGCCGATGAAACCGAAAGAAACTGGTCGCGCGAAATCTCGCGGGTGAATTCCGCCACATAGGGCGTGGCCGGGCAGGTGACGAGTTCCTCGGCGGTGCCGAGCTGCTCGACCAAACCGTCCTTCATGATGGCGATCCGGTCGGCAACGCGGATCGCCTCGCCGAAATCATGCGTGATGAAGACGATCGTCTTGGAAAGCATCTGCTGCAGGCGCAGGAATTCGTCCTGCATTTCGCGGCGGATCAGCGGGTCGAGCGCCGAAAACGGTTCATCGAGAAACCACACGTCAGGGCCGACGGCAAGCGAACGGGCGATGCCGACGCGCTGCTGCTGTCCGCCCGAGAGCTGGCGGGGATAGTAGGATTCGCGGCCCTTGAGGCCGACCAGTTCGACGACTTCCCGCGCACGGTCCTCGCGCTGTCGCCGGTTCATTCCCTGCACCTGAAGCGGGAAGGCGACATTTTCGAGCACCGTGCGATGCGGCAGCAGCGCGAAGTTCTGGAACACCATGCCCATCTTGTGGCGCCGAAGCTCGATCATCTCCGCTTCGGTCGCCTTGAGCAGGTTCTGCCCCTCGAAGATCACTTCGCCCGCCGTCGGCTCGACCAGACGGGCAAGGCAGCGCAGCAATGTCGACTTGCCCGAACCGGACAGGCCCATCACCACAAGGATCTGTCCGGGCATGATGTCGAGCGAAACATCGCGCACCGCCGAGACGTAGTTCCCGGCCCGCAGGGCTTCGGTGGATGGTTTTCCGCTATGTTGTTTCAGAAATTCGTCGGCGCCGGCGCCGTAGAGCTTCCAGAGATTGCGGCATGAAATCTTGGCTTCGGTCATGAGAGTCTGTCTCCGCTGTCGAGCACCAGCGTCTCGAGGCATGCATTCGAGGCGACGCCGGTCAGGTGCCGGCGTCGCGACGATGCGGATAAGGATGGATCGCCAGCTTTAGCTGGCCGGATCGATCCAGGCCTTCCAGCGGCTCTCATTGTCGGCCAGCCATTTGTCGGCGGCCTGCGCCGGCTCCATGTTGTCGATGTCGGCAAGCTTGGCCTGCACGGCGACATCCATATTGGTGAAGTTGATCTTCTGGAGCACCGCGTAGGCCTTCGGCCACTTGGTCGGAAACTCCTTCCAGGCGGCGATCTTCAGATAGCCGTCCTTCGGGTTCCCGCAGTCATAGGTCATGTCCTTGTTCGTGCCCCATGAAGGATCGTCCTTGCACTTGGCGTCGAATTCGGGAAATTCCACGAACTTGCCTTCGTACAGCGCCTCGATGAAGTTCGGCGTCCAGTTGAACAGGACGATGGGCTCCTTGCGTTTCGCCGCGGATTCGAGCTCCGCCCACAGGGCGGCGGCCGAGCCGGCGTTCACCACTTCGAAGTTCAGGTCGAGTGCTTCGACGCGTTCGGCGTCGTGCTTCAGCCAGTCGACCGGACCGCCAAGAAACCGGCCTTTGGGGCTGGTTTCGGCCGTGGCGAATTTTTCCGCGCAGGCATTCAGCGCATCCCAGGCCGGCAGGCCGGGGCAGATTTCCTCGACATAGCTCGGATACCACCACTCCTCGCGGGTCTTTGCATCGTGCGTAGCCGCATCGACCACGCAGCCTTCGTCGACGACTTTCTGGAAGGCGACGCCAAACGCGCCTTCCCACACCTCATGCACGAGGTGGACGTCGCCTTCGCAAGCCGCCGTGTAGACGACCTGGCTATCGGTGGAGACATATTCCACGGTGGCTCCGGTCTTTTCCAGGAGCTTGCCGACGATATGCGCGCCGACGATCTGGCTTGACCAATTGTGCGTCGGAATCTTGATGGCGTCCGTGGAATCCTCGGCAAACGCCATGCTTCCAGTCAGCGCCAATATTGCGGCAAGTCCTGTAGACTGCACCAATTTCTTCATTGAGGTCTCCCCTTTGTCTGTTTGCTCCTCATCGCCGGCGAAGGGGCACAACCTGTCCAGATCGAGGCCCGCCTCATTCCAAGCCTTCCAACCATAGTCACGAGACGTAAACCGGTGTCGTGCGCTGTGTAAAAGTCGTGGCCTGAGTTGTGAAAAGATGTTAATCGCCGGCGGGGGAGGATTGGAGTGCATGCGAACTCGGCATCACATCGTCATCGTCGAGGATGACCCGGTAACGCGCGCGAAGCTTGCCGCCTATTTCGTCGCCGAAGGCTACCAGGTCAGCGAGGCGGCTGATGGCGAGCAGATGCGAAGCATCATCGATCAACGCCCGGCCGATCTCTTGCTGATTGACATCAACCTGCCCGGCGAAGACGGCCTCAAGCTGACGCGGGAGCAGCGCGAGCGTTCGGACGCCGGTATCATCCTGGTCACCGGAAGGACTGACACGGTCGATCGCATCGTCGGGCTCGAAATCGGGGCGGACGATTATGTGACGAAGCCGGTCGAGCACCGTGAACTGCTTGCCCGTGTGAAGGGGCTTCTGCGGCGGCTGGGCAATAGCCGCCAAAACGGCAGTGCCGCATCCAGCCTGCGCTGCTTCGACGGCTGGACGCTGGACCTTGCCCGGCGCACATTGCGGGCGCAGAACGGAACCTATGTCGAGATGACGCGGGCTGAGTTCAAACTGCTCGCCGTCCTGACGGCCAACCCCGGCCAGGTGATGTCACGCGAGCGACTGCTGCATGAGATTTCGAGGCGCGACTGGGATGCCAGCGACCGGACTGTCGACGTAATCGTGCGAAGGGTCCGACAAAAGCTGAAGGACAATCCCCGCATGCCGAGGATCATCGTCACCTCGCATGGCGAAGGCTATTTCTTCGCACCGAGCGCCAGTTAGAGCATGATCCCGAAGCTGGATGCCGGTTTTGGGAAAAGATCATGCTCAGGCGCCTGCCGGCTGCAGCACCATCTCGTCCCACAGCCTCGTGCCTTCGGCGAATGCGTCCTCGCACTCCCTCACCATTTGCTGCAATTGCGCGGTTGAGGAGCGGGAAGACGCGGCCTCGAGGGCTTCCGCCGCTTGCAGGAGCCGCAAGAACCCGATCGATCCGGCCGCACTTCGCGTCGAATGGGCGAGATCCTTCAGGGACGCGCGGTCATCGGCCTGAACCGCTTCGTGCATCGACTGGAAGCGGCGAGGAAGACTGTCGCGCGCAATTTCTTGCAGGCGCGTGACCGTTTCCAATCCAAGCGTGTGCAGGTCCGCCTTGCAGGCGGTCTGGTCCAGCGCAACGGCTGTTGCCACAGTAGAGGAGGCTTCCGCCAGCGCGGCGATGGCTTCAAGCAGCAGTTCGGGCTCTATCGGCTTGGCGACGAAGGCATTCATGCCGGCGCGCAGATGCCGCTCCACGTCTTCCCTGAAGACATGCGCCGACATCGCGATGACGGGCAATCCGGGCTGATCCAGGGCCGCGCGGATCCGTGTCATCGTTTCGGTCCCATCGATGCCGGGCAGGCTGATGTCCATCACAACCACGTCGGGGGCGAAATCGGCCACCGCCTCCAGGGCAAGATATCCGGAGGCGACAGCCGTCACCTTGTGGCCTGCCCGTGAAAGAATGGTGACGGTGACCAGCCGCGTGGCCTCGTCGTCCTCGACCACGAGTATGTTGCGTGGTGTTGCTGCCCGTTCATGCTGGCCGCTTCCGTCCTTGCGCAATTTGCCGACGCCGGAGGCCTTGCGCAGCGGCACTGTCAAGGTGAAGGTGCTGCCGTGGCCGGCTTGCGAGACAAGTGCAAGGTCGGCATCGATCAGCTTGGCGAGCTGACGGCTGATGGCGAGCCCCAGGCCGGTGCCGCCGAAGCGCCTCGTGATCGACGCGTCGGTCTGCAGGAACGCCTGGAAAACGTCTTCATGATGTTCGGGCGTGATTCCGATGCCGGTGTCGCAAACGCTCACGCGCACGATTTGCAGGTTCTTCTTTTCGCGCTCCAGCTTCGCTTCGACCAGAATTTGACCCTTCTCGGTGAATTTGATCGCGTTGCTCACCAGGTTGAAGACGATCTGCCTTATCTTGCCGGCATCGGCACAAAAGGCCGGGGCCAGACGCGAATCGACTTCGAACCGGAGATCGAGGCCCTTCTCGGTCGCGGTAGGCTTCATCAGCGCCACGACGCCCTCGATGAGCGGCGCCAGCATGAAGTTGGCCGGTTCGGCCGCAACCTTGCCCGATTCAACCTTCGAATAGTCGAGGATTGCGTTCAGTATGCCAAGCAACGCCTCTCCGGAATTGGCCAGGATGGAAAGGTGGCTGCGCTGCTCGGAGTTGAGCCCGGAGTCGCCAAGCAGGCGGATCATGCCCAGCATGCCGGTCATCGGCGTCCTTATTTCGTGGCTCATCGTGGCAAGAAAAGCAGACTTGGCCTTGCTGGCCTGCTCGGCGCGTTCGCGCGCTTCAGTGTGATCGACAACTTCCTGGCGCAGGCGCGTATTGGCCAACCTGATCTGCTCCGTCTGCTCTTCGACGAGTTGCTGCAGCTCCTCGCGATGCCGCCTGAGCTCCTCGGTGATGCGCGCGCGTTCGTTTTCCAGATCGAGCCGTCTTTGCGATTCGTCGCGGAACCTGTTTACCGCGACCGCCATCGTGCGCAGTTCGCCATCGCCGCTTTCCCTCACGCTGACGTCGAGGTCGCCGGCGGTCAGTCGCTGCATGGCGCCCGACAGGTCATGCAGGCGGCGAACGAGGTTGCGTTGGACATAGAACCAGACAATGGCGCCGGAAACCAGAACGGCGCCGATCACCGCGATGACAAGCACGTAGAGGCCGATCTGCACTGCCTTGTCGGCGCGGCTCGCAGTCATCCGCGCGAACTCGCTCGACTGGCCAAGGATATCGCGGGCGACCTCGTTCAGGCTCACCGAAAGATCGCGATTTGCCTGGGCGAGCGTGTCCAGCGTGCCGGCCAGGTCCACCAGGCTTCGGCGATAGCCGAAGATGGTTCCCGATACCGGCGCGTCACCGGCCGCCGCCTTGATCGCCCCCATGAACTCGTTGGCCTGCGCCAGCCGGGTGGGATCGTCGATGCTTAAAATCCGGCGGCGAACGACCCGCAGATGCTCATAGTAGATGCGGCTGATTTCATTTATCTCAGCCAGGGTTCCGGCACGTGTCAGCCTGTTGATGAGCAGATTTATCTGCGCGCTGCGGTGGCGCAACTCATACATGCGCTCCATCAGATAGATGTCGTGCTCGATCAGCCGATCGATGGCGCTGTAGGCTTCTTCCTTTCGCGCCGGATCGTCGATCAGCCCGTAAAGATTGGCGGTGACCGCCGCCGTGCCCGCCGAGGCGTTGGAAACCAGCGTTTCGGCAAGCAGAAAAATCGACTGCGCCGCGTCGGCCGCCTTGTCCGCCCGCTCCCTATAGACCTGCTCCAGGTCCAGCCGCCGGCGAACCAGATCATTGTGGTTCTTGAGATTGACCAGCATCTTCTCGACGGCACTGGAAAACTCCGCGACGAGCTCCGGCGCGATCGAAAGACGCCTGACTTCGCTGAGCGACTGCACGATCTCCAGCGTCAGGCTGGAAAGCTTCGTCTGCTCGACAAACAGGTCTTCGCGCGAATTCGCTACCGTAAGGGCCGGAGCTATGGCGACGAGCCGGGCACTCAGTTCGGCCGTGCGCTGGGTGGCGCCCACGGCTGGAAGGGCCTGCGAATTCACCACCGATTGTGCCGTGGAGATGTGACGCAGGATCAACCAGCCCGCCACGCCCGAGGAGAGCGAGAGCGCGGCGATGCACAGGAAAGCCAGGAACAGCCTTCCGCCTATGCCCAGTCTGCGAAACATGGCCCGCATATAATCATGGTTCCCGGGACTGGCGGAAGCTGTCTGATGTGCCTGGCATGTGACTGGTGCTCGATTGACGCATTTTCGCATGTTCGGGCGTTTCCGTCCGAACGCGAAATGCATTAGCCTCACACGAATGAGGACCCTTAAGCCAATCTTCGGATCGTTGCTGATGATTTCCTGTGCCTGCCTGTTCGGCACGGCGGGCGAGAGCGGCGCCGGCAAGCTGGAGGAGCCTTGGCGATTCGATTCCTGGCAACCTGACTTCGGCTATTCCCGGCCTCCCGAGACGATCGACTACGTCCCCGTGCAAAGAGCCGCCAAGCCATGGCGGATCTGCGCATCCTATCCCCATCTGAAGGATTCATACTGGACCAGCGTCAATTACGGCATGGTCGAACAGGCGCGTGCCGCCGGCGTGCGGCTTACCGTCGTGGAAGCCGGCGGTTATCCCAATCTCCAGCGCCAGATCGAGCAGATAGAGGCATGCACCGCCTCGGCTGACGCCCTTATCGTCGGGACGGTCTCCTATGACGGCCTGACCCCGCACATCCGGGAAATCGCCCGCCGCATTCCGGTTATCGCCGCGGTGAACGACATCGAAGACACGGGCATAACGGCGAAATCGGGCGTGCCTTGGGAAGAGATGGGCCGCTCGGTCGGGAACTATCTTGCGCGCCTGCATCCAGTCGGCTCAAAGCCGGTAAAGGTGGCGTGGTTTCCCGGACCGAAAGGCGCGGGCTGGGTCAAGTTCGTCGAAGCAGGGTTCCGTAGTGCCCTGAAGGGCAGTTCGGCGCAGATCGCCGCCATCAAGCAGGGCGACACCGGTTTCGAGATCCAGCTTTTGCTGATCGAGGAACTGCTCGAGGAACATCCCGATATCGACTACATCGTCGGCAGCGCACCGACGGCCGATGCGGCGGTGAGCATCCTGCGGGCACAGGGCCGTGAAGACCAGGTCAAGATACTGGCGGACTACTTCACGCACGGCACTTTCCGAGCGATCTACCGTGGCAAGGTGGTTGCCGCGCCGACGGATTCTCCGCCGCTGCAAGGTCGCATCGCGGTCGATCAGGCGATCAGGGCAATCGAGGGCACACTCACACACCGCCACATCGGCCCGCGCGTCGAGATGGTCGACCGCAAAAACGTCATGTCGCTCGATCTGGAAGAAAGTCTGGCCCCCGCCTGGTTCAAGCCGACTTTCAGCGTTCCTTAGCGGATGCTCAAATCAAAGTGTGCTGTTCGAAGCCGCGCGGCCGGTCGTTCTGGATTTGTAAGGTAACCGTCGGTTAACCGATCGGCTGCAATCTGGTCAGTGTCGGGGACGGGTTGAGTAAGCCCCGGCCAGTGTCCGGCAGAGGCGGCCCGCAACCGCCATTCAGGCAACGCTGCTGGGCGCTGCGCCTCGATATCCGAGAGGACCACCTGTCCTTCTTGCCGGATACGACTCAGGTGGGGTTCAAGAGATTCCGCTGCGCCACGAGCGCCGCTTCCGTGCGGTTGGTGGCGTTCAGCTTTCGCATGATGTGCGAAATATGCACCTTGATCGTGTTCTGGGACAGGTTGAGCTCGCTGGCGATGATCTTGTTGGACAGGCCGCGCTGCAGGGTCGCCAAGACCTCGCGTTCGCGCTGCGTGAAGGCGACGTTTGCCGCTTCCGCATTGAAGGAAACTTCGGAGGTCTCGCCATTGATGGTGACGGGTGCCGGCACCGAAACCATGTGTTCGGATGATGCTGTCGCCCAATTGGGGTAGGTTTCATCGTCCAGCACCACGGATCGCGGAAAATACACTCCGCCTGCCAATACCAGCCGCAAGGCCGCAAGCACGACCTCGACAGGCGAGGCGTGGGTGATGTAGCCGCGTACACCGGACCGGGCGACCGCTGAAATCATCGCATCGGAAATCGCCGATTCCTCGAATTGGGTAAGGAGCACGACAGGTGTTTCCGGCAGCGACTGGCGAAGATCGGCGAGATTTTCCAGCACCGGTTCGTCGGTCAAGGGCCGGCGTTCTATATTGAGAACGGTCAGGTCGACATGCTTTCCGATGAAGGCGTCGAGCTCGTCTGTCGCGGCGATCTCCAGCACCGTGAAATCCGGAAGCTCGCTACGCAGGATGCGCGCCAGGCAGCTTCTGGAGAGAGCGTGGGGGTCGATGACGATGATGGAGGATTGCGGGACGTTGAGCACTTCGCCCGAAAGCAGGACAGCCATAGTTTCACTCCCATTGCCGTTTTCACGTCAAACTCGGGACCCCGCCAGGACTGAATTTCACATCATAAATAATTGAAGGTCGATTATCCAGCCTAGTTGGAGGATCGTAAGCGCCATCGGGCTTCACCATTTGGCTGATACTCGCGTGGCTCGCCCTTCCTCTGGCGGTAGGTGCCCAGGGTGCCAAGCTCGACAAATGTCAGGTGGGATTTGCGTCAGACCAGAGCAAAATCGGCGCGTATGATGGTTTCCTGATCGACCGTTGCTACTTGCGTGGCTTCCACGTCCATGTCGATCTCGCCGCTGTCATCACTGACCGCGACGATGGCGTCCTGATCGGTGGCGACTTCCTGGCGAACGTCTATCCGGACATCGATGACATAGCGTTCTTCGAGGTCGTCCTCGATATCGATGTCAATGTCGACATCCTGATCGAGTTCGATGTCCTGGCTCACCTCGACCGTTCCACCGGCAGGCCCGTCGCCGACGTGCATGCCGATCACCGTATCCTGCTCGACCTCGATCCTGTCGCGCAGAAAGACGTCCAGGTAAAGAACGCCGTCTTCTTCGCGGATGTCGACGTCGATGTCGATCTGCTGGTCGATGCGCATGTCCTGATCGACCAGGACGGAGAAGTTTCCATTGCCATCGATGCTGAAGGCGATCTCGACATCCTGGTCCATCAGCAGGTCCTGGTCGATGTGCAGTCGCGCGACGACCTCGCCGACATAACCCTCGACGATGATCCGGGCATCCTGATCGACTTCGGCGGTCTGGATCACCCTTATCGTGTGGGCATCGCCGGACGTTTCCGTGGCATTATCCGGGCTGTCGACCTCGCCTGCATGAACTTCATCGTTCACGGTCCGGGTGTCTTCGCTGCCTTCGTCATGGTCCCAATCAATGTGCGGCGCGGCGTGGGATGCGGCCGTGGGCGCATCGCCGAATTCCGCTTTGGCGAGCGGCACCGGAACGATGTGCACGCTGTCGATAGGTGATTCCGGCGCTTCCGTGTGGGTCGCGGTCGTTGGCAAAGCTTTGATCGGCATCGTCGCAGATTTCCCATCGGCCTCATCGTCCATCCGCGGCAGGTCGGTTGAATGGATTTGGGATGGATCGGGCAATGGCGGCGGGCCGTCGCTCGACGGGGCAGGGCGTCCGCTGAACTCCACTGCCGGGCCGGCTATTTCCCATGGGTCGGCTTCGAGGAACGGAAGCAGATCACGGGTGCCTTTGTCGACACAGAACATCCCTAGCCTCAATCCTCACGGAAAGCACGGTTGAAGCTGTCGAGAACGGGACGAAGCGCGTAGTGGGCGACCGTGAATTGTCCGGTCTTGATCAACACCTCGACCGGCATGCCGGGCATGATCTCGACCTCGGGCAGGGCATGCAGCGATGCCTCGCTGATGCGGATGCGGGCCGTATAGTAGGTCCGCTCGGTTTCGCGATCGACCAGCCGGTCGGCCGAGACATAGGTGAGGATGCCGTCCACTGGCGGCACGCGGCGATGCTTGTAGGACAGGAGGCGCACCCGGGCATCCAGCCCGGGGCGGACCAGGTCGATGTCCTCCGGCTTGACCTGCGCGCTCACGATCAGCCGGTCCTGGGCCGGAACGAGGTCCAGCAGCGGCTCGCCGGCCGCGATGACGCCTCCCGGCGTATGGATGCGCAGATCGGTGACGGTGCCCGCCTCCGGCGCGCGAACGACAGTCCGGGCGAGAACGTCGCTGGCCGCGTTGATGCGTTCGACGAGCTCGAAGATCCGGGCCCGCGTGTCGCGCAGTTCCTGTGCGATCTCGGTCTGACGGTCGCTTTCCAGCTTCAGTATCGTTGCCTGCGATTCACCGATCGACTGCTCCGCGCGCGCGATCTGGGCGCGGGTGTCGCCGATGCGACCATCGACCTCCGCCTGTTCGCGTTCGAGCAGCGACAGACGCTGCCGCGCCTGCAGGCGCTTGACAACCAGAGGGGTGACGACGGCGATCTCGTCACTGATGATCGCCGAGCGCTTGGTGGCAGCCTGTTCCTGGAAGCGCAGACCGGCGATTTCCTCTTTCGTCTGAGCCATGCGCTGCTGGATGACCTCGATCCGTGACGCCTGCAGCTTGCGCCTTGTGTCGAAAATCTTCATCTGGCCGGCGATGATCTCCGCCAGCGCTGGCTCGTCCTTGGCGACCGGCCGGATTGTCAGTGGAAACCGGATGGTGCTGTGAGCCCCGCGTTCGGCCAAAAGGCGCGCCTCCAGCGCCTGGGCGTCCCAGAGTTGCATCTGTAGCATCTGCACGGTGGCGTGCGCCTTGGTGTCGTCCAGACGGATAAGGGGTTGGCCGGCGGCCACTTCATCGCCGTCCGCTACCAATATGCGCTGAATGATGCCGCCTTCCAGATGCTGGATGGTCTTGCGGCTTGTTTCAGCCTCGATCGCCCCGCCGGCGATGGCCGCACTCTCCAGTGGCGCAAAAGTCGCCCATACGCCGAAACCGATGATGAACACGCCGACAACTGCAAAGGCTGTGGCTGCCAGAAGGCGCATGCGCTGCAACGGCGTGCCGGGGGGCTGCGGCAGTATGGCGGCAAGGTCCCGCGGCACATTACGGCTGGCGCCTTTGAAAGCAGGTGCCGGCCGGATTTCGCTTGCGGACTGTGGATCCTTGCTGTTCCACGCGGCGACGATGGCGGCACGTGTTCGCTGCCAATTGGTTTGAAAGATCGATGCCCAGCGTGCACTCGATCTGGCAAGGATCGGACGGAGCGAAGCCAGATATGCAGTGAGACTGACGGCGTGGACGCGTGAAGCAGTCATGCCGGTCTTTGCGGTTTTCACGGCCAGTGCCAGCAGGTGCATGAATGCCGCACGCAGGCGGATTGCGAATACACAGACAGCGAGCAAGCTCCGCTCTGCAAGCGTGCGCAGGCGGTGCGCAAGCAATTCGAGCAGCGCTCGAATACGCGCGATCAGACCGGCGAGATGGCGCTTCCAGTCGTTCATGACGCTTGTTCCGCCGTGCTGGTGGATTGCGGCTTAGCGGCTCGGTGATCGCCCAGTTTTCCGACGGCTTTGCGAGCGGCGATGATCTGCGGATTCCTCACCGGAATGATGGTGCGCCCGTTTCTGATCTTGCCGGCGACGTCGCGCCGACTTCCGAAAGCGTTCATCCTGCCGTTGTCCAGCACCAGAACCTTGTCGGACATGTTCAGGATACCAAGGCGCTGGGCGATGATGACGATCGTCGATCCCCGCTGCCGCATGTCCTGAATGGCTTGTCGCAGGGCCTCTTCGCCGTCGAAATCGAGGCTGGCGTTCGGTTCGTCGAGCACGATGAGGCGCGGCTGGCGGAAGAACGCCCGCGCCAGGCCAAGCCGCTGCCGCTGCCCACCGGAAAGCTTCGTGCCGCCTGCGCCGATATCGGTCTCATAGCCTTGAGGAAGCCGCATGATGGTTTCGTGCAGGCCGACCATCGATGCGGCGGCAATCACGTCGTCTGCCGGCGCGTCCTGAAGACGGGCGATGTTCTGCCTGACGGTGCCGCCGAGAAGTTCAATGTCCTGGGGAAGATAGCCAAGATATTGATGGCCGCCGGCGGCGAGCCAGATGCCCATCTCGGCTCCGTCGAGGCGCACATGCCCGACCGTGGGCGCGGTGGTGCCGGCAATGAGCCGTCCCAGCGTCGACTTGCCGGCCCCGGACGGACCGACCACGCCGAGAACCTCGCCCGGATTGATCGCGAAGGTAAGCCGGCGCAAGGCGGGTGTGTTTGCGCCGGGCGGTATGAAGGTGACCTGCTCGATGGAAAGCTGCCCATTGGGACGCGGCAGTTCCATGGCGCTTCGGGGTTGCTGCGCCGAGGCCATGATCTTCTTCAGCCGGCCATAGCCGAGGCGCATGCCGGTGACCGCCTTCCATGTGCCGATGGCGCCCTCCACCGGCGCCAGCGAGCGCCCGAGCAGGATCGAGGTGGCGAAGATCGCCGCCGGGCTGACATCGTTGAGGATCACCAGCCAGGCGGCGCAGGCCATGACCACCACCTGGGCAAGAAGCCGGATGAAGCGGGCGAGAGCCTGCATGGTCGAGGCGCGCGCGGCGGCCACAAGCTGCTCATTCTTGGCGTCGGACTGGTCGGCATGCAGCAGGCGGGCGACTCCGGGCAGCATGCCCATGGCGCTGATGGCTTCGACGTTGCGCATGAGGGATTCGAATCTGTGCTGGCTTTCGATCCAGGCGGCGCTGGAGCGTGAAAGCGGCTTGCGGGTCATCATTTCATTGAGCACCGCCAGCCCGAACAGAACGATCGAGGCGAAGAGGCCGATCGCGCCGAGCAACGGATGAACCAGAACCATCGCCAGAATGAAGATCGGCGTCCACGGAAGATCGAACAGGGCCGTGCAGGCGGAGCCGCCGAAAAAGCTGCGCAGACCGCCGACATCGCGCCAGGCTTGTGCCGCGGCGGCCGGATTGCCGCGCAAGGCCGATTGCACGGCGGCGACGAGAACCGGGGCCTGCAGGCGGTCGTCGAGCCAGACGCCGACACGGGCGAGCATTGCCCGGCGCAGCGCCTCCAACATCGAATGCACTGCCAGAGCAACCACGACGATCAGGGTCAGCATCATCAGCGTATCGAGGCTGCGGCTCGCCAGGACGTGATCGTAGATTTGCAGGAGATAGAGCGGAACGGTGAGCGCCAGGAAATTGACGAAGAAGCTGAGCGCGAAGACCAGCAGCAGCGAGGTTTTGCAAAGATTGAAGGCGCGCTCGACCTCGGTGATCGCACTGGCCGTCGACCGGGAAGGAGCCATGGGCGGTATGTCTCCAAGAGGGCTTCAAACGGGGCGGGCCGGCGTCCAGCTATGGAACATCCGACCCGCCGGGCGGCCCGCCGGGAAAGCGGCGTAAGCCGGCGTCCGGACAACGCCCGGACGCGTGCGATCAGTGGGTTCGATCAGGCAAAATCGAAGTCGAAATCAATATCGATATCGGCGTTCTGTTCGGCATATTGATCCTGGTCGACATCCACGTCGACGTCCTGATCCTGGTCGACATCGGTGTCGCTGTCGTTGGCCTGGGCAACATCGGTGTCGTTGTCGTTGTCGGCGTCACCGTCCGCATCCGCATCCGCATTGGCCTCGGCATAGCCGAAATAGTCCGCGTGGGCATCGGCGTCGGCATCCGCGTCATTGTCGGTGTCGGCGTCCTGATCGGTGTCGTTGTCAGAATCATTACTTTGGTCGGTGTCGACGTCTGAGTCCTGGTCGGTATCGACGTCTACGTCCTGGTCCTGGTCCTGATCGAGGCCCTGGTCTATGTCGGCATCAATGTCGATATCGAAATCATTGTCGTCAAAGTCAGGCATGGGTTCACCCTCCCGTTCGAGAAAGCCGCTCTGGCGGGCATCTGCTTCCGGAGCGGAGCGACAGTCATCGGGTAGCCAGCCGAGCCTTCCGATAACCCATCGGCATCAAAGCTTCCCCGCTTTGAACTTTTGAGAATAGTTGCCAATTTGATCCGGCCCGAAATGGCGATCCCGGTGCGGCAGGGCTCGTAAACATGGGTGACAATGACCTGATCGGGTGAACCGTTGCGGGTGACGCGAGGGCACCGCCTGGCGGGTCGCTTGTTCGTGTGTGTCAGGCATCGATGTCGCTTAAGTCGACGACCACATCGATGTCGCCGTCCGCCTCGGCCCATTCGTCGGTATCGACGTCGAGTTCGGCGCTGTCCTCGTCCTCTTCGAGGTCTACCTCGGCCTGCACGGCCGTCGCCACCAGTGACGCGATGTCTACCTCGACGTCGGCGTCAAGATCGTCGCGGATCTCGACATCGACATCGATATTGTCGTCGCTTTCGCTGTCCTGATCGATATCGGCGTCAAGACTGTCTTCGTCATCCTCGTCCAAGTCGACATCCACATCGCTTTCGATTTCAATGTCGTCTTCGAATTCGGCATCGATCTCGACGAGGATGTTTCCGTCATTGTCTTCGCTGACTTCCACGTCGACCTCGATCCTCTGGTCGACCTCCGGCCGCTGCTCGACACCGACCTCGATGTCGCGGCCGTCCTCGTCGCCTGAATCGGTTGCGACGTCGGCGTCCTGGTCCATCTCGCCGTTTTGGTCGACTTCAGTGTCGAATATGACCGTGACCGGACGCGAGCCGACGACACTTACCCCCAGATCGGTGTCGTCGCCGATTTCCGAGTCTTGATCAATGTCGACGTCGAGCTTCTCGTCAGGCTCCATCGAGCGCCTCCCTCGGCATCGCGCCCGACCCGCGCGCAGGCTCAGCATTCCATCGTTCGAAAGCCGGCGATAGACGCCAAGTCGGGCGAAATGTGATGGCGCGACAGGTGCCTTCAGTTTCCTAAGGCGTTAGTTCAAGCGTAGCTGAAATCGCGTCGCTCGCGGCACAGTCATTCGACCGGGTTAATACCGACGAATGAGGTGGCGTGGCTTTCGCCCCAACCCTCTGCTTGCAGGTGATGTAAATCTCGCGGGCGCCGGCGGCTATCTGCCGGAGCGGGCTTCGAGCTGGCCTAGGTCATCCACCGTGACATGCCGATTGTGCTCGATGCGGATGATGCCTTCGGTTCGGAGCCTGGTAAGCTGGCGGCTGACGGTCTCGATCGTCACTCCGAGAAAATCGGCGATGTCGGCACGCGTCAGCGGCAGATCGAAGCTGGCGGTCCTGCTGCCAGCCGGCGCTGCCGGATCGATGTTGCGAGCAATCAGCAGCAGGAAACTTGCGATCTTCTCGCCGGCGGACTTGCGTCCCAGCGTAACCATCCATTCGCGCGCCTCATCAAGTTCCCTGAGCGTCTGGCGAAACAGCCGGCGCTCGAGTTCCGGCGATTCCCTCATCATTCGCTCTATCGCCAGTCTCGGGAACGAGCACAGAGAGACTTCGGTCGCGGCTTCCGCATTGAGCGCGCTTTCGTTCTTGAAGGGGCGGCCGAGGAAATCCGGAGCGAATTGCAGCCCGACGATCTGCTGGCGGCCGTCGGACAGCGTCTTTGTGAGCTTCACCACGCCGGACAGCACGTTGGAAAAGCTTTCGACGCTTTCGCTGTCGCCGATCAGTTCAGTGCCCGGCTGAATGCAAAGCCGGGAGGAATTCTTTGCAAGCGCGAGAAGCTCGGCAGAACCCAGCGCGCCGCACAGGCCGCGATGACGCGCCTCGCACGAGCGGCACAGCACCGGGATTTCGGAATTGTGAATGTCTTGGCGAAGGTTCATGGCGGTCGTCTCCGATCCATCCGTTGCCGCCTTCCTACTGCCTCGGGGTCCGGCCTGTCTCGCGGCAGTTTGTCTCCTTCTACTGGAATGCGGCAAATGCCTCGGTGATTTCGGCCAGGGAATGGCCTGCGCCAAGCGATAGCGCCAGAAGCAGACGCGCCTTGTGCGCTGACAGGAAGCCGGCACTGAGCAGGCCGCGTCCGAGAAGATCGATTTCAGACCCGGGAAAGCCGTAGGTGCTTGCAAAGATCGGCCCGCCGGGAACGCGCGATGCCAGGATGACCGGCATCATTTTGGCGACCTGCTCGCCGGCGGCCACGAGATTGCCCGGCAAATGGCCGGCCCCCATCGCCTCAATGACCAGGCCCTTGTAGCCGAGGTCTGGAACCGCAGAGATCATCCGGTCGTCGCCACCGAGGCCGGTGGAAACCAGGGCCACCGACGCGGCGTCAGGCATCGGCGCGGCAAGTCCGGCGTCGAACCGGGCAATCCGCAGCGCAATCCGCACCCGGCCTTCGATGACATGGCCGAGCGGGCCGAAATCCGGCGACCCGAATGCCGAGGGCAGCGCCTTGTGAAGTTTGGCAACGAAGCGCGCGGCGTGGATTTCGTCGTTGAGGACGACAAGCGCACCGAGGTCGCGAGCGGCGGGCGACGCGGCAACGGTGACCGCGGCCAGCAGATTGGCGGCGCCGTCCGCACCGGCCGCGCTTGCGCCGCGCATGGCGCCGGTTATCACCAACGGCCCGGCATGGCGGTGGGTGAGGTCCAGCAGAAAGGCGGTCTCGTCGATTGTGTCGGTACCTTGAACGATGACGACGCCATGCGCGGCCCCGGCGAGAGCCTCATCGATTAGCGCATCGACCTGGCGCATCTGCGCAAAGGACAGCGAGGCGCCCGGAACTAGGAACGGCGTTGCAACGGTGATGTCCGCGACATCGGAGAGGGCGGGCACCGCCGCCACCAGGTCTCCGCCGGAGATCGATGGTGCGATGCCGCCGGCCTTTTGCGGGGCCATGGTTATGGTGCCGCCAAGCACGACGATGTGGACTTTCGGTCGGGTCATTCTGGAGCTTCGCATCCCTCGTTGCGCTTGGTGGCGGATTCGCCCTTCGGTCGAAGCTGCTCGATCTGCCGGTTTCAGCATAGGCATATTTATCGGGAGCGCGAAGAACCGATCGGCGTTGTTCGCAATCACGTTGACTGGGATCGTCGCTTGAGCCAAGATCGAGGTGTGAGGATACTGGCGTCCTCGATCGAGCAAAGGCGCTCTGCAACGGTTTTTCCGTGCGGGCGCTTTTTTATTTGGAAAGTCGGGCGCTCCTCGCTCGTTCCGACGGTTTCGTCTGAACGCGATGATGCGCCGGGGGAGTTGGGATTTGAGGGCGAACATGACTGAAGAGCCGATAGAAGTCGGTGTCCTATTCTCCCAAACCGGGGTCACTTCGGTCATGGAACGCAGCATGCTGGATGCCACGCTGTTTTCGATCGATGAAGTGAACAAGGCCGGCGGCATCAACGGGCGCGAACTGGTTCCGATCCATTACGATCCGGCCGGTGATCCGATCGCCTATAACAGAATGGCCGACCGACTGCTCGCCGAACACGGTGTCAGGGTCATCTTCGGCTGCTACATGTCGAGTTCGCGAAAGGCGGTGCTTCGCGCCGTGGAGCGTCGCAACGGGCTCCTCTGCTACCCGGCCCAATATGAGGGCTTCGAGTATTCGCGGAACATCATCTATTGCGGCGCGGCACCCAATCAAAACAGCACCCAACTGGGCGAGTATTTGCTGAACAATGTCGGCACGCGCTTTTACATGGTCGGTTCCGACTACATCTGGCCGCGCGAGTCCGATCGCATCATGAGCGAAATGGTCCAGAACCATGGCGGCGCGGTGGTCGAGCGGGGGTACCTGAAACTCGACGCGAAACGCTTGGCCTACAAGCGGCTTGTCGCCGATATCAAGCGCCGGCGGCCCGACGTGATCTTCTGCAATTTCGTCGGCGAGAGCATCGTCCATTTTTACCAGGCTTTTGCCGAGGCGGGGCTGGATCCCGGGACCATGCCAATTGCCAGCCTGACCACCAGCGAATCCGACATCCAGGCGATGGGTGTCGCTGCCGGGGCGGGCCACATTACCTCGGCCACCTATTTCCAGTCTCAGAAGGGGCCGCAGAACGAGGCTTGCATGAAACGCTATGCCGCCAGGTTTGGTGATGACGTCGTGACGAATATGTGCTGGGAGGCGGCCTACTTTCAGGTGAAGATCGTGGCCGATGCGCTGCGCAAGACCAATACGGACGAAATCGACGTATTGAGGCCGGCCATCCTCGGGGCCGAGTTCGACGCGCCGCAAGGGCGGGTGCGGATAGATCCCGACAATGCCCATACCCATGTCTGGCCGAAGATCGGCCGCGCCCGGCAAGACGGCCAGTTCGAAATTCTTTCGGCGTCAGAATTCGCCATACGGCCCGATCCCTATCTTGCCAGCTACAATCCGAATGAGTGGGGGGCCCGCTTGGCAATGCGTTCGAACTAGCCGCCGGTGCTGGAGGCAGGAGCCCTTGAACTTACCCTTTCGCGATGTGGCGATCCGGTTGGTTCCCACAGCGCGATGTCGCAACGATGAGGAACGATGGTATCGCGTAGCTCCAACTCGTCGAACGAACGATCCACGCCGATCCTGATCAAGGATTTGCGGAATCTTCGCGTGCTTTTGCTCCAGCCCAAGAGCAGCGAGGGCGAAGAATTGTGGCAGCACCTCAACCGGATTGGCTGCCAGGTCCAGACCAGCTGGCCGCCGCCGACCGAGATTCCGCCCAATACAGATGTTGTTTTCGTTTTCCTGCGTCCGATCGTGGAAGGCGACATCGTCCTGAACTGGGATGCCGACGATCCCCCGGCGGTTTTGATCGCCATCGTCGATTATGAGAATCCGATCATCGTGGAGAAAGTGCTGCGGCTGCGGGCTCAGGCGGTCATCGGCTTGCCGCTGCGCACTTTCGGCATACTCGCCAATGTGCTGCTCAGCGTGAACAACCACAGGCGCGAGGAGCGGTTGCGGATGCGTGTCGAGCGCATGAGCGCAAAGCTGAAGGCGCATCGCGATATCGACAAGGCCAAAGCGATCCTGATGGCCGCCAACAACGTGTCGGAACAGGTCGCTTACGAAACCCTGCGCGAGCAGGCCATGAACAAGCGCACGACCATCGAGGCGATCGCAATGGCGGTCATAAATGCGAGCGATCTGCTATAGGTGGCTCGTCTGGAGAGTAAATTTATTTTCGTGGGAATGTGTTGACAGCGGTGAATTGTCACAGTACCAATACACTGTCGCAACGATGCGAAAGAAATCGAGCAACGAAGCTCTCGTGGGAAACATGCCTGCGGGAGCTTTTTTGTTTTTATCATTCTTCATGGTAACCGATTCCATCGGTTGCTTGAGCGTACTTTAATCAACGCTAGCAACGAAGCTATCAGAAAATAACATAGACAAACAACAGGCAGTAGAAATGCCTGAATGGGAAACGCTGTCTAAAATTTAAACTTAGGCATCAGAGCAATGCCAAACCCGCTCTCGAGCAGAGGGCGAGTAACGGCCAGTCGTAACTTGAATCGTTGGTTTAATGGAGGAGAGTACCTATGACTACAGAATTAGCCGAAAGGCCAACGGTGCGTGTTGCCTGCGACGTTGGCGGCACATTCACCGACGTATGCGTTCTGAACGAAGCTTCCGGGAACATACATGTCGCCAAGACCCCGACCACGCCGGATCCGATCGATGGCGTGCTCAACGGGATCGACGCAGGCGGCGTCGCCCTTCGCGACATCATTCTGTTTTCGCATGGCACGACGCTGGCGACGAACGCCCTGATCACCCGGCGTTTTCCGCCCGCCCTCATGATCACCACCAAGGGCTTCCGCGATGTCATCGAGATTCGCCGGGGCACCCGCGACGATCTTTGGGACACCTATAAGGAAATGGCGCCGCCCTATCTGCCCCGCCGCAACCGGCTAGTGGTCACCGAGCGCATCGACTATTCGGGGAAGGTCATCGAGGACGTCAATGAAGCCGAGGCCCGCGAACTCGCTCGTGTGATCAGGAAGCGCAACGTCAACAACGTTGCAATCTGCTTTGTGAATTCCTTCGTCAATCCTGTGAACGAACAGCGGATGCGCGACATTCTGCTGGAGGAAATCCCCGGCATCACCATCTCGCTGTCGAGCGACATCATGCCGGAAATCTTCGAGCATGAACGCTTCAACACGACCGTCGCGAACACTGTCCTGGGACCGGTCGCCGGCCAATATGGCGCGGAGCTCGAGAACCGCATGCAAAAAGGCGGTTATGGCGGCGAAGTGCTGCTGCTTCACTCCGGCGGCGGCGTGATGACCGCGAAGGGCGCCACGAAATTCGCGGCACGCCTGGCGGCATCCGGCATCGCCGCCGGCGCGATTGCCAGCCGCTTCATCTCCGAACTGGCCGGGTACAAGAACTCGATCAGCCTCGACATGGGCGGCACGAGCACGGACATCAGTCTCTGTTCTGATGGCCACCTCCACGTCACCAATGACTGGCATGTGGAATACGGCTATCCGATCCGCTTCCCGAGCATCGAGGTTCTGACGATCGGCGCGGGCGGTGGATCGCTTGCCTGGCGCGATGCTGCCGGCGCGCTTCGCAACGGACCGCAGTCCGCAGGCTCGACGCCGGGTCCCGTTTGCTACAATCAGGGCGGCACCGAACCGACCAACTGCGACGCCAACGTGTTCCTCGGACGTCTCGGAACGAAGCTCGCCGGCGGCAGGGTCGAACTCGATGTCAAGCTTGCGCAAGAGGCGATCGATCGCGTCATCGGTCAACCCTTCGGGATGGACGCCGAGCAAGCCGCTCTCTCCATATTGAAGGTCGCGAACGCCAATATGGCCGATGCCGTGCGGCTGGTTTCCTTGAGAAAAGGCTATGACCCGCGCGACTTCGCCTTGGTGGCATTCGGAGGCGCGGGCGCGTTGCACGGCGTGGCGCTGGCCAGGGATCTGCATATCCCCGTCGTTCTCATCCCGCCGAACCCTGGCGTCACCTCCGCCCTGGGCTGCCTGCTCGTCGACATCACGCACGACATCACGCAGATGTACACCGCCACCGTCAGCGACATCGACATGAAAGATCTCAACAAGGCCTTCAGGGCTTTGGAGGAGGACGGTCACGAACGCCTCTCCAACGAAGACATCTCTTCGGACCGGATGCTGTTCCAGCGCTTTGTCGATATGCGCTACCTCGGCCAATGGAGATCCATGTCGATCCCAGTCAGCGCCGACATCGCCAACCTGGACGAGGCGGTAAAGCAGTTCCACGAGGAACATGGCCGCGAGCATAACTACTCCAGGCCGGATGCGCCCGTCGAAGTGTGCCGCATACAGGTCAAGGCCACCGGGCTGAACCGCAAGGCGGAACTGGCCAAGCACGAACTCCGCTCGGCCAAGCTCCCGGCACCCGTTGCCGAACGCATGGTGCGGTTCGACGAAGCGCCGCAGCGCATCAAGACGCCCGTATACGACCGTTCAGCCTTGCATGCGGGCGCGGTGGTAGAGGGGCCGGCGATCATCGATCAGCTCGACTCCACCATTCTTGTGCCGCCCGGCATCAAGGCGGAAGTCGATCAATATCTGATCATCAAGATGCACGTTCCGCAGCTTTCCTGAACGCAGCGCCCGTCGCCACACAAGTTTGAATTGGAGATTAGAAATGGCACTGAAAAAAGATCGCCGCACGCTCGATCCGGTTACATTTGAAGTTCTGAAGAACGCTTACGTCAACATCGTTGACCAGATGGCCGAACAGATCCTGCGAACCTGCTACTCGTTCGTCATCTACTCCCGGGACTTCTCCTCGGCACTGTGCGACCCGACCGGAGACACGATCATGCAAGGCAGCGGCGATATCGCCGCTCACGTCGGCACCCTGCATCTGACCGCCAAGGCCGTGATCAAGAAATTCGGGGATGACGTGCACCCGGGCGACGTCTTCGTGATCAACGACGTCTATCAGGGCGGCACCCACTTCAACGATACGCGCCTGTTTGCCCCGATGTTCTACAAGGGCGAACTGCTCGGCTTCGCCCAGGCCAACGGCCATTGGGCGGACGTCGGAGGAGCCGTGCCTGGCTCGTTCAACGTGAACGCCCTGGATCACATGGCTGAAGGTCTTCGCATCACGCCGATCCGGGTCTACAGCAAGGGCGTCTATCTCTCCGATGTCGCCGAACTGATCGCCCACAATACGCGCGCGCCGAATGACATCATCGGCGACTTGCAGGCCCAGTCCGAAGCCTGTCGGCTTGCCGAGCGCGAAATTCAGCGTCTGTGCGACAAGTACGGTGTCGACACGATCAAGAAGTCGTTCAAGGAGGTTCAGGACTACGTTGAAGATATGACGCGCCAGCGCATATCGGAACTTCCGGACGGCACTTGGGAAACGATCGACTATATTGATGTCGATCCCGACGAAGGCGAAGGCCTCGTTCCCATCAAGGTGAAGATGACGATTGACGGCGACCGCGTCCACTACGATCTGACCGGCTCGCACCCGAAGACGGTCGGCTCGTTCCTGAACTGCTGTTATGGCGGCGCGTTTGCGGCCGTGGTCGCGGGAACGAAGATGCAGTCGCCCGACATTCCCATGAACTCGGGTTTCTACCGTGTGGTCACGGTCGATGCCGGTCCCTTGGGCTCGGTCGTCAATGCCGAATGGCCGACACCGGTTGCCGGATTCGCCTCCGGTCCGTTCGAAAAGGTCATGAATGCCGTCTTCGAGCTTTGGGCGGAGGTTCTGCCGGAACGCGCCATGGCCTGCACCTTCAATCTCGACTACCTGCTGATCGGTGGCCGGGACACGCGTCACGAAGGAAAGCCATACTTCATGTGGTATGACTGGATGGTTGGCGGCTGGGGTGCACGAAATGGCCGAGACGGCTGGGCCGCCACCGGTCCGGTGTTCGGCGTGCAGCTCGGAACGCAACCGTTCGAAGGGCAGGAGCGCCTTTCGCCGGTGCTTACGACCTGTCACGAGCTGATGGTCGACTCGGGTGGTCCTGGCGAAAGCCGCGGCGGTTTGGGCGTTCAGAAGGGCGGCACGCTTTACGCGTGTGAGCGCACGGTCGTGTCATATTGCTGTGACCGTGAGCGTTCGATCACCTGGGGCCTTTGGGGCGGATTGCCCTCGATTCCACACGGCGTGTGGATCAATCAGGGTCAGGAAAACGAGCGCTATCTCGGCTCTCTCTTCTCCGGCGTCCCCCTGCAGCAAGGCGACACGGTCCAACGCCCCTCGGCAGGCGGCGGCGGCCTTGGTGACCCGCTCAAGCGCGATCCCGAAATGGTGCTCGAGGATGTGACCGAAGGCTACGTTTCCGTTGCCCGCGCCAAAAAGGACTATGGCGTGGTCGTCGAGGAAGTCGACGCGGATCTTTGCGAGTACCGGCTTGACGAGCAGGCGACACTGGCCGAGCGGGCGCGCATCGCCTCGCATCGCAAGGCCTGGCTTGAGGAAGATCCCGAAAAGATCGCCGCACGCTATCGGGCACGTGAGCTCGACATGTTCGATCTCATTCGTCAGTACGGCGTCATTGTCGACTGGGGTTCGGGCGAGCTGCTGCCGAAGACCACGGCCGAGTTCCGCGAAATGCTGAAGCGCCGCACCGTGCCTTACTGGAGCGCCGTGGACCAGTCCGCCAAAGCGACTTTGAAGGTTGCCTGATCATCCGATCATGCGGCCTGGCAATCAGGCTGCCTGACCATGTCGCGGGCAATGCAATCATCCATTGCCCGCGACGATCGCCTGAAAACATATCCCTGATGCGTTGGTGAAAGCGAAGACGAAATGACCACTGCAACAAGACTGTGCAGGTGGTTCACCTGATTACCGACTGTCGGTTTCATTGATCGCTCGGCTCTTTGAGGAAGTTACGCAAACGCCTGAAAAAACGAGAGGGAACTAACAATGAAAAAAACCGCAGAGATTCCCGAACTGGAAGTCCTTTACAAGGACGAACCCGAAGTGCTGCGACAGGCAGCGACTGAAGACTTTTCCTTGCATATCGTCCCGCCCAGTTGGCGCAGTTCACGGCTTTCGCTCTCCATGGCCTGGTTCGGGCTCATGAGCGCCATGTTCTGGGTTGTGGTGGGCAGCACCGTCGCCCTGACCGTCGGCACCGTGAACACGCTGATCGGTATCGCGCTGTCGACGGTCGTCTACGGCATTCTATGCGCCATCGCCGCTCGATTCGCCACAAGGTCCGGCACGAGCGTGGCCCTGTTTTCGCGCGCGGTCTTCGGCCAGGTCGGGGCGACCTTTGCCGCTCTGCTGTTCGGCGTCACGATCACCTATTACGCCATCGCCGAAGGATCGATCGTGGCCATTGCCCTTCAGGATTATTTCGGAGGCTCGATCAAGGTCTGGTATCTTGTCGTGTGTCTCTACAGCGCGCCGTTGGTGATGAAGGGTGTGCGCACCTGGCTCGACCGGATCAACGGCGTCCTCCTGCCGCTTTATGTCTTCGGCCTAATCGCCTGCATCATATGGGCGGTCGCGCGAGAGGGCTATTCGAACAACTGGCTGACCCATCTTCCCGCAGGAGGCGTGGACGTTGGCGTTCCCGGCTGGTGGTTTGCCTTCACCGTCTATATGGGCGTCTGGGTGGTCGTCATGATGACCTGGGACGTAGCGCGCTTCGGGCGTAAGGAGGACGCCAGCTTCAACGGGAATTTCACCTTCGGCATTCCGTTCTACGTCATCACCCTGCTTGTCAATGGCGCGGTCGGCATCTTCATCGCCAATACCATTCCGATCGAAGGCCCGCTCTCGGAAACTTCGGCGATCATCGGGATCGTCGCGCTGATGGGGCCGTTCGGGGTTCTCCTCGTATGGGCCAGCCAGACCAGGATCAACACCATCAATTTCTACCTGTCCTCGACCAACATGCAGAACTTCTTTGCGCGGGCATTCAAGATATCCTGGCCTCGCACGGTATGGGTCGCGATCATGACGGTCGTGATATTCCTGGTGATGCTGACCGATGTATTCAGCTATCTGCTTCTAACGCTGCAGTTTCAGGGCGTGATCATAGTCGCATGGGTGGGTGTGGCAATGACCCATATCGGCTGGTCCTATCTGCGCGGAGCCAAGGCCGACGCACTGGAATTCCGGCCGGGCAGAGTGCCGCTGGTCAATCCCGGTGGCATGTTGGCCTGGGTCAGCGCCTCGGTCGTCGGCAGTCTGCTCCTGGCGTTCGGCGGCTCCTTCGGGGGGATCTGGGCTCCGCCGATCGCCTTGGCTATCGCCGTTGTCGTCTATGCCGTCTCGCTGATGATCGCACGTCGCAACTGGTTTGTCGTCGAACGCCCCTTCGATCCTCGCCGCGAGGTCGATGACCCCTGGACGGCGCGGATACGCTGCCACCATTGCAAGCAGGCCTATATCGCGCATGAGATGGACCGGGATCCATCCAGCGATCATGCGCCGATTTGCCTGGCCTGCGCATCGGACAACAGTGAATTCCTGCGCGCAGCCCGAGCGGAGGCGCGAGATTATGCGCGACCCACCAAAGAGGTCGAGCTCGACTTGGTATTGGCGCGTTCGCAAGAATCCTCATCCCCGGGTTGAACGCCAGAACTGGATCGGTCGGGAGCGGTCTGCATCTCCGAGTTACCCCAGTGGAGATCGACCGCGCCTGGACGAGCGTGAGTACCGTGACCGAGAAGCACACGGTGCTCACGCGCATTTTCCGCAAGCGGCTGTGCGAAGACCGCATGACGCCAAGGCAAGTGGATAGAGAATTTTAATCGCTTTCGGGTGAATGTGCGGGTGCCATCAAGGAAGGCGCGCAATTCCGAATGCCCGACAAGTTGCCTGCCCGAAAGATCAGACGTTCGGCTGCGCTGCGGCGGCGCGATGCCGTCACAATTGGTGATTTGAAGGCGCAACTGGAGGCGCAGGCCATCCTTATTCGCGATCAGGCCGCCTCGCTTGCCCATAGCCGCAAAATCTTCGACAGATCCTCCACCGCCGCCAAGATTGGTGTCTGGGAGTGCAATCTCGCCGACGAATCCCTGCAATGGACCGACGTGGTCTATGACATTTTCGATCTTCCGCGCGGATCCGCCCTCGATCGCAAGGAAATTCTGAAATGTTATTGCGAAGCTTCGTTGAGTGAGCTTCTCCTGAAGCGTGGCCGGGCGATCCAGGAGCGTAGCGGCTTCAATATGGATGCCGAGATCGTCACGGCAAAAGGCGATCGTCGCTGGATTCGGATTACCGCGACCGTCGAGTGCGAAGACGATGTCCCCGTCCGCATCTTCGGAATGAAGCAGGACATCACCACGGAAAAAATTCTTTGGGACAGGACGCGCTATCTCGCCGAATTCGACATCATGACCGGGCTGGCGAACCGAACCCAGTTCCAGTCCAGACTTTCGGAACTGAGCGAGCTCCAGACCGGGCAGCCGGTTGGGGCCTTACTGCTGGTCGATCTCGACGGGTTCAAGGAGGTCAACGACACTTTCGGACATGTGGCTGGCGACGACTGCCTGAAGGAGGCGGCCCGGCGCCTCAAGGAGGTTTGCCGCGAGGCGGAACTCGTTGCCCGGATCGGAGGCGACGAGTTTGCCGTGCTGCTGGGGTCCCATCTCGATCTGAAGGCTTCGGCCGACCTGGCTCTGGCTATCATTGATGTCCTGAACAGGCCAGTCGACCGTTTCGGCCAGTCGCTCAGGCTGGGCGCGTCGGTTGGCATCGCCCTCCTTGACACTGCCGCGCCCGGCGAAATGTTCATGCAAGCCGACACCGCTCTTTATGCCGCCAAGGCCGCGGGACGAAACACGTTCCGAATATTCAAGCCGGACCACGATGACCGTTCGAAAAGCCCTCGTGCTGCCGCGTAGGCGCAGTGATTCCAGCGAGCCTAGAATCGCGCGTCTCGCGACTCCTTACGCCTGGGTGGAGGTTACGAGCTCGCCATTCACCCAGGTCCGAACGATATTGGACCGGGTCGCGTTCAGCACGATCTTCTGGAACACATCCTCCAGACTATCGAGTGCCGGCCAGCGACGCACATTTGATGCGGGCACGTCCAGGTCGATCAACAGCGCGTCGAATTTATAGCCAGGCACAAATTTGCCCACCGGCGAGCCGAGGGCTTCGCCGCCTCCGGCGGTCGCCAGCCAGAATGCCTCGGCAACGCTGATGGCCGAATTAGCGACGCCGCGGTCGGCGGCCGCCAATGAGGGATCGACGCCGCCCTCCCGGGTCCGGGCGGCGGATAAGGCATGACGGCAGCCGTCGAGGATAGAAGGGCTGTGGCCGCCGGACACGTCGCTGCCGATCCCGACATGTATGTTCCTATCGAGCGCGGCCCGCAACGGGAAGACAGCGCCGGCGAAATAGACGTTCGACAGCGGACAATGGGCAACTGCAGCATCTGCGTGCCGAATGAGGGTGAGATCGTCATCGGTGACGAAATTGGAATGGGCGAGAATCGTGCTGTGACGCAGCAACCCGAAGTCGGCGAGAACCTCGGTATCCGTTTTCCCGCAGCGCGCCTTGACGAAATCGCGCTCCCAGTCGCTTTCCGAGCAATGTGTCTGGACAAGACAGCCGGTCTCCGCCGCGACCTCGCCCAGCGCCTTGAGCAGCGTATCGGTGCAGCTTGGAATAAATCTTGGTGTGATGATCGGCTGCACCAGTGGATCGGCACCGGTGGACAGCGCCCGCACGCGGCGGATGAACTCCCTCATCTCAGCCACCGCTGTTTCGGCATCGCGGTCTCGATAGCCGACCGGACACTGATCCTGGTCATCCATGGCGACTTTGCCGACAAAGGCCCGCTGGCCCTTCTCAAGACAGATTTCGGCCAGCGCCAGTGATGCTTCCATGTGGATCGTCGCGAAATACACCGCTGTGGTCGTGCCGTTGGCCAACAGCTCGTCGACGAGTTCGCCGTAGACTTCGCGGGCGAAATCTACGTCGGCATATCGCGCTTCCAGCGGGAAGGTATATTTCTGCAGCCAGACTTCCAAGGGTACGTCGAGTGCTTTGCCGAGTTGCGGCCATTGAGGGGCATGGATATGAAGATCGACAAAGCCCGGCAGAAGAAACTGATTGTCCGCCAATTGCATCAGCCTGCCGTCGCGGCGAGCCTCCGCCTTCATCTCATCGAAGCCGACCTGGTCTTTCCGGACGATTTCCGAGATGCTGCCGGACGCATCGATGGCAATCAGCACCTCTTCAAGCGCTTCGACCGCGCCGCGTTGCGGTGCGTGAAACGCAGTGCCGCAAATTAGTCTGTCTTTCACCTTGCCGTTTCCTCCCGTAAAATCGCAGGGCGAACTATAACGAATTGAAGACCCTTGGGCGATCATTCGCTGGTGCTGCGCTCTCGCGCAAATTATGAAAGTGTTTAAACACGAGCAGAGGCTGTCTGGCGTTGCGTCAACCCATTAAAGTACGATTTTTCTCACGCCTGTGCCGGAGGAGACATGGAACGACCCACTTTTGAAGGGACTCTCGTGTCCCAGCCGGACGACAAGCTACCGCTCGGCCGTGCGGCTTTTCTCGGGCTGCAGCACGTTCTTGCCATGGACGTGTATATCGTCCCCTTCATCATCGCTTCGGTACTCGCTTTCAGCATTGCCGATTCATCGGCGTTCATCCAGTCGGCATTCGTTGCGGCCGGGCTTGCAACGCTGATCCAGTCCCAGGTGCTGATGCGCCTGCCGATCGTACAGGGCCCATCCTATGTTCCGATCGGGGCCATACTGGCGATCGCCTTTGGTGCCGGCGGCGGCATCGCCGGGCTTTCGGCTGTCATAGGTGCGCTGATACCGGGCGCCATCCTGGTCGCGCTGCTTGGTTCGCCGACCAAGGTGTTCCATCGCATCGTCGGACGCTTGGTGCCGCCTATTGTGGGCGGAGCCATCATCATCGTCGTCGGCATCGCCCTGATGCCGGTCGCCCTCAAGGAAAGCGTCTTCGCCGTTCACGGCGCTGGCACTGTTGGCGGAAATATCTTGCTGGCCGCCGTTACGGCATTTCTGCTGGTCTCCTGCATGATGGCAGGCATCCGGATGGGCGCTGGAGGTAACTGGCTTCGCCTTTCCGCAGTGGTGATAGCGCTGGTCGGCGGATGCGTGGTGGCGAGCCTGATGGGCCAGTTAAGCTTGCAGGGCATGGAAGATGCCAGCTGGTTCACCTTGCCACGAATTGCCTTTGTGAATTTCGACATCACCTTCTCGGTGCCGGCAGTCCTGACCATGGTGCTCGTCTACCTAGTGGTTCTGGCCGAATCGACGGGAACCTGGTTTGCCATCGGCGCCGTCATTGACCGGCCGCTGACCGATGACCAGTTGGATCGCGGAGCGACGGGCGAGGGGCTGGGCTGTCTGGTCAGCGCTCTTTTGTGTAGCACGCCGGTAACCGGCTATTCGTCCAATGCCGGCATCATCGCCATTACCGGCGTCGCAAGCCGTGTCGCCTTCGCCGCAGCAGGCATACTGCTGGTCTGCTTCGGCCTGATCGGAAAGCTGTCCGCTTTGATTGCCTCGATTCCGGGTCCGGTGATCGGCGGCGTCTTTACCGTGCTGTGCGCGGTGATTGCCATGAACGGGTTCCGGGTGGTGCGTAGTGTCAAGCTCACTGAACGCAACATGTTCGTGATCGGCCTGCCGATTCTGATGGCGTTGTTCGCGACACTTCTTCCCGCCGATTACATGAAGACGCTGCCGAACCTGGCTCAATATCTGCTCGGTTCGTCGATCGCCTTCGGAGCCGTGTGGGCGATCCTGCTCAATCAGATTCTGCCGGTCGACAAGAACAATTCCGAGGCAGAAACCGCGCACTGAACCGCGGATTTTAGCACGTCAGGCTGCCGCCGGAGGCTTCGGCTTCAGCAGGCGGGCGCGCCTATAGGCGTCGGGGATAGAGAGAGCCCAGATGAAAAGCCCGCCGGCGTGCCGTCCGATGAACGACTGGTCAGCCGTGGTGGTCACATAGGTCAGCACGGAAAAAAGGACTACGGAGAGCGCAAACACCAACCCGCGCGGCGCCTCGCGAATTGCCACATGCCCAGCCCCCGGCAGGGCAATCGCAAGTGCGAGCACGAGATAGGGTTGAATTGGTTTTCTCATCGGTTGACCTCAGATCGTTGCGTGGGCGGGAACCGGCCGCTCGTCCAGCAGCACTTGGCTCAGAGCCTGCGTCTCGGAAAGCGCCATGCGTACGAGTTCCTGCGAAACAGCGGTGATCGGAAACGAAATCTGCCGCAGCACCAGATGGGCGCCACGTTCTCCCTGTGCCGCCTGACGGATCAGCCGCACGCCCCCCGGCGTGATGACCGCTTCCTTTACCCCCGGATCAGAGAACAATTTCTGGAACAGCGCCGAGACGCGTTCTGCCTGCACATGAGAGGCGCGGCCATCGCCGCGCATCAGAAGTGGGGCGCCGGTTTGCGGTGGAGGCATCCATTCGGGCAAGTCGTGCACGATCGAGTAGAATTCGGCTCCTGTGGGCCGGGCGAGGGCGCCGATCGACGGTCTCTGCAGAGCGGTCGCCTCGCTGACGGTCATCTTCAGCCAAAGCTGCGGCAGCCGCCGGAAAACCAACGTGTCGGCAATAAGCTCGATCTTCACCCGTCGGCGGTCCGGCAAATGCCCGACGAGAATCGGAAATGAATCGCGCCCAACGGTGATCTGCGCATCGGGAAACAGGCGTGCAGCGGAATCCAGGAGACTGCGACGCAGCTCGAGCGCTCTACGATGGTCCTGCAACGCCCGCATCGATAGCCAGGCTATCGAAACAGCCACGAAGATCATGAAGGCTGCGCTGGTGACCATAAGTTTGATGTCTACCTGGGCTGACGCGAAGCGTTCGAGTTGGAAAGGCCGCTTCTCGAAACGTGGCGGCGGCAACCGAATGTCACCGCCACATCAGAGCGCCGAGCGTCCGGTTGGACGCTCGGTCCGATGCTCAAGTTCAATACCCCTGCGGCCTCGGCCAGGGCATGGTGAACTGATCGCCCCGGCGCACAAACTGATAACGCCGGTAGTGGAACCAGAGCGACGCCACGATGTAGAAGCACATCATTGCGATGAGCTGAGTGCCGTAGCCGAGGAACACGGCGAAGAAGGCCGCCGAGCACAGCACAAGCAGGATGATCGTAGGCAGCGGGTGGAACGGATGCACATAGCCTCGCTTGATCGTGTCGAGGGGCCATTTCTTGCGGAACATCACCATGTTGAAGGTCATGAAGGTGTAGCCGAGAAGGCCGGACAGGATCGAGAAGGTGACCACCTGATCCAGCGGCGCACCAAGCGCGAAGATGAGCGCAATCGGCACCAGGAACACGATCGCCCGGTATGGCGTCCGATAGACCGGATGGACGGCACCGAACCAGCTCGGAAGATACCGGTCGCGGCCCATCGAGAACCATGCCCGCGACGCGTCGTTGATGCAGCCATTGGCGGATGCGAGCGTCGCAAAGATGGTGCCGATGAAAAGCAGGACCATCAGTCCGGTGTTGCCGGTAACGCGTGCGGCATCGAACAGCGGCGTGCCTGCCTGGCCGAGATATTCCCACGGCATCAAGCCAGAGCACATGTACCAGGTCATCGTGGCGGCAATCAGCAGCGTCATGATGCCTGCCATGGTGCCATAGGGAAGCGAACGTGCCGGCGAGCGCACTTCCTCCGCGGCCTGACAAGTGCCTTCGATGCCGAGATAATACCAAAGGCCGAAATGCAGGGCGGCGACAATGCCGACCCAGCCATAGGGGAGCGGTTCCTCGCTGACGGCCGAAAAGTCGAGAGGCACGTTCGACACGCCCAGATTGACCGCCAGGAAGAGAACGCAGATAGCCGTGAACGCGACTGCGACAATCACCAGGTTGAAGGTAAGGGTGGCGAGCACGCCGCGGTAGTTCAGCCACGCCAGGAACATGATGGCAAGGACGATGAATGGTTGCTGGTTCAGCCCTGAATGGCCCTGCATTCCAGCGACCGAATCGAGCAGGAAGCCAACGGTGATCGCGTTGGCCGCTTCTAGCATCGTGTAAGCCATCACGAGGAACAGGCCGACATTGAAGGCCATCAACGGGCCGACAATGTGCTTGGCCTGTGCGTATTGTCCGCCGGCCGCTGCAACCGTGGAGGTCACTTCGGAATCGATCATCGCCACGCAGGTGTAAAGCAGGCCCGCCACCCAACAGGCGACAAGGCCGGCAATCATGCCGCCTTTGCCGACCGCAAAATTCCAGCCCATATACTCGCCGACGAGAACGATGCCGACGCCGAGCGCCCAGACATGGGCGGGGCCGAGTACGCGCAGCAACTGAAGTCGTTCAGGTTGAGCCGCGTCAGAAGGTACATTTGCCATTCTCGTCGTCCCTCAAATCGTGTGACGTTCCTGCGTGGCTTCGATCTCGCCTTCGCGCGAGGAAGTCAGCAGGTCGTTGTCGTAAGTCGTGTCGATGCGAACGAGGTCGATAAGAAGAAGGGCGCCAAACATGAACGAAAGGCCCCAGGCGAGGTATTCCAGTATGTTCCACAAGTCCATGCAGCCCCTCCCTAGCGCTTCGAGCCGAAGCGCTCGTCCAATACTTCGCGGTATTCCTTGTCGGAGAGCCTCACCACCAGAACGAAATAGCCGATGACGAGGATCACCATGACGATCAGGGCGGTCCAGCTGAAGCTGTAGTCGAATCGCGCCGTGATGATGTCGTTTGCGGCGGCCGGATCGGTGATGCCGAGTGCGGCCCATTGTTTTTGTTCGGCAGCGTTCTGGCCCAGAGCCTCCCAGGTCGGATTCTCTATCGGGTTGGGCACTTTCGCGGCGCCGGCAAGCCCCAGATAGAGCGGGATATAGAGAGCGCCTACGGTGAGTATCAGCAGGGTGAACACATCGCCGATCTGACCCGAAAGGCTCTGCTTTTTCGGTTCATACGCCATAGCATCAACCCCGCCGCTTGCGCATCTCATCGAGATGCTTCAGGTCAAGTCCGTAGATGAAGTGCCGGTCTTCACTGTAGTGTCGCAGCATTGCGACGATTGCCGCTGTGTTCAGCAGCAGAACGAATCCACCGGAAATCATTAGAATGGTCTTTATCGTTGGAACTGTGATAAACGACCATATGCTGAAGAGTGTGAATAGAAGAGTTATCCATAATGCAATAACGAATAGGACCAGCCCGGCTTTATCGCGTGAGTGCATCCTGTGTATTCGTCGCTCTAGTTCGGCTTCCTCGGCATGACTACCTAGGGCTATTTCCATGGGGTCCCCTCCTTCACGAGACTGTGCTTCAGCCTCATCGGTTTTGCTTGCCCGGTAAAATATTTGCCTGCGAGGAAATGTTTTCCTAAACCCCGTGTGTGTCAAGAAAAACCGATTCCGCAGTGCACACGTTTTTTCTCGCATTAGCGAGGAAACCTTGAAAAAAATGGGTTTTTCGCCGAGCAACCTCTAAAAATAAAATGCAACCGGTTCGGTATTCGCGTTGGAGGCACTGTCCAACGACCGTCTCCGACGTCGATGAAGCACGCAGCTCAAACCGTTGCTGCGAGAAAGGTTGCATAACTTGCTTGTCGCGCCGTCGAATGATCCCAGCGCATAGCGGAGAACCGCCTCCTCCAGCCCACCGTCAGTAGAGAATCGAGCAGCCTCATGGCTCGGAACAATCGGGCCGCATGCAAGTTCGGGCACGACTTGCGCCGATGTGGCGCGATATGGGAGTGAGGTCGCGTTGAGCTATTCGCATCCGGACGTAAGGCGACTCCGAAGAGAATTTCACCTCCGGCGCCCGGAAGGCGGTGGCTCGAGATATCTCAGAGATGCTGGGCCGGGTGGTATTTCGGTTACCACGCTTCCGGCGAACATGGACATCACGGCCCGGCCGTTGGTCGTCGATCTCGACGGCACGCTGGTCAAGTCCGACTTGTTGATAGAGACGGCTTTTTCCGAACTTGGCCAGCGCCCGCATTCCCTTTTCGATATGGCGAGGGCGCTATGCTCGGGAAAAGCGGCACTGAAGCATCGGTTGTCGGAGCCGCGGGACTTCGATCCCGCTGTCCTGCCATATGATGGCGAGGTCCTGGAATACATCAAAAAGGCACGCTGCGAAGGACGACCCGTATACATCGCCTCGGCGAGCCATGAATACCTGGTTCGACGCGTCGCGGACCACCTTGGTCTGTTCACGGGGTGGTTTGCAACGGATGCGGCCACCAACTGTGCCGGCGAGATAAAAGCCCAGAAGCTTGTCGACGCCTTCGGCGAGCGGAATTTCGACTATATCGGCAACGATATGGCCGACCTGCCCGTGTGGCAGAAAGCTGCAAGCGCCGTTGCAATTCGGACGCCCGCAGGGGTGCTCCGCAAGCTCGGGCGCACGTGCCCGGTTGTCGAGCGCCTGGCCAGCGATCGCCCAACGTTGAAGTCATGGGCCAAGCAGGCGCGCGTACATCAATATGCGAAGAACGCGCTTGTGTTCGTCCCGCTCGTGACGGGCCATGTCTTTGAGCTGCACGCGTTCTTTCTGGCTTTTCTCGCCGCCGTCGCCTTCTCGCTGTGCGCGTCGGGCGTCTATATATTGAACGATCTCGTCGACCTGCAGGATGATCGGCGGCATTCCACGAAGTCGCATCGTCCCCTGGCGAACGGCACCATCCCGCTTTCCCACGGTCTCTTGGCAATTCCCTTGCTGCTCACGGCAGCGGTTTCGCTGGCCGCCCTTATCTCGCTGCCGTTCATGGGCGTGCTGATCGGCTACTTCGCCCTGACGACCGCCTACTCACTTTTCCTCAAGCGACAGATGCTCGTCGATGTGATCACGCTTGCGGCTCTCTACACCGCGCGGGTGGTTGGCGGCGCCGTGGCGTTGAACACCGGCGTCTCGGTCTGGCTGCTGGCGTTCTTCATGGCGTGGTTCCTGTCGCTGGCGCTGATCAAGCGCTATATCGAACTGGCCGGCCGGCGCGAGGCCAAGCTTCCCGACATCACGAGCCGCGACTACAAGAACAGCGACATCGAAATGGTCGCCGCCCTGGCTGCCGCCATGGGTTTCAATGCCGTGACGGTATTCGTCCTCTACGTTTCAAGCGACACGGTGGACCAACTCTACAGCCGGCCGGAGATCCTCTGGCTGATCGGTCCCGTACTCATCTACTGGATCGCCCGCGCCCTGATGCTGGCGCGGCGCGGACTCATGCATGACGACCCGGTCGTCTTCGCGCTCAAGGACCGGGCCAGCCTCGCAAGTGTGGCCATCATCATCGCCCTGGTCGTGATCGCGATGTGAAGAATGAGATTGTCCTGACAATGATCGCCAGGGCGGGTCCGGATGGGGGAGCCTCTTGATGACCATGGCAGTGCGCTATGTATTTTTTGCCGTCATCTCGGTGCTCGTCAATCTCGCGACGCAAGAGGGCATAATGAAACTCGCGCCGGTGCATGCCCTGGCCTTATCCATCCTTGGCGGCACTGCGACCGGCTTCGCGGTAAAATACGTTCTCGACAAGAAGTGGATTTTCCTCGACGGCTACACGTCGCATGGCGACGAGTTCCGCAAGGTGTCGCTCTACGCCTTGTTCAGCGTCGTCACCACTCTCGTGTTCTGGACGTTCGAGCTTGCGTTCTGGACCATCTGGCAGAGCGATATCGCAAAATACACCGGCGCAGCGCTCGGACTTTCGCTCGGCTATATGGCGAAATACGCGCTCGACCGCCGGTTCGTGTTTCGGCCGGAGCGTGTGTGATGCAGTTGCACGGCTGGGGACGCTATCCGCGTCACGAGAGCGAACTGGTGAATGTCATGGCGCCCGATGAGGTCCCGGCGCTTGTCGCTTCCCGATCCTCCATGATCGCGCGTGGAAACGGACGCGCCTATGGCGATGCCGCCATCGGCGAGCGGGCGACGCTGGCGACGCGCGGTCTCAATCGGATGAAGTCCTTCAATCCGGCAACCGGCTGTTTGACGGTCGAAGCCGGGGTGCTGCTGGGCGACGTCTTGCAGACCTTCGTGCCGAGAGGCTTCTTTCCGCCGGTGGTGCCAGGAACAAAGCTGGTCACGGTGGGCGGAATGATCGCCGCGGACGTACATGGCAAGAACCACCACCGGGACGGCGGCTTCGGCAATCACGTTCAGGAGTTCAAACTCGTTCTACCTGGCGGGAAAGCCGTCACCTGTTCGCCGCGGGAGAACCGTGAATTGTTCGACGCGACCGTCGGAGGGATGGGGCTCACGGGGGTGATCGTGGAAGCGACATTCACGATGAAGCCGGTCGAGACGGGCTGGATAATGCAAAGGACCACCGTCGCCGGCGATCTTGCCGCTGCGCTTAAGGCGCTCGATGCGTCTCAGAACGCCACCTATTCGGTTGCGTGGATCGATTGCCTGGCGCGCGGAGCGGCCCTCGGCCGATCTCTGGTGTTCGCGGGCGAACACGCGATGGCGGATGAAGTCCGGCTGGCTCGGCCGAAGAGAGAACTTTTCCCTCCAGCCAGGCGTAGGCGGCTCCGCGTGCCGATTGATCTGCCCGCCTGCATGCTTCATCGAGCCTCCGTCGCGGCTTTCAACGAAATATATTTTCGATCGGGCTCCAGAAGAGCCGAAGAGCCGTCCCTGGTTCATTGGGAACCGTATTTCTTCCCCTTGGACGCGGTCGATGACTGGAACCGGATCTATGGTCGCCGCGGCTTCGTTCAGCACCAATGTGTCGTGCCGACGGGTACCGCCCCTTCCGTCTTGGGAGAGATTCTCGAGCGAGTGACACTATCCGGCAAAGCTTCGTTCCTTGCCGTCCTCAAGAAAATGGGCCGGAGCAAGGGTGTCCTGTCGTTTCCGATGGAAGGCTACACGCTGGCGCTCGACCTTCAGGTCGCCGACGACGTTTTCGCGCTACTCGACGACATCGACCGGATCGTTGCTGCAGCGGGCGGGCGGCTCTACCTCGCAAAAGACGCAAGGCAGACGCCACGGACATTTGAAGCGGGCTACCCGCGTCTCGGCGAGTTCAAGGAGATCCGCCGCTCGATTTCCGCGGAAGGTCGCCTGGCGTCGCAACTCTCGAGGAGGCTGGCAATATGACGGATCGGCCGAAGACATTGCTTCTGATCGGGGCGACTTCCGATATTGGTCGCGCGACCGCCCTCGCTTACGCGCAGGCGGGATGGAACATCATTCTTGCCGCACGCAACGAAACAACTGCTTGCCGCAATCGCGACGACATCGCTACGCGCAGCACCAACGCTGTGTCCATCCAAGCGCTGGACATTCTTGACACGGAGCGGCTCAAAAGTTTCGTCGACGATCTTCCGGTGCTGCCGGACACCGTCGTCTGCGTCGTTGGCGAACTCGGCAACCAGGAACGCGCTCAATGGGATCTCAAACACGCCTCGATGGTCATGCGGACCAATTTCGAAGGTCCATCCCTGCTTCTTGGGCTGCTCGCCGAGCGGTTCCTGGCGCGCGGCAGCGGCGCCATCGTCGGCGTGAGTTCGGTGGCTGGCGACCGCGGACGCGGCTCCAACTATGTCTATGGCGCCTCCAAGGCCGGCTTTAGCGCTTTTCTGTCCGGCCTGCGAAATCGCCTGTCGTCCACCAGGCTGCGGGTTGTGACGGTGAAGCCCGGATTTGTGCGTACCCGAATGACCGCCGGCATGAAGCTGCCACCCTTCCTGACCGCCGAGCCGGAGGAGGTAGGCAGCGCCATCTTCGCTGCCGCGGAAGGCAGTCGCGGTCGCGACATCATCTATGTGCGAAGCATTTGGCGGCCGGTCATGTTCGCCATCTCGTCAATCCCAGAGCCCCTCTTCAAGAGACTTGGCCTGTGAGATGACGGCTGAGCTCCTGGAACGAGACGATCGGCCGGAATCTGCGACGGTCGCGACCTTAAAATCGGACTGGAGCGCACCCGCCCTGATCATCGCCATCGGCTGCGCATGCGCGCTGTTGCTGGCTTTGCCAGGAGCTACAGTCGCGACCAGGTCGCTCGATGAGCTGTTCTATATCCTGGATGGTGTCCATCGCGTGTCATGGGGGCAGGTGCCCAGCCGCGATTTTCATACCTCGCTCGGGCCGCTGAGCTTCTATCTTCCCGCCTTCGGCTACTGGCTTTCGGGCAGCTTCGGAGGTGCAGTTCCGGCGGCCATGGCATTACTGCTCGTCCTGCTGTCGCCTGTCGTGGCGCACGTGCTCACGTCGCGGCTGCGGCCTTTTCTTGCATTGCCGTTCGCCGCATTTCTCCTGCTCATACTGGCGGTCCCGATGAACCTGGGCGAGCCGGTCACGGCGCTTTCCTTTGCCATGTTCTACAACCGGATCGGCTGGGTCGCGATTGCCGTCCTGCTGGTGATGTACCTTGTCCCGTCCCGTCCTCGTTCGACCCAGTTTGCGCTCGACACCGCCTGCGCCGCTTTGCTGACCCTTCTGATGCTCTACACCAGGATCACTTACGGACTGGTGGCGCTCGGCTTCCTCCTGTTCATGCTCACCGACGCGCGGCAGTACCGATGGGCTGGGCTAGCGCTTGTTCTGGTCCTTGCCGCGGCGGCGATCGTGGAGCTCTTCTGGAGGGGCTCAGCCGAATTTGGCAGGGACGTCCTGATGGCCGCCGAGGCGGGCGGCTTGCTGCGCGGCAGTTGGGGGCAGCTCGTCGAAAGCTTTCTCGCCAACCTTGCCGACTACCTCTTGCTTGGCGTCATCGCCGCGCTCGCGTTCCGTCGCGGCCTAGGGATGCGCGACGTGCTGTTTCTGACTTTTTGTATGGTGGCCGGCTTCTGGCTGCTCAACCAGAACGTGCAGCGCTGGGGGATCATCTCGATCCACGCCGCGGCTGTTGTCGCGGCCGAGCGTGCACTTCGACGCCTGGAATGCTCTCCAAGATCAAATCAGGGCGACTGGATAAACGAGCAAGGCTTCAAACTGTTCTTTCTCGCACTCGTGCTTCCCACGATGGTCCATTGCGCAATTGCTCTTGGTCTTCATTCGGCGGTAGCGGCGGGCGGCGGCGGGCGACCTGTCCCGCTGCCACGGATGGATACTGTCGGGCTGGTCAATCTCTGGACTGATCGCGACTACCGGACGGCGAATTGGTATCTCGGCACCCTGCAGGGCGGTGTGGATTTGCTGTCGAAAATCGAGCCTCGCCCTGAGCGCGCAGTGGTCCTCGGCGGCGCCAACCCCTTTGCTGCCGCTCTCGACATGACGCCTCCGCGCGGCGACATGCCCGAGCTGCTATGGCGCGCGACCATCGATGAAGCTCACTACGTTCCACCGCAAATTTTGCTGGCGGATGTCGAGTTCGTGCTCGAGCGGCTGAGTGGAGGCAAAGGCGGGCCAGCCGCGGAGCTTTACCTGCCTTATGTGGCCCGGAACTTCCGGCGCGTGGGCGAAACCGAACATTGGCGAATTCACCGGCGCGACGTTGAATCTGCGGAGCAGAACGGAGCGGCTTCACAGCCAGTTGCCGCGGAGAACTCTCGGAGATGAACTGGCTCAAGACGTCATCTGCCCGGATCGGCTCACATCCAGTCTCCCGGTTCCTGTTCGGGTCCTCTCCAGGCTTTGAGGGGACTGGCTGAATGCTGCAAAGAGTCCCGGAACCCGGCCTGGCCGAAACGACCGATGCCGATCGACTTCCACGTCGGCTGCGGATGCCGGTCCCCGCGCTGATCGTCTGCTTCGGAATGGTGCTTGCAGTTCTTCTGGCGGCGCCCGGTCAGACGGTCACAACCAAATATCTGAATGACCTGTTCGTCTTCCTCGACGGTGCATATCGAATCGCGGCGGGTCAGGTTCCGAATGTGGATTTCCACAGTTCGCTCGGGCCGCTGGCCTACTACATACCCGCTGCCGGATACGGTCTTTCCGGCAGTTTAGCAGCCGCCATGCCGGTCGGAATGGGGCTGGTCGTCCTCGCGCTGGCGCTGATTGCGGCTCATGTGGTCGGCACAAGGATGCGGCCGGCCATCGGCCTCCCACTCGCGTTGTTCCTGCTCCTCATTGCAGCCGCACCGGTGAATTCCGGTGAAAGGATCACCGATCTCTCCTTCGCCATGTTCTACAACCGGGTCGGGTGGTCTGCGCTAGGCCTTCTGCTCGTGATGTACCTGCCGCCGGCGACACCGAGCCGCAGACAGACCGGGCTCGATGTCCTCTGCGGAGCCTTTCTTGTGCTCCTGATGCTCTACCTGAAGGCTACCTATGGCGTTGTCGCTTTGGCCTTCCTTGCATTGATGCTGCTTGACAGGCGAGGGCGCGGATGGGCGATGCCCGCAATCCTCACCTGCCTCGTCGCCGGTGTTCTGGTAGAGCTTGCGTGGGGCGGCACCGCTAGCCATGTCTCGGATCTCAGGCTTGCAGCACGGGTGAGCGGCGGCTTGCCGAGCTTTCGAGCGCTCGTTCTAACCGTCCTGCGGAATTTCGCCGATGTCCTTGTCTACTGCATCTTCGTTCTCTTGCTTGTCGTCGGCAGGAAACGTTTGGGCGATCTGCTGTTTGTGGGCTTCTGCGCGGCTACAGGCGTCCTGCTTATCGAGCAGAACTTCCAGGCTGCGGCAATCCCGACCCTTGCTGCCGGCGCCGCCGTTGCAGCCGAAGCATTGGCTCGTGCGCGGCAGACCGAGAGGAACCGCTGGAACGCTTTCGCTCCCGGACTGCCGCTCTTGCTGCTGGTGCTTATCCTGCCGGCCTCGGTGCAGAACGGGCTTTCGCTCGGATTGCACACCGGGCTGGCGGCAAGCCGGCAGGGCGACGAGATCCCTTTGCGGAACTTCGAAGGGATCAGACTAGCTCGAATGTGGAGCGATGGGGCATATCCGCGTTTCACCCGGTACATTGAAACTTTGCGAGACGGGGCAGGGGCGCTTGCCAGTCTGCCCGATCCGAACCGGGTCATGGTGCTGGATTTCGTCGGCCCATTCTCGGCGGGCCTCGGCCTGCAGCCGCCGCGGGGCGACAGCACCTGGTACCATTGGGGTCGAACCCTCAACGGGCAGAACTTCCCACCAGAGGAGATTTTCGCTGACGTGCAGATTGTCATGGAGCCGAAATCCCCGCTGGAGCGGCGTACCGCAAACGGCATGTGGCAAATCTATGGGGCTTATATCGCCGCTCACTACCAACTGGCGCGCGAGACCGCTTTCTGGCGGATCTATCTCGCGAAATCATCGGGCGTGGATGCCGCGCCGCGCCACTCGTCAGCTATCAATACAACCAGAAAAAGAACCAGCGCCCACCCATAGGCGGAGCCGACGGTAAACTCGACCCAGACCGGCTCTCCGAACTGTGAGATGATATATGGCGCCGGAATGATCAGCAGCGCCGCGACAAGCCATGTCGGGCTGCGGCGCCAGTATCGTAGAAGAACAGGAAGAAGAAACAGAGTGTAGTGAATCCATCCCAGCGGTGAAGCGAGCACAGCGGCAAGAAGGCCAAAACTGCTTGCCCGGATGACCGTAGGGCGCCGCCAATATGCCCAGGCCGCCAGGCCAGCGAGAAGCAGGCCACTGAGCACCACACCTGCTGCAGGCATGCCAATGCGCGCAGCCAAGCCGGCAAAGGACGCGTTCGTCAGGAAATAGGCCCGCTCCCCGTCGGAAGCGACTATCGTCAACCACCGCCAATAGATGTCCGGTCCGAATACCGCCAGGGGGACGGCGCTGATCGCAGCCGCCGTGACAAAGGAGATGAGTGGCGAAACCCGATGGCCGGACAGGAAAAGAAGGGTCGGCCAGACGAGAAAATTAGGCTTCATGGCGACCAGCAGGCCGATCAGGATTCCGGACCAGAAATTCTCGCCGCGCTCCAGGAGCAACCATGCCCCGACCGCCGCGAGCACGAAGGGCAGATAGATCTGGCCCAGATAGAGCGCATCCAGGAAGCCGGCGAGGCCGAAAGCCCATATGCCGACAAGGATGGCTTCCATGCCACGCGTGTAGCGCTGCACAAGCAGCACAACCGCCGCCGTGTAGCACGCGATCGAAATGCCCAGCCAGACCCAAAGCGAGGTGCGCGGTTCGGCAATGTCGAAGAGTTGGAAAAGCAGCGCGGAAATGGGTGGGTTCAGGTTCGGGTTCCAGGTCTCGAACCCGGGGACGACCACGTGTGGTGTGAGGGGCGGGTAAATTCCGTAAGGATCGAGGCCTTGCGCAGCCGCCCGCCCTGACGCGATGAATGCACCGAAATCCCACAATGCATGAGCCGAAACGAGGCGGGGAAGCTCGGTGGCGATTGCCCACGACGCTGCCAACGCCAAGGCCAGGGTGACGGCAAGCCGCAACACGCCTGAATTGCCCTCGTGACTCGCAGCGTTGGAGCGGGAAACCACGGAAGTGACGTCGAGAAATCTCATCCTGCTATCAGCTTGGTGGCACGTCCTTCCTCGCCGAAGGACACTGAGCGAACGGCGCCGTTATCGTCGGCGGTCAGGAGTCCAACGACGCGGCTCCAGAAAGACGACTAAGGATCGAAAGAACATCCTTGATGCTGGCTGGGGAACTTAGCTCGGGATCACGCGCCGTCACATCGTGAAGCTGGCGGATCGCGTCATCTGCGCCGCTCGAATCCCAACGACAACTCGGCTGTTCGAAAAGTACAAGCAAATCGGCGATTGCTTCGGCCAGCGCGATCTGATCCCAATCGGTTAACATCGCCGTCCCTCGGGTTTCGCCGCAGTGAGACTCCGACCCATGTCTTGCCGCTGTGCATGATCGCGCAGCTTACGGAATCCGCCGCCTAACACGCCATTGGCTTGAATGTTCCCGAGAATGCAGACCTTGCCACAAAGAAAGGATTGGCGCGTCGACACGCTCGATCGCCCGCCCGCCGCTTGGAACAAAGTTTCCTCGGGGTTGTTCGGGCCGATGTCAGGAGGATCCCTTGAGGTCGATTGCTCGGTTCTTATCATTGATACTGTGGCGTTCTCGCAGCAAACCGGTGCTTTCGGAACCCGGCTCGGTCGATGCCATCATTCGTTTGCTGAAGGGACAGAATGTCATCGACAGCGATGCTTCCGGATTGCCGTCCAGTAAGGCCTTGCCGGTGGTGCTATCGCGTAGACATGAACGTCGATGACACCTCAGCGAGGTGTTCATGTTCGCCGGCAATCACGTAAAAAGGGTGGCGTCCGTCAGATCAACGGGAGGAGTAAAGAAAGGAGCGCCTGATGGATACAGGGAAGGAAGAGCGGATAAGAACGCGTGCGCACGAGATTTGGGAACGTGAGGGCCGTCCCGAGGGTGACCATGAGCGCCATTGGCGACAGGCAATGCGGGAGATTGAGGAAGAAGACGCGGTGGGACAAACCGGCCCGGCCGAATCCGGGCTGGACGCAGATCTGCCAGGCGGAAGCCTTACAAGCGGGCGTCGGGCCGGGAGAACGGGTTCCCGCAACGCCGAGAAAGGCGCTCCGTCGGGCCAAGCTGCCGGAAAGCCGAAGCGCACGACAAAAAAGTAAGCGAACAATCAGCCCCGCTTTCGGCTAACGAGCATCGTTATCGGGGATGCCCCGAAGAGATCGGCGGCGGCCAGGAGCCGGTCCGCGATCTTGAAGCGCTCGCCTGTGAAAAGGTTATAAAGCGCGCGATCTTCGCAGCCCACAGGCATTCCAATGTGGGTCCGCAACCAGAATTCGGAATCGTCCCACCTCAGCGTGTGCTCGCAAAGCGGAAAGATTAGTCGCGGAACTGCGACTATTGCGAGGTCATCACCGAGAACTCGCATGAAGGCGACAAGATTGTCGCTCCTTTCGCCGGAAACCTGCAACGGCACATATGAACCCCGCGCGAAAAGATCTTGATGTGAGGCACGAAATTTCAGGCAGTCCGCGATCAACCGCTGCTTCGCCGTACCGTCGAGGATGTTGTTTTCGGAGAAAAATGGTTCTGAGGAGGTCAAGCGCGTTGCAAGCATCTCGAAATCGACCGCACGACGGTTGTCCGGATCGACCAGGCTCAAATCCGAAATTTCCGTTCCCTGATAGATGTCGGGAATGCCCGGTGCTGTCATCTTGATCAGGGTCTGGGCAAGACTGTTCAGGGCACCAACGCGGATGAACGGTTGCAGCGTCGCTGAAAAATCGTCCAGGAAAGCGCGGTTGTCCGGTGACAGCATGCGTGAAGCATAGTCGTTCACCGCCGCCTCATATGGTTCGTTCGGTTCGGTCCAGGCGGTTCGCAGCTTCGCTTCTCGCAGCGCTTTCTCGACATAGCCGGCAAACCTCTTCGACAACACGCCCAAAGCTGCGGCATTGCCGGTGCTCAGCTCTGCCGGCCAAACGCCGGCCAACGCCTGGTAAAGCAGCCATTCCGTTTCCGGCTCCGGTGCCGGGCCATCGTCAAGCTGCTTGATGCGGGAAACGTGCAGCGCCCGCCATCGCTCGACCGCACTTCCCCAGATTTCGGGCGCTTCGCTCAACGCATAGAGCCGCGCCCGTGCATCTTCGCCGCGTTTGGTGTCATGGGTCGAGGTGGCCAGCATTCCGTCCGGGTGAAGCCGGCGTTGATCGGCCATCCTGGCGTGGAAGTCCGTGAGTGAGCCGGCCGTGACAGGCTCGCCGCCTACCTCGTTCAGCGCGATCAGCCGGTTATACCGATAGAACAGCGTGTCCTCGACTGACTTCGCCATGACCGGACCGGTCAACTGCTGGAATCGCGTCCTGAAGTCGGATGCCCGCGCCGCCCCTCCTTCCGCAAACTCTCCGGTCAGCAGCCGGAGCACGAAATCAAGCGCCGCTTCGCCGACATTCTCACCCGTCGCGCGCACCTCTTCCGCAACTGCGCTGAGTAAATCGCGGTCACGCTGGGGCATGCCGCTGTCGGTTCCGTAAGTCCGATAGATTGGAAACTCCACGATCAGCTCGCCGATAGCCTGCGCGACCAGATCCGGCGGCAACGGCCTGCCGATAGATGCGGCCAACTCGCTTGCGAGGTTCGTCAGCGCGGTCAACTCGGTCTCGAAATTGTCGCGCACCATGAGGCGCCTGGCGGCACGCCGCTCGGCCTCGAGATCGGCGGTCACGCCCGCGCAACGGGCGTAGACCCGATCAAGCTCGGCCGCTTTTGCGCTGTCCACAAAAAAGCCGGCCATGCTGGCGATAAACTCGTAGCCGGTCGTGCCTTGTATCGGCCAGTCCGTCGGCAGCTTCTCATCGCCGACCAGTATCTTCTCGACGACGAGATAGACGTCGGGGCCGACTTCCTCCCGTAGCCGGTCAAGATGGGCTTTCGGGTCGGCCAGCCCGTCGACATGATCGACTCTCAACCCGTCCGCCCGGCCGGATCGCACCAGCTCCAGGATCAGCCGGTGGACATCGTCGAAGACCGTGTCGTCCTCTACCCGAACGCCGACGAGGCCGGTGACTTCGAAGAAGCGCCGATAGCTCAGATGTTTTTTGGCGTCCTTCCAGAAAACAAGTCGCCATGGCTGTGCGTCGTGAACTTGGTCGATGAACTGCGGATCCCCGGAAAGCTGCGCAAGCGTCTTCTCCAGGCGCAGTCTTGGCCCCTCGTCGGAAAGCAGCGCCGCAATCCGGCCGTGCATGGCTGCCGCGCTGCCCGGTGTCGCCATCGATGCATGCTGAACGATTTCCGCGGCAAGCGGGTCGTCCACTCGGGAAAGAATGCCGGAATAGCTCCGTGGATGCAGCGGCAGGCTGTTGTCGAAATAGACGAGCGCGAGCCCGCCCCGCCGCCGGTCCAGCCGAACGGACAGTTCGTTTGCGGCAAGCGCCTCCTGGTAGGTGCGGCCAAGAACCGGGAGCGTCAGCCGCTCGCGCCAGTCGATATCGAAGTGGTTCCGGAACGCGCTCTGCTCGCCCCACTCGACCACGTCGCGCCACCAGTCGTTCTCAAGCGACGCTGCCATGTGGTTGGGCACGATATCGAGGATCAGTCCCAGTCCCGCCTGCCTCAAGGCGGTGCTCAGACGCTCGAACCCTTCGCGTCCGCCGAGAACCGGATCGATCGCGTAGTGATCGACGACGTCGTAGCCATGCGTCGAACCGGTCGTGGCCTTGAAGATAGGTGAGGCGTAGAGATGGCTGATGCCGAGGCGTTTGAGATAAGGCACCGCCGAGACCGCGCGATCGAAATCCATTCCGTCGCGGAACTGCAGGCGATAGGTTGCCCGGGGCAGCATCATTGTGCCCTCGGCCGCTCGGTGGCCACGGCTTCGGTGATCGCGCGGAAAAGTGCACTGTCCGGCAGGTCTTCCAGTGCCACCGATGATTTGAGGCGCCAGTTCGGATAGCTGTCGGTCGTGCCCGGCAGATTGGTGGGCCGGCGTTCGCCGGTCAGATCGGCGAGCCGGACACCGGCGAGCACGCAAGGGGTCTTTGCCACGAAACGATGGGCGGCCACGACAAGCGCGGCCGGCAGAGGCGCCGCAGGGTTGCTTGCGGCTGCCTGCACTACGGGGAAATCGTATTCCGGCAACGCGCCTGTATCCAACATCGAACGGATGATCGCATCGCGCTCGCTTGTCCTCGCCGAGCGCTGCGTGGCGGCGGCGGCTTCATCGATGAACCCATGCTCCAGCCGCAGGTCGATATCGTCGCCGCGCCACCAGCCGTTCAGTGTCGGGAGATCGTGGGTCGAGAGGCAGGCAAGCGCCAGGCGCGGATAGGCACCGGCCGCTATGAAGTCTTCGTCCTGCTTTTCGAAGTACAGGATGCGGTATGACAGGATCGTCGTCTCTCGCATCACCTCGCGGAATCCCGGCGGCACATGGCCCAGATCCTCGCCGATCACGATCGTCCGATGCTGTTGCGATTGCTCGGCCAGCAGGGCAAGCAACCGTTCGACGGGATAACGAACATATGCCCCCTGGTCGGGCCGCCCGCCTTCCGGGACGAAGAAGAGCTGCCATAGCGACATTGCATGGTCGACACGAAGCGCGCCAGCGTGCCGCATCAAGGTGTCATTCATCTGCCGGCAAAGAGAGAAATCCGTTCTTGTCATCGCGAGCGGCGACGTCGGCGCGAGCCCCCAATCCTGTCCTTCCGCCGTAAACATGTCGGGCGGGGCGCCGATGCTCATCCCGGGGACAGAGAGGCTCGGGTCGCTCCAGCTCGCCGATCCATCCGGTGTCTCGCCCACGGCGAAATCCAGATAGAGGCCGATCCGCAATCCGGCACGGCGCGCTGTGGCCGCACCCTGCGCCAACTGGGTCCGAGCTATCCATTGTAGCCAGGCATGAAACAGGATTTCGTCTTCACTGGCTTCGGCGAAGGCTTGCACGGACGGGCTGTCCACGCTGCGGAATTGCTCTGGCCAGCCTTTCCAGCCGGAGCTTCCGTTCCTGGCCACCATTGCTGCAGAAATGGCTTCGAACAATGCGTGGCGCCACAGCGCCTCGCCGGAGTGTTTTCGGAATTCACGGAAATCTTCGGCGGAAAACGGGGAGGGCCTCTGCTCAGCGTCCTGCCGCCAGCACTGCCAAACACGGCGCAGCGCGCCGATCTTGAGATTGGCGACACCGGCATAGTCGACCAATTCGCAATTGCGCAGCTTCTCAGCGGCATCGTTGTCGCTCTGGCTTGGCTCATAACCAGGCACGTGATCCACCGCGATGTAGAGCGGATTGAGGAACAACCTGTTGGAAGGCGAGAAGGGGCTGCACCGGTTGGCATCCGAGACGAACAAGGCGTGGAGCGGATTTATGCCGACGAAGTCGGCGCCGGCCCTAGCCGCAATGCGGCAGAACTCGGCAAGATCGGCGAAGTCGCCAATGCCCCAGTTGCGGCGGGACCGAAGCTCGTAAAGCTGAAGCGAGATACCCCAGGCTTTCCCGTTTTCGAGCCACTCGGGCAGGTAACAGCGTTTTCCTGCCGCGGCTCGCAGGGTGGGTGGTTCAAGTCCCTCGGCTTGCACTAGGCTCGCTGCGATTGCCGCGTCGGAATCGGCTGCGATTCCGAGAGAAGCCAGGATCCTGACTGTCGTTTCATCCGACACCGCTTGCCTTCCGGCGAAACCGTCGAGCACCCGCGCAATGCCATAGCGCCGCGCCAATTCATCGAGTTGCGGCGAGCTCATGTTCAAGTGCCCTCGATGGCAACCACGATGGATCGGCCTGGAAGCCTTCCATCCCTGAGTGCCCGAGCCGCATCTTCGGACTCGGCAAAAATCAGATTCCCTGCAAATTTTGGCGACGCCTTTTCCTCTGCCGTGAAGTTGGCGCGCATCTGAAGGCGGCCTTTTGCAAAATTCCAGTCAACGGCAACGATGCCTTCCTCCGCTTCAAGAATTCGGCCGGCATTCCCGCTCGCGCGGCCCAACAGCGGGACGATATGTAGCCGGCGCAGCTTGAGCAGTTTCCGGGTGAAGGCGAGCCATTCATGGCCGTTTTCAGTCTCCAGCGCCTTCCAGTCGATCTTCGACTGTTCGAAGGTGGCTTCCGCATTGGGGTCGGGTACCCGCTCGGGCGCGTTTGCGAATGCCGCGAATTTCGCGAACTCCAGGCGCCGACCGTCGCAAACAGCGGCGGCAAGTTCGCCCTGGAAATCGGTGAAGAAGTAAAAGGGCCGCGTCTCTCCAAATTCCTCGCCCATGAACAGAAGGGGGATATGCGGCGACAGCAGCAGGACAGCCGAAAGCACCCGGCGAAGGGGCTCATCCGCAAGCATGGAAAGGCGCTCGCCCAGTGCCCGGTTGCCGACCTGGTCATGGTTCTGGAGAAAGTCTATGAAGACCGACGGCGGCAAATGCCGGCACGGTTCGCCACGCGGCAGGCCACCGCCATGCGCCGACGGTTGGCCTTGATAAACGAAGCCTTCGGCGAGCGCCCGTGCCAGCTTGCCTGCCGGATGGTCGGCGAAATCCTCATAGTAGCCATCGGTTTCCCCAGTCGCGAGGACATGTGCGGCGTTGTGGAAATCGTCATTCCATTCCGCCGTGTAGCGGAGCGGCCGTCCGTCCTTGTTGCGCTGGTGCAGATGGGTGGCATTGCGATTGTCCTCGGTCGTCAGATGAATGTGCCGGCCCGGAAACTCCGCTCTGACAAGCTCCGCGATCTCGACCAGAAGCTCGGTTGCCGAATCCGGATCCCTGATCTGGTCGATGGCGTCAAACCGCAGTCCGTCGAGATGGAATTCCTCCAGCCAGTAAAGCGCGTTCTCGACGAAAAACCGCCTGACCGGCGCTTTCTCGTAGGCGATCGCGCTTCCCCACGGGGTGTGGCGTTCGGGATGGAAAAACGCCGGTGCGAGGTTCGAGAGGTAGTTCCCATCCGGTCCGAAGTGATTGTAGACGACGTCGAGCAGCACCATCAGACCATGCGCATGCGCGGCGTCGATGAAGGTCTTCATGTCTTCCGGCGAGCCATAGGCGCGATGCGGCGCATAAAGGAGCACGCCGTCGTATCCCCATCCGCGCTCGCCGGCGAACTGGGCGACCGGCATAATCTCGACTGCCGTCACACCAAGGTCGGCGAGATACGGGAGCCTTTCAATGGCAGCACTGAACGTGCCTTCAGCCGTAAATGTGCCGACATGCAATTCGTAGATGACCGCCTCTTCCCACGGACGACCACCCCATTCCACGTCCTTCCAGGGATAGTGGGTCGGGTCCACGACGATCGACGGGCCATGAACATCGCCCGTCTGCGCACGGGCAGCCGGATCGGGAACGACGGTCAGGTCGGGCAGCACGAAGCAATAGGGCGCGCCGGCATCCACGCCGGAGGCCATGAGTTCGAACCACCCGTCATCGTCGCGCGTCATGGGCGTGTCGGCGCCGCCGAGCCGCAGCGCCAGGCTTTTCGCGCCTGGCGCCCAGACGCGAAATCGCACCTCGCCTGCGTGCACAAACTCGGCGCCCCAGGATCTTGGAAAGGCGCGGGACTCATTCGGCGAGCCGAGAGCATTCATTCCCAGTGCTCCAAAAGAACGACCGAGCGCGCCTCGACGTTGTACGAGCCTTGCTCAGCAGTTCTTTCGGCCGCTTCGTCCGCGATCGCGGCAGCGGTGTCGATCAAAACCCGCCATTGCATCTCCTGTCCGCCAGACAGGCTGAAGGGGATGGCTTCATGATGGGTATTGAACAGCGCCAGCAATTCTCCTTCCTCCCCGGCCAGATGCATGGCGAAGGCTCGGGTGTCGGGTGCCTGCCAGTCGCCCGGCTGCATGAACTCGCTGTCCGGCCGCAGCCATTTGATGTCGACGAGCCCCGTCTCGCCGACCGGTTCGGCATGCAGGAAGTTCCATTGTCTCAACAGGGGCCGCGAGCGCCGGATGCGGATTACACCGCACAGGAATGCGCAAAAGTCCTCGTCGCGTTCGTCTATCCCGCTCCACGGTAGCCAGTTCATTTCGTTGTCCTGGCAATAGGAATTGTTGTTGCCGTTCTGGCTTCGGCCGACCTCGTCTCCCATCAGGACCATCGGCGTGCCTTGCGAGAGCAGCATGGTGGCGGCAAGAGCTCGCCGCATGCGATCGCGCAGATCGAGCACCGCCGCATCGTCGGTTGCGCCTTCCACCCCGCAGTTCCAGCTCAGATTGTGCGAATGGCCGTCGCGGTTCTGCTCGCCATTCGCCTCGTTGTGCTTGTCATTGAAGCTGACCACGTCGGACAGTGTGAATCCGTCATGCGCAGTGATGAAGTTGACGCTTGCCCATGGCCGCCGCCCGCGCTTGTCGAAGCGGTCCGCCGAGCCGAGCAAATTGCTCGCCAGATCCGGCGCGATGCCGTTATCACCCTTCCAGAATGCGCGGACGGTGTCCCTGAAATTGTCGTTCCATTCGGCCCAGCCCGGCGGGAAATTGCCGAGCTGATAGCCGTCCGGCCCGGTGTCCCAGGGTTCGGCGATCAGCTTGACCTTTTGCAGCACCGGGTCCTGACGAATGGCTTCGAAGAACACGGCGTGGTGATCGAATGCCGCCCGGTCGCGCCCAAGCGTGCTGGCAAGGTCGAAGCGGAACCCGTCGACGTGGCAATCCTCGACCCAGTAGCGCAAGGAATCCATCACCATCTGAAGCACCCGCGGGTGGCGCAGGTTCACGTTGTTGCCGCAGCCGGTGGTGTCGAAATAATAGCGGGGGTCGTCCCCCAGCACGTAGTAGCTGGCGTTGTCTATTCCCTTGAACGACAGCGTCGGGCCCATCTGGTTGCCCTCTGCGGTGTGGTTGTAGACCACATCGAGAATGACTTCGATGCCGGCTTCATGCAGCCGCCGGACAAGCAGTTTGAATTCGTGGATGCCGCTGCCGGGAGAGATGTATCTAGGCGCCGGCGCGAAGAAGCCAATGGTGTTGTAGCCCCAATAATTCTTCAGGCCACGCTCGATCAGATGACGGTCGTCGAAGAACGCCTGGCTTGGCATGAGCTCGACGGATGTGACGCCCAGCTTCACGAAATGGTCGATCACGCGCGGGTCGGCGAGGCCGCCGAACGTGCCGCGTAGCTGTGTCGGGATGTCGTCGTGCAATGCCGTCATCCCCTTCACGTGAGCTTCGTAGATGATCGTGTGTGCCCAGGGCACCTGTGGCCGAAGATCGGCCCCCCAGGTTACGGCCGGATCGACGACGACACATTTGGGCAGGACAGGTGCCGAGTCGCGCTTGTCGAAGGAGAGATCGGCGCGGCTGCTTCCGACGCGATAGCCGAACGCAGCATTGTGCCACTTTATCTCACCGCGCAGTTCGAGGGCGTATGGATCGAGCAGAAGCTTGTTGTGATTGAAGCGGTGCCCAGCCTCGGGCGCGTAGGGTCCATGGACCCGATAGCCGTAAAGCTGCCCCGGTCGGACATCCGGCAGGTAGCCGTGCCAGACCTCATCGGTATATTCCGGGAGCGTAACCCGCTCCAGCTCCCGCTTGCCATTGTTGTCGAACAGGCACAGTTCGACTTTGGTCGCGTTGGCTGAAAACAGGGCGAAATTGACGCCCGAGCCATCCCATCGCGCCCCGAGCGGGAAGGAAGAGCCATGCGAAACGCGAAACCTGTTCGTCATCGGTTGTCACGACGCAGGAGTTAGAAACAGCGTGGCCAGCGGCGGCAGGGTGACGGTCAATGAAAACGGGCGATTGTGCCATCCGATCGCCTCCGCCCCGGTCGAGTTGCTCATAACCCCCGAGCCGCCATACTGTTCCGCATCGCTGTTGAGGAGTTCCGTCCAACTGCCGCCTAACGGAACCCCGAAGCGGTAGTCGTGTCGCACGACCGGCGTCATATTGCAGATGACGAGCACCGGCCGCGGGTCCGACACGCCCTTGCGAATGAAGGAGTAGACGCTGTTGTCGGCGTCGTCGGCCTCGACCCACTCGAATCCACCCGGGTCGCCGTCCAGTTCATGCAATGCGGGTTGCGACCGATAGAGCCGGTTGAGGTCACGCACGAGTTGGCGAACGCCTGCGTGAAGTGGATCGTCCAACAGATGCCAGTCAAGCGACTGGTCGTGGTTCCACTCGCGCTCCTGCCCGAACTCGCCGCCCATGAAAAGCAGCTTTTTGCCGGGATGGCTCCACATGAACGCAAGATAGGCGCGCAGATTGGCGAATTTCTGCCAGCGATCACCGGGCATCTTGCCGATCAGCGAGCCTTTGCCGTGGACGACCTCGTCATGCGATAAAGGAAGGACGAAGTTTTCCGACCATGCATAGACCAGCCCGAACGTCATTTTATGGTGGTGGTGCTTCCGGTAGATCGGGTCGAGGCTCATATAGGCCAGGGTGTCGTGCATCCAGCCCATGTTCCACTTGAACGAGAAACCGAGACCGCCTTCGTCCACCGGCCGGCTCACGCGCGGCCAGGCCGTGGATTCCTCGGCAATCGTGAGTGCGCCCGGATAGTGCTCACCGATGCGGCTATTCGTGTCGCTAAGGAACGAAATGGCGTCGAGATTCTCATTGCCGCCATACCGGTTGGGGATCCACTCGCCGGGATTGCGGCTGTAGTCGAGATAGAGCATGGATGCCACCGCATCGACCCGCAGTGCATCGACGTGAAAACGGTCCAGCCAGTAAAGCGCGCTCGCCTGCAGGAAATTGGCGACCTCGGCGCGTCCAAAATTATAGATCAGCGTGTTCCAGTCGCGGTGGAATCCGAGCCGCGGATCGTCGTGCTCGTAGAGCGCTGTCCCGTCGAACCGCACCAGCCCGTGCGCGTCGGAGGGGAAATGGGCAGGCACCCAATCGACAATCACGCCGATGCCACCCTGATGCAGCCGGTCGACGAAGCGGGCGAAAGCCTCGGGTGGACCAAAGCGTCTGGTCGGCGCGAAAAGGCCGATCGGCTGGTAGCCCCATGAACCGGTGAAAGGATGCTCGGTTATCGGCAAAAGCTCCACATGTGTGAAGCCCATTTCGTTGACATAGGGGACGAGCAGGTCAGCGATCGCGTCATAGTCGAGCAACTCGCCATCGCCGCTGCGGCGCCAACTGCCGAGATGCAGCTCGTAGATGGAAATCGGCTCGGAAACCGGCTGGACTTGAGCGCGGGACGTCATCCAGTCCCCATCGCTCCACGCATGGTCGACCGGCCCGCAGACGATCGAGGCGGTCTCGGGCGGATTCTGCTGGGCAAAAGACACCGGGTCTGCCTTGAGAGGCAGGACATCTCCATGCACGCCGAGAATTTCATATTTATAGAAGGCGCCACGCGCCAGACCAGGAATGAACAGTTCCCAAACCCCGACGCCGATGCGTTTGCGCATCGGATGCCTTCGCCCGTCCCAGGCATTGAAATCGCCGACGACGCTGACACGCCGCGCATTCGGCGCCCAGACGCAGAAAACAGTTCCTTCGACGCCGTCATGGGTGAGCTGGTGCGCGCCGAGCCTGCTGTAAAGCTGCTGGTGGCGACCCTCGCCAAGCAGATATTCGTCCATTTCCCCGAGAACGGGCGGGAACCGATAGGGATCGTCAGCGATCCAGGTCTGGTCGCCGGCGGCGAGCCTCAGCCGATAAGCAAAACGCTCCGCCCGGTTAGGGAGGAAGCCCGAAAAGAAGCCTTCCGGATGAACGCGGTCGAGCGCCGCGACAGTCGCGCCCTCTTGATCGATCACCGTCACCGACGCCGCCTGCGGCATGAAAACGTTCACCGATAGCGGCTCCCCCATGCCGCCATGCATGCCAAGTACGAAAAACGGGTTGCCGTGCCGGCCCCGAACGATCGCTTCTATATCGGATGCATGGGCCGCGGGTCTGTCTGTCACGGTGGCTCCTGGTTCACGAGGTCCAGCAGCCCGCCTATCGGAATACCAACCCAGGATGGGCGGTTCGCAAGCTCGTAAGCGATTTCGTAGGCCGCCTTCTGGATGAGCAGGAGGTCAAGGAGCGCACGGGCGAACGACGGGTCTTCCGGTACGGTCGGGCATCCATGCGCATGCTCGAAATAGGTTTCGAGAAATTCCGCGCTGGTGATGGCGCGCCACTCCTTTGCGCGCGATATGAAGCTTTCGGCGCGCACTGCCGCCTTTTCGCTTTCGCGGCTCACCGTTGCCGCCGCATAGTCAAGCGACCGCAGCATTCCGGCCACGTCCCGCAGCGGCGAGAATTTGGCGCGGCGTTCGTCGAGCGGCCGGCGAGGCTCGCCCTCGAAATCGATGATCATCAGATCGTTCTGCGCGACGAGCAGTTGACCGAGATGGTAGTCGCCATGGATCCGCGACCGAAATCCGGAAGGCTGCATCGAGGCGATTGCCTGAATGCGAAGGCTCAGGGCCTCGTGTGAGTCGAGCAGCATATCGGCCTCGGCGGCGGTCGTGTTGTCCAGCCCGCCTCGAGCGGCAGCGAGACGGTCCATCGTCGAGCTGACCTCGCGGGTCACTTCCTGCACCCAGCGCTGAAGGTCCGCACTGCTGGTTGGCTCTATGCGGAAGGCCGGGTCGTCGGTATCCGCCGCAAGCGCCTTGTGCAGTTCCGCGGTGCGCTGGCCGAGAACTTTTCCGATCGAAAGAGGAAACAGGAACGGCAAAGCCTCCCTTGCCTGTCCGTCGTCCGACGGGGAGTCGCGCAATGCATGTTCTTCGGCATCGCGCCGCAGGGCTTCGGTGACGGCCTCCCAGGCGTTCCCCTGATTGCGCACGAAGGCGAAGGCCGCAGCCAGGGTCGTTGCCTCGCTCTCGGCGGGCTGGTGCTCGATATAGCCGAGGAAGGCTGGCGTGTTCTCGAAGCGCGCGGTTTCCGTCAGAAAGCGGCCTATCTCCACGTCAGGCTGCAGGCCAGGGCGCAGGCGCCGATAAATCTTCAGGATGAGCTTGTCGCCAAAGGCAATCGACACGTTGCTCTGCTCGGCGCCCAACTCTCGTGGCTCATCCACATCGCCGATCGATGCCAGTTCCTCGCCGGGGTGAAAGGCGATCCTGCCGCCAGGTGAGGCAAGCTGGCGCCCCTCGCGCAATGCCTCGACCAGCTGTGTGGCGAAGTCCTCGTCATAGGCACCGTCGACGAGTGCCGCCACTTTGGAGCCGCGGCGCAGCTTCGAAATGGTGTAGGAGAGCTTCGGAGCGCCATGGGCCAGGTTTTCCTCGCCCCAGCGTGCCGACATCGGCAGGAAGTATCGCTGGCTCGATCCATCGAACTCGACATCGAGCGTCGTGAGCAGGTGCTGGCCGTCTCCGAGTTCTCCTATGGGCTCCAGCTTCAGCCCCTTGATGCTGCGGTCCTTGGCCCCGAACCAGCGCTGCAGCATCAGGAAGCTGGGCAGAATCTCGGCGTCGAACTGGCCCTTGTCGCGCCCCGCTATCGCGGTATCGACCCGACCGTCGCGCGTTGTCAGCGTCACGAATTCGGGCAGGATTTCGGGCGCCGGCATATGCCACCGCGGAGCTTCGACTTCCTCGGCGAGGAGGAACCAGTAGAAGCCATACGCCGAAAGCGTCACCAGATAGGGCAGGTCACCGATCGGTGGAAATGGCGAGCGACCCGTCAGTTCGATCGGAACGGCGCCCTTCCAGCGCGCCAGATCCAGTTCGACCGCTTGCGCCGCCCGCGACAGGTTCGCCACGCACAGGATCCTCTCGCCATCATATTCGCGCACATAGGCCACGATCCTGCGGTTGCGCGGGTAGAGCAGCGTCATCGTGCCGCGTCCGAACGCAGGGTGCTCCTTGCGCACCGCAACGATGCGCCGCATCCAGTTGAGCAGCGACGAGCCGTCCCGGTCCTGGCTTTCGACATTGATGGCCTGATAGCCGTAGGTTGGATCCATCACCACGGGCAGATAGAGCTGCTGGGGATTGGCCCGCGAAAAGCCGGCATTGCGGTCGGAGGACCACTGCATGGGCGTGCGAACGCCATCGCGGTCGCCCAGATAGTAATTGTCGCCCATGCCGATTTCGTCGCCGTAATAGAGAATCGGCGTGCCGGGCATGGACATCAGCAGCGAGTTCATGAGTTCGATCTTGCGGCGGTCGTTCTGCATCAAGGGCGCCAGCCGCCGTCGGATGCCGAGATTGATGCGCGCGCGCCGGTCCTCGGCGTAGGTCCGCCAAAGATAGTCGCGCTCCTGATCGGTCACCATTTCCAGCGTCAACTCGTCATGGTTGCGCAGGAAAATACCCCACTGGCAGTTTTCCGGGATGTCGGGGGTCTGCCGAATGATATCGGTGATCGGATGCCGGTCTTCCTGCGCAACCGCCATGTACATGCGCGGCATCAGCGGGAAGTGGAATCCCATGTGGCATTCGTCGCCTTCACCGAAATAGGGTCGGGTGTCTTCCGGCCATTGATTGGCTTCCGCAAGAAGCATCCGATCGGGATAGTGCGCATCGAGTTCCGAGCGGATGGTCTTCAGAATGCCGTGCGTTTCAGGCAGGTTCTCGTTGTTGGTGCCTTCGCGCTCGATCAGGTAGGGAATGGCGTCCAGCCGCAGCCCGTCGACGCCCATGTCCAGCCACATGTGCATCACTTTCAGGACTCCCTTGAGGACGCGCGGATTGTCGAAGTTGAGATCGGGCTGGTGCGAGTAGAAGCGGTGCCAGAAGAAGGCGCCCGCAACCGGGTCCCAGGTCCAGTTCGACTTCTCCGTGTCGAGAAAAATGATGCGGGTCTCGGGAAACTTCGTGTCGTCATCGTTCCAGACATAGAAATCCCGTGCCGCCGAACCAGGCTTGGAATGCCTGGCTCTCTGAAACCAGGGATGCTGGTCCGAGGTGTGGTTGATCACCAGTTCGGTGATGACCCGCAGGCCTCGCCGGTGCGCTTCGGCAACGAAGGCGCGGAAATCCGCCATCTTCCCATAGGCCGGGTTCACCGAACGGAAATCGGCGATGTCGTAGCCGTCATCGCGCAGTGGCGACGGATAGAACGGCAGCAGCCATATGGCGGTTGCGCCCAGTTGCTCGACATGATCCAGCCGCCGCATCAGGCCGGCGAAATCGCCCATGCCATCGTCATTGGAATCCTGGAATGCCTTGACGTGGAGCTGGTAGATGATGGCGTCCTTGTACCAGTCTGTCTGGGATCGATCAATGACCCCGTCGACGCGATTGACGAAAGGCTTCATGAGCGGGGCGCTCCCGGAGGATAGAGCCGCCAGATCGCATAGGGCCTTTCATGCGGATCGAGCCGGATGCGATGCGATTTTCCATGCCATGTGAAGTGATTGCCATGGAGCAGGTCCTCGACCTCAATGGAGGCTTCGTCCGGCAATCCGAACTCCCAGAGGGGCACCTCGAAGTCCGCTTCCTGAGCGTTGTGCGGATCAAGGTTGACATGAAAAAGCAGGAAGCTCTGCGCCTTCGCATCGCTCTTGCCGTAGTAAAGAATGTTATCGTTCCAGGCGTTGTAGAAACGCAGGGACTCGAACCTGCGTAGCGCCGGATGCTCGCGGCGCAGCCGATTGATAAGCACGATATCGTCGCGAATATGCCCGCGCCGGTTCATGTCCCAGATCCGGATCTGGTACTTTTCGGAGTCGAGATACTCTTCCTTGCCCGGCACGGCGGTGGCTTCACAGATCTCGAACCCGTTGTAGACGCCGTAGTTGCCGGCAAGCGTCGCTGCCAGCACCAGACGCGTCCTGAAGCCGGGTCTTCCGCTCTGCTGAAGAAACAGTGGGTTGATGTCGGGCGTATTGACGAAGAAGTTCGGCCGCATGACGTGGCGGCTGTCGTCCTGGGTCAACTCGATCAAGTACTCCTCGAGCTCTGCCTTGAGATTGCGCCACGTGAAATAGGAATAGGACTGCGTGAAGCCGAGTTTGGCCAGCCGCTTCATCACCTTTGGACGGGTGAAGGCCTCGGCAAGGAAGATCGTGTCTGGATGCCGCGATCTGACTTCCTCAATCAGCCATTCCCAGAAGGGAAATGGCTTGGTGTGAGGGTTGTCTACCCTGAAGATTTTGACGCCGTGTTCTATCCAAAAAAGCACCACGTCGCGCAGCGCGAGCCAGAGACCGGGAATGGCGCCGCGGTAGAAATGGACGTTGACGATGTCCTCGTATTTCTTTGGCGGATTCTCGGCGAATTTGATCGTGCCGTCGGGGCGCCAGTCGAACCATTCCGGATGCTCCTTGATCCAGGGATGGTCGGGAGAACACTGGATGGCGAAGTCCAGGGCGATCTCCAGCCCGTGTTCCCTTGCGGCCTGCACGAGGCGTTCGAAATCGCCGATCGTGCCGAGCTCCGGATGTATCGCGTCGTGACCGCCCTCATGCGAACCGATCGCATAGGGGCTGCCTGGCTCGCCGGGGCGGGCCGTCAGGCTGTTGTTGCGCCCCTTGCGGTTGGTTGTTCCGATCGGATGGATCGGCGGGAAGTAGAGGACATCGAAACCTAGGTCCCGGACATAGGGGAGGCGTTTGATGACATCATCGAGGGTGCCGTGCCGCGACGGATCTTCGGTCTGCGAGCGGGGCATCAGTTCGTACCAGGCGCTGAACGCCGCTTGCGGCCGATCGACCCAGACATCGAGAACTTGGATATAGCGGCTCAAATTGGTGCGCGGCCCGGCGCTGTCCATCAAATCGCGTGCTTCGTCCGAAAGAAGGACAGCAAGCAACTCATCCTCATTGGCGGCGGCTGCAAGCCGTCGCGAAACGGCAGCTAACGATCGCGCGTCCCCTGCGGCCTCAAGGATGCGGCGCCCTTCGGTCAATTCCAGCGAAATCCGCTGGTTTGCCGCTATTTTCTTTCGAACTTCCTCTCGCCAGGTGGCGAACAGATCGCGCCACGCGATCACGCCGAACTGCCAGGTGCCGATTTCATCAAAGATTGCGGCACCCCGCCATCGATCGTTTTCCACCAACGACATGGGCGCTTCGGCCCACTCGCTGTCTGCCGCTCTTCGATAGACGAGAGCGGCTTTGATCGTATCGTGACCGTCGCCGAAAATATCGGCCTCAACCACGAAGTCCTCGCCTGCGATCGCCTTCGCGGGAAACCGGCCGCCATCGATTTCGGTGCTGATATTCTCGATCGCGATCCGGTTGGCGGCGAGCGCTTCGATCCGCGCGATACTCGGATCGGTCGTAGCAAGAGGAGCGGCATCCGATACCGCCGGCTTGGTATGAACTTTGCCGGTGGACCTCATTGCCTACTCGCATCCTCCAGCCGGGCGCGGCTGCATTTCTCCGAAAATGGTGTGTCGCCGAGGCATTCAGCTAATCTCACGGGCGCGTAAGGGCGAATGTTGGGGTTGGAGAGCCGGCGGCTCAGTGTTCTCGGCTGTGGAATTCATGGATCCTTGTCAGCGCGTCTGCGGCACGCTGAACAAGCTTGTCGAAAAGAACGAGCTCATCATTCGAAAGTTCGTCCGACGCCAGCGAACGCGAGGCCAGCATTGAAATTTTCTCTGCAGTTGCGTGCAGCTCATCCACAAATGGCTTTGAAGGGAACTGTCGTGGGGCGTTGGCAATCGACATGAGCTTTTTGCTCCGTTCACATACTCTCCTCATCAAACACCCAAGCGGGCGGGAGGTTCCGCGCGGCTCGGCCGCGCAACCGCAAACCGCAGGCTGGCTTGCTCTCAGAACAGGAAGCGGCTGGCGTCGCGACACCGCAAAAATCCGCAAAACTATTTTTTTCAGGGAGGAACACCAAACGAGCCACGCCGTTTGTTGCTTACAGCTGGCACGCTTCGAAGGCCGCTAGTTTCGGGAGGAGAGAAATATGACGATGAGCGTGGAAAACGACTGGTTGGTTCTAAAGGCCGACGCCAGTTCGCCGGGCAGTGGCGCGACGGTACGGTTTCGAACGGATCGGGGCGTGGTCTCTGTCGCTCTCGCCGCCTCTGAGGACGGATCGCAAGATGACAACGCAGCTCGCGCAAAGGAGGTCGTGATCCAGCTTGCCCGCTCTCTCGCCGCAGAGCACTGCCCCGCTTCGGCGCACCGTTCTTGCGACAGGGGCGAACTGTTCTGGTCGTGGGCAAACCCCGGATAGTCGAGACGAAGACAGAAAGCGAGCTGAAGCAATGCGAAAAAGGGCACTTCTAAGCATGCTAGCGGCGGGTGCCGTCGTAATAATCTTCTTGATCGGCTTTCTGTACTTCGATGCTGGCTGGCAGACCGCACCTGTCCAAAGGACGGATGATCAGAATTCAGGATCGGATGCGCCCAGCGAGGTGCTGCCGCCAGCCGACGCGCCGGCGCAATCCAATCCCTAAATCATCCTATTCCGCGTCGATCAGCACATCCGTTTTCTGGAAGCGCGTCACGTCGATCAAACCAAGGTCGGAAATGCGCAGTTCCGGTATGACCACCAGCGCCAGAAGCGAATGCTGCATATAGGCGTTGTTGAGGGTGCAGCCGCATTGCCGCATTGCCTCGATCAGCGCATTCGCCTCCTTGGCGACGATCTCGGCGCGCTGGTCCGACATCAGGCCGGCGATCGGCAGCTTGACCAGAGCAAGCTCGCGGCCTTCGCTGAACACCACCACGCCGCCGCCGACCTCGCCGAGCCGGTTGGTTGCCAGCGCCATGTCGTCCTTGTTCGTCCCCACCACGATGATGTGATGGCTGTCATGCGCCACGCTGCTGGCCATGGCGCAAGGCTTGTTGTAGCCGAAGCCTGAGACGAAGCCGTTGGTGACGCCACCGGTGCCGCGATGCCTCTCGACCAGCGCGATCTGGCAGACGTCGGCCTTGCCATCCATCTGCACGATGCCGTTGGCCACGGGCAGCGACGCTTCGAGCGCGCGCGTCGGCGCCTGGTTTTCGATGACGCCGATCACCCGCGCCTTGACCTCGCTTGCCTCGGCCGGTGCCGTAATGTCGAAATCGCTGCCAGCCAACTTCTTGCCCAGCCGCACGGTGTTTTTGGCCGATGCGGGATAATCGTAAGGCGCGATGTCGACGCACAACCGGCCCTCGCGCGACATCACGCGGCCCTGCGCGATCACCGTCTCGACCGGCAGCGTCGCCAGATCGGAGGTCAGGATGACATCGGCGCGGCGGCCGGGCGTGATCGATCCCAGTTCGCGCTCCAGGCCGAAATGTTGCGCGGTGTTGATCGTCGCCATCTGGATGGCGGTGACCGGCTTCAGCCCCTGCGCGATGGCGTGACGGACCACGCGGTTCATGTGGCCGTCATTGACCAGCGTGCCCGAATGGCTGTCGTCGGTGCACAGCACGAAATTGCGCGAGTCCAGCCCAAGTTCGGTGACCGCCTTGATCTGCGCCGCGACATCGTACCAGGCCGAGCCCAGCCGCAGCATGGCGCGCATGCCCTGGCGTACGCGGGCGATGCAGTCGGCAAGGCTGGTGCCTTCATGATCGTCGGCCGGGCCGGCGGCGACATAGCCGTGGAAGGGCAGGCCGAGATCCTTGGAGGCATAGTGGCCGCCGACGGTCTTCTGCGCCGCCTGCGTCGCGCCGATCTCCTCCAGCATATTGGCGTCGCCGCCAACGACGCCGGGGAAGTTCATCATCTCGCCCAGTCCGACGATGTTGGGCCACGACATCGCTTCGCGCACCTCGGAGGGTCCGAGGCTGGCGCCGGCATTTTCCAGTCCCGGCGCGCTCGGCACGCAGCTTGGCATCTGCACGAACACGTTGATCGGCAGGCCCGCCGCCTCGTCATGCATGAGCTTGACGCCCGGCATGCCGAGCACATTGGCGATCTCGTGCGGATCGATGAACATCGAGGTGGTGCCGTGCGGAATGACCGCGCGCGCGAATTCGGTGACGGTGATCATGCCGCTTTCGACATGCATATGCGCATCGCAAAGGCCGGGCAGCGCATAGCGTCCCTCGGCGTCGATCACCTCGGTTTCCGGTCCGATCGCGTGCGAGGCATCCGGGCCGACAAAAGCGAAGCGCCCGGCCGAGACGGCGATGTCGGTTCCGGGGATGATCTCGCCGGAATGGACGTTCACCCAGCGAACGTTGCGGATCACCATATCGGCGGGCGTACGCCCCATCGCCACATCGACGAGTCGCGGCGCGCTCTGAAACCAGGTTTCAATCATTATCTCTCCTCCCCACGGGAACGGGCGTCCGCATAGGGGCGAACAACCTCGACACAATATCTCGGCGAGCTGTAGCTCGCCCGTTGACGGTAGTATTCCAGGCAGAAATCCAGGAATGCGGCGAACTTGCGCGACACGTAGCGGCGGCGCAGGTAAAGCAGGTTGATCGACACCAGCGGCGAACGCCAATCCGGCAGCACCGGCACCAGATCGCCGTTCATGCACTCGATCTCGGTGAAGAAGGTGGGCAGATAGACAATGCCCTCGCCGGCCACCGCGAAATATTTCAGCATCCAGTAGTCATTGGCCATGCAATGCGCGGAAGGCGCGAAATCGCTGGTTTCGCCGCCGCGCTGCAGGTGCCAGGACTGGATGCCATTGGGCTGGCGAAAGGCCACCGCCACATGCTTTTCCAGCTCGTCCGGCGTGGCCGGCGCACCGAAGCGTTCGAGATAGCGCGGGCTGGCATAGAGGCCGTAGGAAGCCTCGCCGAGCTTTCGCGCGATATAGTCGGAATTCGCCGGCTCGCCCCAGTGGAAGATGCCGTCGAAAGGCTGATGCTTTTCCGGCGCCAGGAAATAGCCAAGCGACAGGAAGATCACATCGACCCGCACCTGCGGATATTGCTGGCGAAAGGCAAAGAGCAGTTCGGAGGTGAACGAGGTTCCGAATTCGCCGGTCGAGCCGATGGTCAGCGTGCCGGCAATGTCGTGCCGCGCCTCGGCGACCGCCGCCTTCGCCCCTTCGCAGCTTTCCTTGATGCGCTGGGCGTGGTCGAGAAATTCGGCCCCCGCATCGCTCAGATGCAGCTCACGACCGTCGCGCACGAACAGCGCCACGCCAAGCGAATCCTCAAGCTTTCGCACCTTGTGGCTGAGGCTCGATTTCGGCAACCCATAGAGCTTGGCGGCGTGCGACAGCGACTGCGCCTCCGCCACCATGATGAAATAGTCGATCGCCTCAAGGTCCATCGATCGTCCAATTTGTTGAACGGAATGTCCAAAAATAACGGGAAAGTCCCGTTTGCATGAACAACCCTAATACGACAGGATCGGTCCATGCAAGAGGAGGACTTGCGATGTCGAACGATGTTACGCCCTATCCGAAGGACAATTCTTTCTCCGAAAGCAATTGGTCGCTTCTCGCCGGCTTTTGGTACCCGATCGCCTACAGCAGCGATCTGGGCACGCGCCCGGTTGCTGTGAGATTGCTGGACCAGCGGCTTGTCGCCTATCGCGCCGCAGGACAGGTCGTGGTTGCCAACGATGTCTGCATACATCGCGGCGCGCCTCTGTCGGGCGGCAGGATCGTCAAGGACACCCTTGAGTGCCCCTATCACGGCCTGCGCTTCGATGGCACCGGCAAGTGCGTGGCTATACCCCCGGCCGGACCGAACGTGCCGATTCCGCCCAAGCTACGCCTTGCGACCTACCCGGTAGCGGAACGCTACGGCATCGTCTGGACCTGCCTGCAGCCCGAGCCGAGGGCGCCGCTGCCCGAATGGCCGCCGATGGACGATCCCAAGCTGCAGAAGGTGAAGCTGAAGCCGGCGGACTGGAACTGCTCGGCCTTTCGTCATGTCGAAAACTTCAATGACGTCGCGCATTTCTCCTATGTCCATGCGGGAACGTTCGGCAATCCGGACGAGCCCCAAGTGCCTCGCTACGAGGTTGTAAGCACCGAGCACGGGCTGGAGCGCAGCCTTGCGGTCAATCAGATCGACCGTGACACGTTTACCCAAGGCGGCGAGCGCGCCGCAACGATGCAGTACAAATATGCCTACACACTGCCCTTCAATTCGAGCCTGACGATTTCCAGCCCGGACGGTCGCAACGAATATATCTACGATGCCGTATGTCCGGTTTCCTCCGGCAAGTCGCGGATCTTCATCCTCAAGGCGAGGGACTACGATCTCGATCAGCCGGTGGATGAGTGGATAGAGTTCCAGCACGCCGTCAACGAAGAGGACCGGTGGATCGTCGAGGCGCAGCACCCCGAGGAGATTCCCATGGATCTCAGGGTTGAGGCACACATTCTGGCCGATGCCTGGTCCATAGCTTTCCGCCGTCGCTGGGCGGGGCTCGGCTACACTGATCACTAGAGGAGTCCGGATTGTCCGACATTCGAGAATTCATCCGCGCCGGCCGCGCGGAACACAAGGCAACGTTGATTGTCAGCGGCGGAACACTGGTCAATGTGGCCTCGGCCGAGATCTATCCGGCCGATGTCGCCGTCTACAAGGATCGCATCGTGGCGGTCGGAGACGTCTCGGAATATCGCGGCCCCGACACCGAGATCGTCGACGCGACGGGCTACTATCTGTGCCCCGGGCTGATCGACGGCCATCTCCATGTCGAATGCTCGAAAATGTCGGTCACCAGCTTCGCCAAGGCAGTGGTGCCGCTCGGCACGACGTCGATCGTCTCCGGCCTTGACCAGATACTGGTGACATCGGGACTGGTCGGCGCGCGCGAATTCCTGGACGAGGCCAAGGGCACACCGCTGAAGATCTTCTGGGGTGCGCCGTGCAAGACGCCCTATACGCTGCCGCGCTCTAATGTCGGCTATTATTTCGGGCCGGACGACCATGTCGCCACCCACTCCTGGCCGGAATGCGTCGGCATCTGGGAGACGGTGCGCGAATTCGTCGATACGATGGACGATCATGTGCTGCAGGCGATCGAGATCGCCGAGAAGAGCCGTCTGCCGATCCTCGGTTGCTCGCCCATGTGCAGAGGCAGCAGGCTGAACAGCTATCTCCAGGCCGGAGTGCGCTCCGATCACGAAAGCTACACCGCCGACGAAATGCTCGAAAAGCTGCGCAAGGGCATGCATGTCGTCATCCGCGAATCCTCGATCTCGCACTTCCTGACCGAGAATTTGCGCATCGTCACCGAGATGGGCATCAAGGCCACCGGTCGCATCAGCTTCTGCACCGACGATGTCGTCGCGTCGGACATCCTGTCGCGTGGCCATCTCGACAATATGATCCGCATGGCCGTCAAGATGGGTATCGCGCCGCTGACCGCCATTCAGATGGCGACGATCAATGGCGCTGAGGCGCTGCGGATCGGCCAGAAGGTCGGCTCGATTTCGCCGGGTCTCGCCGCCGACATATTGCTGGTCAAGGATTTGCAGGATTTCCGCGTTTCGGCGGTCGTCGCCAAGGGCAGGCTTGCCGCACGCGACGGAAAGCTCGTTGAAGAGCTGGCGCCGCCGGCACGCAGTGTCGTGGTCAGCGACACTTTCAAGGTCGCGCCGGTCTCACGCGAGGACCTGACGGTGCGGGCACCCCGAAAGGGCGACACGGTGAGGGCGCTCGCCATCGCCGTTACACCCGACCAGATCTTCGTGCGCAAGCAGCGCGATGTCGTTTTGCCGGTACGCGATGGTCTCGTGCAGGCCGACCAGTCGCAGGATGTGCAATATCTCACCGTGGTCGAGCGCTACGGCCGCACGTCCAATCGTCCGGTCGCCTTCGCGTCGGGCTTCGGCCTGCGCTCAGGCGCGCTCGCCACTTCGACGGCGCCCGATGACAATAATATCGTCTGCGTCGGCACCAATCCCGACGATATGGCGCTGGCGATCAATCACATCATCGCCAACAATGGCGGCCAGGCTGTTGCCGATGGCGGCAGGATCGTTTCGTTCCTGCCCCTGCCGATCGGCGGCATTGTCTCCGATATCGAGCCGCAGGAGATGGCGAGGAAGGAACAGGAACTCGATGAGGCCGCCCGCGCGCTTGGCTGTACCTTGCCATGGCCCTTCATGTACATGTTCGTGCTGCAGATAACGGCTATTCCGGACTTTGCGATAACCGATCTGGGCGTGATCGACTGTGTGAACCTGAAGGTCGTCGATCCGTTGGAAGCGGCGTCATAAACTAAGAAACAGAAAGGGAGGAACCATGCTGAAGAAATTTCTTGTGGCGGCGTCGGTGATCGGCACGACGCTTTTGGCGAGCAGCCTTGCTCAGGCCGAGGATCCGACGACGCTCAAGATCGCCGGTATCCTCTCCGCCGGCAAGGAGTCGCCATGGGAAGCTTCGCTTGTGAACTCGATGGAGCGCGTGATTGCGGCCAAGCCGCACGGCCTTGAAATCGAGGTCAACTACACCGAGAACGTCTACGACAATGCCGAACAGGTGTTCCGCACCTATGCCGAGACCGGCGAGTACGACATCCTGTTCGGCGACACCGCTTATGTCGACGCCATCGAAAAGCTGAAGGACGAATTTCCCGAGACCATGTTCGTGATGAGCGGCTCGGGCAATCGCGGCCTCGGCGGCAATGCATATTGGCTTTTCATTCATGCACACGAGCCGGCCTATGTGATGGGACAACTGGCCGGCAAGCTGACGAAATCCAATGTCGTCGGCGCGGTCTCCACCTTCCCGGCTGAAGACACCAACGACCAGATCAATGCGTTCTTCGCCGGCGCCAAGGTCGCGAACCCGAAGGTGGAGCAGAAGATCACCTTCATCCAGTCCTGGTTCGACCCCACCAAGTCGAACGAGGCGACCTCCGCGCAGATCGCCGCCGGCGCCGACATGATCTATCAGATGTCCGGCGCCTTCGAGGTCTGCGAGGATCGCGGCATCGGCTGCTTCGGCAACTATGTCGACATGTCTTCGGTGGCGCCGAAGTCGATCGTCGCGTCTACCGTCGTCAAATGGGATCCGCACATCAACTGGATCATCGACGAATGGTGGAAGTTCAAGACGACCGGCGCCAAGTTCGATGCGCCGACGGAGCCGAGATGGTTCACCTGGAAGGAAGGCTCGGGCGACCTCGTGCTCAATCCCGCCTGGGAGGAGAAGATCCCGGCCGACGTGAAGACGCTTGCCGCCGACACCGCCAAGGCCATCCAGAGCGGCGAAAAGCAGGTCGAGCTCAACCTGAACGAGCCGAAGTCGGACTGATCTCCGAACAAGGAATTGGAGCGGTTCCGATAAAGCCAAGTCGGAACCGCTCCAGAACAAGAGCCCGAACATGGCTTCAGACCCGATGAACGTAACACCGCGACTGTCGATCAGGCATCTGACGAAGCGTTTCGGCAATATGCTGGCCAATGACGACATCTCGCTGGATGTCATGCCCGGCCAGCTGCACTGCCTGCTCGGTGAGAACGGCGCCGGGAAATCGACACTGTCTTCCTGCCTCTACGGGCTCTACAAGCCTGACGGCGGCGAGATCCGGGTGGACGGGACTGTCGTTCACCTGCGTTCGCCCGGTGACGCCATTCGAGCGGGCATCGGCATGGTGCACCAGCACTTCGTGCTGGTGCCGGGCTTCACCGTCCTGGAAAATGTCACCGTGGGCACCGGCTCCGGCTGGCGCCTCGACCGCGCCGACGCGCTTGCCCGGATCAACGACATCTGCACCACCTACGGCATTTCGCTCGATCCGCATCGGCTGGTCGGCGATCTGTCGGTCGGCGAGCAGCAATGGGTGGAGATCGTCAAGGCGCTCTACACCGGCGCCAGGCTGCTCATTCTGGACGAGCCGACGGCGGTGCTGACGCCGGATGAATCGCAGCGCCTTTTCCGGGTTATCGAGCGCCTGACCGGCGTAGGCCTGTCGGTGATCCTGATCAGCCACAAGATGGCGGAGGTCATGCAGTCCGATCAGGTCAGCGTGCTGCGCAAGGGCCGGCTTGTCGGCACCGTGCTCACCGCCGACGTGAACCGCGAGCAGCTCACTACCATGATGGTCGGCCGCAGCATCTCGCCGCCGGTCCGCAAGGAGGGCGCGGCGAACTCCGGCAAGGCCGTGCTCTGCGTCCACGAGCTCACCCGGCTGAGGGACGGCAGGCCGGCTCTCGACCGTGTGTCGCTCGATATCGGTGAAGGCGAGATCGTCGGCATAGCCGGCGTGTCCGGCAACGGGCAGGACGAGCTTTTCGAGTGCCTGGCCGGCATCGCCCGGCCCGATGGCGGCTCGATCGCCATTGATGGCGAGACACTTGACGAGCAGTCGCCGGCGGCAATGGCAGCCAAGGGCGTCGGCTATGTGCCGAGCGACCGGTTCCGCGACGGCCTTGTCGCCGAGCTGGACATCGCAGAAAACCTTGTTCTCGGTCAGCATTGGCAGCCTCGCTGGCGGCGCGGCCCTTTCATGGAGCGCACCAAGCTGGAGGCCAATGCGCGCGAAGCGATCGGCGGCTACTCGATCGCGGCGAGCGGCCCCTCGGCGGTGTGCCGCAAACTCTCGGGCGGGAACGCGCAAAAGGTCATTCTGTCGCGCGAATTCGCCAAAGCCCGGCGCGTGCTGCTGTGCAACCAGCCCACGCGCGGGCTCGATGTCGGCGCGATCGAGTTCGTTCACCGCGAACTCCTGCGCAAGCGCGACGAGGGCTGTGCCGTCCTGCTCGCCAGCGAGGAGCTGGAAGATCTGTTCGCGCTTTGCCGGCGCATCTGCGTGATGTTTCGCGGGCGCATCCTTGCCGTGCTTGAGGCGGACAACACCACAACAGACGAGGTCGGCCGCCTGATGGCTGGCCAGGAGAACGAGACTGCCGCATGAGTGACTTCAGCCTCGCAGATTGGCGGCTCGAACGCCGGCTGGACCCCCGCGCCGCCACCCGATTCATCGCGCTTTCGGTGGCTGCCGCGTCCGCCGTGATCGTTTGCAGCACGCTGTTCGTCGCGGCCGGCGCCAGCCCGTGGGAAGCCTTCGCCGCGCTGCTGAAAGGCAGCTTCGGCTCGCTGCGCGCCACCGGCGAAACCATGGTGAAGGCGACGCCACTGATCTTCACCGGCCTTGCCGCCTGCGTTGCCTTTCGCGCCCGGCTCTGGAACATCGGCGCGGAAGGCCAGGTGTTCGCCGGCGCGATGTTCGCCTTCTGGCTTCAGCACAACATGGTCGGATTCCCGGCTGTAGTGCAGATTCCAACCATAATATTCGGCGGCATTGTCGGCGGCGCGCTCTATGCCGGGCTCGCCGGCATCCTCAAGACCCGCTTTTCGGTCGATGAGGTGATCTCGACCGTCATGCTCAACTACATCATCGTCTTCATCCTCTCGCTGCTTCTGCTGCGGGGACCATGGAGCGAGGCCGGCGGCTTTTTCGAGCAGACGGCCAAAGTCGATCCCGGCGCGATCTTCCCGGTGCTGTTTTCGGGCACGCGGCTGCATGCGGGCTTCCTGCTGGCACTGGCCGCGGCCTGGCTCGTTCACCTACTGCTCACCCGCACGCCGATCGGCTACGAGATCAAGGCGGCGGGCTCCAACATCCGCGCGCTCGCCGTGCAGGGTACGAACACGCGCCGGCTTATCCTGGTGGTGATGCTGATCTCGGGCGCGCTCGCCGGTCTGGCCGGCATCACCGAGGTCTACGGCGTGCACTATCGCGTGAAGGCGGGCGCGATCGCCGGCTACGGCTATAGCGGCATCATCGTTGCCATTCTCGGCCAGTTGCATCCGCTCGGCGTCGTCATCGCCTCGGTGCTGTTCGGCGCGCTGCTCAACGGCGCCACGCTGATGCAGATCAAGACCGGCGTTCCTTCGGCGCTGATCTATGCGATCCAGGCCATTCTCCTGCTGTTCTTCCTCGCCGGCTGGGCAGCGTGCAACTTCCGCCTGCGGAGGGTCAGCCATGTTTGACGATCTTTTCCAGGCCTCGATCCTGGTCAGCGTGGCGGCTGCCACGATCCGTATCGCGACGCCTCTGCTTCTGGCGGCCCTTGGCGAACTCGTGGCCGAGCGCAGCGGCGTCTACAATATGGGCCTCGAAGGCATGATGCTGATGGGCGCCTTCACCGGCTATCTGGCGGCCTATGAAAGCGGTTCGCTCTGGGTCGGCGTTGCCGCTGCGGGCTTCACCGGCGCGATGATGGCTCTGGTCTTCGCCATCCTCGTCATCACCCTGAAGGTGGAGCAGATCGTCACCGGCCTGGCGATAAACCTGCTGGGTGCCGGACTTTCGACCTATTGGCTGCGTTCCGCCTTCGCCGGCGACGGCCAGACGCCGACCATTCCATTCTTCGCCAATGTGCCGATACCGATCCTCAGCGATATTCCGGTGCTCGGTCCGATCCTGTTCGACCAGAAGCTTTTGACTTATCTCGCGTTCCTGCTGGTGCCGGTGATCTGGTTCTTCCTGTTCAGGACGCGCTACGGGCTGATCGTGCGCTGTGCCGGCGACAATCCGAAGGCGCTCGACGTCAAGGGCGTGCAGGTGGCACCGATCCAGTACGCCGCGGTGGTGTTTGGCGGCCTGATGGCAGGGCTCGGCGGCGCCTTCCTCTCGGTCGGCTCGGCGGCGCGCTTCGTGCCGGACATGACCAATGGGCGCGGTTGGCTCGCCATCATCATCGTGATCGCCGGGCTGTGGCGGCCCTATTCGATCCTCGCTGCCACGCTGGTGTTTTCGTTCCTCGATGCGCTGCAGCTTCAAATCCAGGGCGTCGGCATCGCCATTCCCTACCAGCTCATGCTGATGATGCCCTATGTCGCGGCAATCGTGGCGCTGATGGTGCGCCGCTCGCGGGCCAGCGCACCGAGCATGCTGGGCGTGCCCTACACGCGCGAGTAAACGCAAATTGGTTGGCCGCTAGAAAAAACGTCCCCGCGGATTTGCCGCAGCTAACCGCTCAAGACTCGATTGTCGGATCCTTTGGGAGCCGGTCTCCAGCGCAGCATTTCCCGGTTGGCTGCTGCCGCCGCTTTTTCAGCTTCGTCGCGGGAAAGGCCGGTAAGCAACCGGCCGCCGGCTTCGGCAGGCAGGTCAAAAATAACGTCATGGACGGACCAACCGCTGGATACCTTGACGGCTTCAAAACGCATGAGCTTCCTCCTCCGTGAGCGGAAAGAACCGGTGACGGCGCATTAAGTTCCCGATAGCAAGCGCACAAACTCACCCTTTCGGGCAAATAATCGGAGAGACCGATCCCACGTGGGTCTTCGGCGCGGTTACAGCCCCGTGCCGACAGGGCTCTGGAGCAGGTCAGCGATGCGCATGGGGAATGTCGGTGTGTCTCCCCGAATAGCGCTCATCGATTTCATCGATGAGCTGGTCCGCCCTCTCCGGATTGAGTTGCTTCAAAAGTTCATCGACCTTTGCCTCAAGGCGATCACTGCCTTCCCTGGATTGTGGCGACCCGAGAAACAGCAGGAATGCCAAGCCTCCGACTTGCCACAAAAGCTGGAGGAATTCCGATTGCCAATTCTCCAGCGTGTCGCGCGCCATCTCGACGACGTAGGGACCGAAAGTTGCCGCTTCGCCATGGGACTGCTGCTCGCTAACGAACGCGAACCAGCCGAACACCCAATGCCCGACAATCGTCAAAACGAAAAACGCCAAGGTGATCCATGCGTAGCTGTAGCTGCGCCAAATAGAGCCGTTTTTCAATGCACCCATCCTCGCTGCTTTCGCAGGTAACGGAAGTGGAGGATCTAAGTTCCGCGCAGCAATAAGGAAGGAGCCGGGCCCCTCGGGCGAAAATGCACGGCTACACCAGTGACCGAGGCAGCACTGCTTCGGGTGAGAACCAGAACAGGATCAGCCTGCAAGGCCGGCTCGCCTTGCAGGCTGATCTCACTGTCTCGGGCAGAGGCTATGTGTTTTCTGGCCGCCTTGGTTGCGCGCCCATCCGTTCGCGAACGGCTTCCTCCGTACGGGCTGCTGCCGACTTTGCAACTTCGCTGACCTGCTCGACCATGGAGGTGTCGCCACCGCCGCGCAGGCCCTGCCGGTCGGCTTCCTCCTTGATCGTGCTGTAGGCTTCGGCGGCAACATCCTTTGCGCCTTCGATACCCTGTTGAAGCAGGTCACCGGCGGCATCGCGCGCCTTGTCGCGATAACGGCCCATCTGCTCGTCCTCGACGGCGGTTCGGGGCAGCATCGCCCCGATGGCGGTGCCCACCGCAAGCCCCAGTGCTGCGACCAGCAGCGGCTCGCGCTCGAACAAATCCTCAGCCCTATGCCGCGCCCGTGCAGCCATGCCAGCAGCGCTGGCGCCATAGTCGCTGGCAGTGCCGCTCAGCCGCCGCCCTGCGCCCGTGGCACTCGTTTTGACGGCTTCGGCGGCACTACCCGCCGCCGATGTCACTGCTTCGGCCGCACCCGACAATGTGCTGGCGATGGAGCCACCCGAGCTCCGTGTGCCGTCGCCGGAGCCCCATTCACTGCCCGCAGTGCCGAAATCCGACGCGCTCCCATCCGTTGTCCGGCTCATGCGGCGCATGTCCATGGAATCGGAACTTCTGGCCGAAGCGCCTTCTCCAAACATGAGCCACGCCAATCCGGCTCCGACCAGCGTCAGGGGAAGCGGATTGTCGCGGATCTGCGCCTTCAGGTTTGAAACGGCGGTGGATGTCTCGCCACCGGTGAACAGGCCGGTGAACTCGTCGATCAACTGACCTGGCGTCATTTTGCTTCTGATGGACTCGGCCGTGTCTGCGACCCTGGCGCGCGCGATTTCAGCTTCGCGTTCGATTTCGGCTGCGGGTTTGTCGCTCATTTCAATTGATCCTTAACCACGCGTACATCTTGCTTAAGTTGGCTTTGGGTACGGTCGGGCGTAAGCTCGGCTGGGTCCATGCTTGCAGTGCCCGTGCGCAAAAGGATGACGCCCAATATCGCCACGACCACTCCGACGAGCAGCGACGACCAGCCGGCCCCGAGCCCGGCTTCGGCGAGCGCAATGACCAGCGCCTGCAGAAGCACCATCAGAGCGGCCAGCAGGCATATTGCGCCGCCCAACACCTGAATGGCGCCCGCACCGACTTTGCCAAGCTTTTCCGAAATTTCCGCCCGCAGCAGCCTTCCTTCCGTCTGCAGCAGAGTGGTGACCTGCTGGGCGAGATCACCAATAAGCGTGGTCAGGCCGCGGCTGTCCTGATGGGTCTCGTTCATGGGGTAGACTCCACATTTCTATTGGGGCCTTGGTCGCTCGGTTTGCTTGGTTGACGCGTGTCGCGGTTGGATAGATTGGCTTGCGCGACCACATCCGACGAGATTGGCCCTGTGGGGGACATGCTGCCCATGCCGGTGCCGGTACCGCCTGCGCCAGGGCGGGAGGCCTCACCGGTGGAGGTGTTCGACGTTGAGCTCTTGAGGAAGCGGCCAAGCGCCAGCCCCGCCAGAACCGAGCCGGCGATGAGCGCCCCAGAGTTCTCGCGGCCGAAGGCCCTGATCTCTCTCAGCACATCTTCGAAGGGCCTGTTCTTCAATGAAGAGGAAAGCCGCTCCAGTCCGCCGGCGGCATTGGAAGCGAGCTTCGAGACGGTGGGCTGGTCGTTTTTAGCGAGGTGCTCGCCGGCCGCGCGCAATGCTCCCCCCAACGCCGTCAGATTGGCACCGATACTCCGTTGCGCTCCCTCGGCCTGTTGAAAAAGCGCATCCTTGGCCTCCGATGCATATTCACCGGCCTTGGCGGTGATTTCATCCCTGGCCTCATGCAGGGCCTCGGTGGCGGAACGCTTTTCCTGCTCCAGCTTGTCAGCGAATTCGTGTTTAGCAGCCGCGAAATCGGATTTCGGGCGATCCTTGTCGGCCTCACCTTGCATGTCGTTCTCCTAACCAATCCCGAGGAAAGACAGGATCGCAAGCACGACGACGACAAGGCCGATGAGGTATATGACGCTGTTCATGGCGCGATCTCCTTTCCGATTCGAACCGGTTCGCGGCATCCCGGTTCCATTTCGACGAAGATTTTTTTGGGAAGGGCCCGGAAACCTAAGGGCTGCGGGAGAGTTCGGTACGCATCCGGCTGGCAGATGTGACCGAGGACCAAGGATGACTGACGATCGTGGACGGGACGCCGATTGGCCCTCGGAGCTGCCGAAGTTGGCCTGGAAGGATATTCTGTGGCGCGTGTGGTCGGAAGTGAACGACGACCGCGTCATGCTGGTGGCCGGAGGTGTGACTTTCTATCTGCTGCTTGCGCTCTTTCCTGCCTTGGCCGCCTTCGTCTCGCTCTATGGCTTCGTGGCCGACCCCAAGACGATTGCCGACCATATATCCTATCTCGGCGGCCTGCTCCCCGCTGCAGGCATCGACATAATCAAGACGCAGCTCGGCTCCTTGTTGGCCGAAGGCGACCGCGCGCTCGGCATCGGATTTCTCGTTGGTCTGGGCGTCGCTCTATGGAGCGCCAATAATGGGATCAAGGCGCTGTTTGACGCGATGAATATTGCCTATGAGGAGACCGAGAAGCGGAGCTTCCTAATGCTGAACCTGTCTTCGGCAGCGTTTACGCTGGGGGCTCTGTTGATAGGCATTCTTCTTCTGCTTGCGGTCGGCGTTGTCCCCGCCATGCTCGCTTTGCTCAATCTGGAGCGCTGGGCACAGGCCCTCATTGCCATCGGGCGCTGGCCGGTGCTGCTCGGAGCGGTCTGGTTCGGCATATCGCTGATCTACAGATTCGGGCCAAGCAGGAGAAGTGCCAAGTGGCGCTGGCTGAACTGGGGCGCGGTGACGGCAACGGTGGTCTGGATGGCTGCCTCGGCAGGGTTCTCATTCTATCTGCAGAATTTTGCCGACTACAATGCCACTTACGGCTCGCTTGGCGCGGTCATCGGCTTGATGATGTGGACGTGGATTTCCGTAATCATCCTGATCGTCGGCGCCGAGCTCAATGCGGAAATGGAGCATCAGACTGCGCAGGACTCAACCGTCGGCCGACCAAAACCCATGGGAGAACGCGGAGCAGTGGTTGCCGACACCATCGGGAAGTCGGCCGAGGAATAAACTTGGCGGAACGAAACGGCATTCGTTCCATTTATCCTACTTCCCAAAGTGAGAAGCGAACAATGGCAAACCAATCGGAAGATAGTTCACCCAAGCGCCGCGACTCGACGGTATCTGCCAGGTCATCCGCTGTTACTTCCGGAACTGTGGAACAGCAGATTGAGGAACTCAGGAGCCAGATCGCGAACATTACCGCGGAGTTGGCAAAAAGCGGTTCCGAAATGTATCAGGCCGGAACCGAGCAGGCGAAATCGGCGGCAAGTGCGGCTACGCGGCAGGCGCAGGCGGTAACCGACGTCATTCGCGAAAACCCCGGCACTGCGGCGACAGTGCTTACGACAACGGCACTCCTTGGCGTGATGGTGGGGTTTATCCTGGGACAGACGTCATCTAATCACCATCGTTACTGGCGATAGCCATACGCGTCCTTTTTTGAACCGAGGGAAGCAACGATGAGAGCGCTCGCACCAAGTTTAGTGGCTATGGTATTGTCCATCGGCGTCGCGCATGCTGACGAAGCCACTTTCCTGGAATCGCTCGAGGGCGATTGGAAGGGCAGCGGCACCGTGAAGGTTCGCACCGATTCGTCTCCCGTCAAGGTCTCATGCGTGTTCAACTCCGACACGACGGCGAGTGCGTTGTCGCTGGATGGGAGATGCACAGGGCTGCTGATCTTTTCGCGGGCTATCGGCGCCGATCTTCAGGCGGATGGAACAAGGTACAGCGGCTCCTATGTCGGCGCAGGCACTGGCACCGCCGGATTGACGGGCAGCCGCGCGGGGTCGGCGATCAATCTCGATATTCAGTGGGCCAAGCAGGTCAATGGCGACCATTCCGCTCAGCTGACGATCGAGAAACTGGGCGAGGCCGCCATGCGCCTGACCACGACCGACACCGACCCAAAAAGCGGCAAGAAAGTCATGACCAGCCGGATCGATCTGCGGCGGTCCTAGCCACGGACGCTCTCTGCTGCGGCTTTCGCTGCGTGGACCGCGTCCAGAAGCCAATCCCTGAAAGCGCGCACCTTCCGCGCGGAGGCGTTTTGCGGCGAGGCGAGGAACCAGTAGGCGCCAGAACTTTGCAGCCTCTGTGGGAATGGCGCCACGAGTAGCCCTGCGGCCAGCTCCCGCTCGATCAGTGCCGAGCGGCCGAGCACGACGCCCTTGCCCTCGACCGCGGCCCGGATCGCCATGATCGACTGGTCGAAGGATGCACCCTCGGACGTGTCGATGCCGGTAACGCCGGCAAGAGCCAGCCACATGTCCCAATCTTCAGCGTAGCCCGGCACATGTAAAAGATCACGGGCCTTCAGGTCGCGCGGCGACAAAAGGTCGGCGGCGAGACCGGGCGCGCATACGGGAAAAACCTCTTCCCGCATCAACTGGACAGCCTCAAGCTTTGGCCAGTCGCCCCACCCGTAGCGAATCTCGGCGTCAGCCTTGGTGCCGCCATGGTCTATCCCCTGGCCAAGCGCGGTCAGCCGGAGATCGATAGCTGGATGCGACGCACGAAAGAGATCGAGCCGCGGTGCGATCCATTGGCTTGCGAATGAAGTCGCCACATGGATGACCAGCATTTCGCGGCCACCGCTGCCGGTAAGTTTCGCCGTCGCCTCCTCGATCAGTGCAAATGCGCTGCCGAGATCTTCGGCGTAGCGCCTGCCCGCGGCGCTCAGCACCACGCCATTGGCATGGCGACTGAACAGGTTTTTCGACAAGCGCAGTTCCAGGGCGCGGATGTGCTGGCTGACAGCCGACGGCGTCACGTTCAACTCGGCGGCCGCGGCGGCAAAGCTGCCGAGGCGCGCGGCGGATTCGAATGCCCGAAGCCAGTTCAGGGGAGCACGGGTAACGGCCATGATTACCATTAGTTTTTCTTGTGCTTGCCCCAAGATATTCATGTTTGCCGGGTCGGACAAGAACAATTCCAATACACCGATAGACGCCCTCTGGAGACGCTGTAATGAACGTCCATTGGCTCAAGGATTACCGCCCCGGATATGGCTTGCCGCGGGAGTTCTACACCAGCGACGAGATTTTCGAAGCCGAGCAAGAGAAGATCTTTCGCAACAACTGGTTCTTCGCCGGGCACTCGGTCGAGCTTCCCAGGACTGGCCATTATGCAACGCTCAATGTCGGCGGCGCTCCGGTGGTGATGGTGCGTGATAGTGCCGGCAAGCTGCACGCCCATCATAATGTCTGTCGCCATCGCGGCTCGATCATTTGCACCGAGGAGAAAGGCAAGGCCACGCGGCTGGTTTGCCCATATCATTCCTGGGCTTATGCGCATGACGGCGCGCTGATCGGCGCACCGATGATGGGCGAGAACTTCGACAAGAGTGCCCATGGGCTGAAGCACGTACATGTCGAGGAATTTGACGGCCTGATCTTCGTCAATCTTTCCGATAAGCCGTCGCCCTTCAGCGAGTTGCGTGACCATCTTTCGCCCATCCTGAAATCGCAGGGCATGGCGCGCGCCAGGATCGCGCTGATCCGCGACTACCACCTCGATGTGAACTGGAAGATCGTCGTCGAGAACAATCGCGAATGCTACCACTGCCAGGTCAATCATCACGGCTATGTCTCGGTGCAATACGACACCGAAAACGACAACCCGGATCTGGCTGACGAAATCGCCCGGCGGCTCGCCGACTGTTCAATCCGCTGGGATAAGGCGGGGCTCGACGTCACCCGGGTCAACACCTCTTCCAACAACACCGCGGAGTGGTTCCGCGCCAATCGCACGCCGGTACGCAAGGGCATGGTCACGGAAAGTCCGGACGGCCAACTCGTCTGCAAGGTGCTGATGGCGGGTTTCACCGACCCCGACATGGGCACGGCGCGAGCCAACACCAACATCAATTTCTGGTGCCATGCCAATTCCGACTATGCCCATACGGTGCGCATCACACCGGTGTCGCCGAGCAAAACCATCGTCCGCGGCTACTGGCTCGTCGACGAGAATGCGGTCGAGGGCCAGGACTATGATCCCGAAAAACTCGCGGCCTTCCACGATAAGGTCATGTCCGAAGACTGGGAAATCTGCCGTCGCCAATGGATCGGCGTCACCTCGCCCGGCTTCGAGCCCGGGCCTTATTCGCCGCTCAAGGAGCAGAATGTCGACCGCTACGTGCGCTGGTATGTGCGCCAGATGAGCGCCTGACGTCGGTGCAACGCGCGCCGGCGGCACAGCTTCCCACAATTCAATTCCCGCCTTGGCGGGCAGGCCGGAAAGGCGAACATGTCCAGCAAAGTTCCCTCACATTCCCGCATCGTCATCGTTGGCGGCGGCGCGCTCGGCGCCAGCATCGCCTACCACCTCGTCAAGGCGGGCGAGCGCGATGTGCTGCTTCTCGAAAAGAACGCGCTGACCGCCGGCTCCACCTGGCATGCGGCCGGCCTGATGGGGCAACTGCGCAGCAAGGTGAATTTGACGCGGTTGATGCAGTACAGCGCCGAACTCTGCGCGAGGATCGGTGCCGAAACCGGCCAGGACGTCGGCTGGAAAAACGTCGGCAGCCTGCGGCTTGCCGCCTCCGACGCCCGGTGGGAGGAGTTGAAGCGTGCCGCTACGGCCGCCAGAAGCTATGGCTTCGGCATGGAACTGGTTGGTCCCGAGGAGGTCAAGCGCCTGTTTCCGCTTGTCGACACGAAAGATTTGCGCGGCGCGACCTGGATCGCGTCCGATGGTCATGTCGACCCCTACTCGCTGACCCATGCCTACGCAAAGGGTGCCCGGACCGGCGGCGCGCGCATTATCGAAGGCGTGACCGTCACCGGGTTCTCGATCAAGCATCGCCGTATCCACGGCGTAAAGACGACCGAAGGAGAGATCGGCTGCGAGATCGTCGTCAATGCGGCAGGGCTGTGGGCGCGTCAGGTGGGCGAGTTGGCGGGTGTCGAACTGCCGGTCACCGTGGTCGAGCATGAATACTTCGTCACCGAAAAATCGCCGCTGGTGCCCGACGACCTGCCCACACTGCGCGATCCGGACGCAAATTTCTACGTCAAGCCGGAGCCGGGTGCCATGGCGATCGGCGGATGGGAAAAGGAGACGCGCGCCGCTTATGGGTTAGGCAAACTGCCGATGAGCTTCGGCCAGGAGCTTTTCGCGGACGATCTGGAGCGTATTTCCGAGGTGATCGAGGGCGCGTCGAGCCGCATTCCCGTACTGAGCGAACTCGGCGTTCGCTCTGTCGTCAACGGCCCGATTCCGATTTCCGCCGACGGCGAGCCGGTGATGGGACTTGCCGGCGACCTCGACAATTTCTTTGTCGCCTGCGGCTTCACCTCGGGCATCGCCGCCTCCGGCGGCGCCGGCCGCGCCATGGCCAACTGGATCGTCGAGGGCGATCCGGGCATGGATTTGTGGGCCTTCGATCTGCGCCGCTTCGGCCAGCCTCACACCGGCCTTGCCTATCTGCGCGACAGCGCCATCGAGGCCTACTCGAAATATTACGCCGTCGCCTGGCCGGAAGAGGAGCGGTCGGCCTGCCGTCCGCTGCGCCGCTCGGCGCTCTATCAGACGCTCACCGCGCAAGGCGCCGTGCACGGCGTCAAGTTCGGCTGGGAACGGCCCAATTATTTTCTCAAGCACGGCGAAGAGAAGCCGCCGCTTGAAACCTTCGAGCGTGCGCCCTATGCCGAGGTGATCGGCCGCGAGCACCGCGCCGTGCGCGAGGGCGTGGCGTTGATCGACCAGTCTTCCTTCTCGAAATTCGAGGTGTCGGGCCCGGGAGCTCTCGCCTATCTGCAATGGCTGGCTGCGGCCAATGTCGAGCGCGCCCCAGGTGCCGTGATCTACACGCAGTTGCTCAACAGGCGCGGCGGCATCGAGGCCGATCTCACCATCATGCGGCCGCGCGAGGACGTGTTCTACATCGTCACCGGCTCGGGTTTCGGAACCCGCGACGGTGGCTGGATACGTGCGCACATGCCCCGCGACGGGTCCGTAGCCATGCAGGAGGTGACCAGCGCGCGTGGCGTCATCAATCTTTGCGGCCCGCTTGCACGCAAGGTTCTTGAGAGGGTCAGCGAAGACGATGTCGGCAACGACGCTTTCCCTTACATGACCTGCCGTCAAATACGCATCGGCTGGGCACCGGTCCTGGCGGCGCGCGTTACCTATGTCGGCGAACTCGGCTGGGAACTGCATATTCCGACGGAATACGTGTCCTATGTCTATGATACGCTGCGCGCAGCCGGCGACGAGTTCGGTATCGCCGACGTGGGCTATAGGGCGATATCGAGCCTGCGCATGGAAAAGCGCTATCTTTACTGGGGCGCCGACATCACCCCCGATGACACGCCGCTCGAGGCCGGGCTTGGATTTGCGGTGTCGATCAAGAAAGGCGATTTCCAGGGACGCGATGCGCTGATTGAACAAAAAGAAAGCGGCATTCGCCGCAAGCTCGCCTGCTTCCGGCTTGATGAGCCATTGCCGGTCTATGGCGGCGAGGCGATGCTGGTGGCAGACCGCACCGTCGGCATGACCACCAGCGGCGACTACGGCCACACTGCCGGCGCGTCACTGGTGTTCGGCTATCTCGCCGGGGACGACATGAAGCTCAAGGAGATCGAAGTGGAAGCTTTCGGCCGCCGCAGTCGCGCATTTCTCGTCGAGGGCTGCGTCTACGATCCGGCCGGAACACGCGTCCGGGTCTGAGAGTCCTTACCTGCGTCGATCGCCACATAACGCCACATGCTTGCAACATCGGCGACATCCCGCCACAGTAAAGCATGTCCGAGTCACACAGCCATACGACGCGAGCACTCGCGCCGCGCCGCCACGACGAGATCCTGAAGCGCATAGCCGTTGAGGGCTCCGTCAGCATCACCGAGCTTGCCGGATTTTTCGCCGTCTCGCGCGAAACGATACGGCGTGACCTGAAGCTTCTCGCTGACCAGGGCCGGCTGGACCTCGTCCATGGCGGTGCCAGGCGTTTCGAGACCAGCGAGCCGGTCATGAGCGAGCGCAGCAAGGAAAATGCGCCGGGGAAGGCCGCCATCGGCAGGGCCGCGGCCGACCTCGTCGATGACGGCATGGTGGTCTTCCTGGATTCGGGCACGACCACGCTGGCGCTCGCCCACGCGCTCGGCGCGCGCCAGAACCTCACGATCTGCACGGCAAGCCTGGCGATTGCGCTTCATATGTGCCACTTGCCGAATGTCCGGGTTCACATGTTCGGCGGCGAGATCGACCCCGGCGAAGAGGCTGCGGTTGGCATAGACGCGCTCGAGGCGATCAGCCGGTTTCGCGTCGATGTCGCCTTTCTGGGCGGCGGCGCGCTCTCGCCCGATGGCGAGGTGACGGACTTCACACGTGCCGGCGCCGAGCAACGCTCGCGCATGGTCGCCGCAGCCCACAAGGCTTATTTCGTGCTGGACAAGACCAAATTTGGAAAGCTGACGCCGCTGCGAATTCCTCGCTTCGAACTGGCCGCCGGTATCATCGTGGATGCACGCCCCCCGGCTTCGATCGTCGAAGCCCTCGCCAAAAGAGGGCCGCAACTGATCGTGGCGCATGGAATGTGATATTTTGTTGCATTTTATGTTGATTTTTGGGCTGCTGAGGGTATGTTGACCCATCTGCAACCGAAATCGGCTTCGTCATGGCAAATGTTTTCCCGACTCAAGCGCGCGTCGTCATCGTCGGCGGCGGCATCATCGGCTGCTCGGTCGCGTATCATCTGACCAGGCTTGGCTGCCGCGATGTGGTATTGCTCGAGCAGGGACAGCTCAGCGGCGGCACGACCTGGCATGCGGCCGGTCTTGTCGGCCAGTTGCGCAGCCATGCCAACATGACAGGGCTGATCAAATATTCGACGCAGCTCTATGCGGAGCTCGAAGCCAAAACCGGCCTTGCAACCGGATGGAAGAATTGCGGATCGCTGGCGGTCGCGCGAACCGCCGACCGCATGACGGTGCTGAAGCGCACCGCCGCGTCGGCGCGCGCGCAGGGGGTGGAGGTCGAGCTCATTTCGCCCCGGCAGGCGGCCGAGCTGTGGCCGGTGATGGCGACCGACGATCTGGTCGGCGCCGTCTGGCTGCCCGGTGACGGCAAGGCCAACCCGACCGACCTGACCCAGTCGCTTGCCAAGGGCGCGCGCAACGGCGGCGCCAGGATTATTGAGCGCGTGAGAGTGACCGGCATCAAGGTCAAGGACGGTGCGGCCTGCGGCGTCGAGACCGATCACGGCGACATCGCCGCCGAAATCGTCGTCAACTGCGCCGGCCAGTGGGCGCGCAAGGTTGGGCTGATGTGCGGCGTCTCCGTGCCGCTGCATTCGGCCGAGCACATGTATATCGTCACCGGCAGGATCGAAGGCGTTCATCCCGATCTGCCGGTTCTGCGCGATCCCGACGGTTTCATCTATTTCAAGGAGGAAGTCGGCGGCCTCGTCATGGGCGGCTTCGAGCCGCATGCAAAGCCGTGGGGCATGAACGGCATTCCGGACAATTTCGAGTTCGCGCTGCTTGAGGACGATTGGGAGCAGTTCGAAATATTGATGGAAAACGCTCTGATCCGCGTGCCGCAACTGGAGCAGGCGGAGGTCAGGAAATTCTACAATGGTCCCGAAAGCTTCACGCCCGACAACAATTTCATCCTGGGAGAAGCGCCGGAACTGAAAAATTTCTATGTCGGCGCCGGCTTCAACTCGATGGGCATCGCCAGCGCCGGCGGCGCTGGACGAGCGCTGGCCGAATGGATCGTCAACGGCACGCCGACCATGGATCTGTGGCCGGTGGATATTCGCCGTTTTGCCGCATTCAACAACAATCCGCGCTGGCTGCACGACCGCGTCAAGGAAACGCTCGGTCTGCACTATGCAATGCCTTGGCCGAACCGCGAACTGGATACGGCGCGGCCGTTCCGCCGCTCGCCGCTCTATGACCGGCTGGCCGCCAAGGGTGCCTGCTTCGGCTCGAAAATGGGCTGGGAACGCGCCAACTGGTTTGCAGCTGCGGGCGAAGCACCGCACACCGACTATTCATTCGGCCGGCAGAACTGGCACGAGGCGGTGCGGCGCGAGATGAGGGCGACACGCGAGAACGTCGCGGTTTTCGATCAGACGTCATTTGCCAAGTTTCTTGTCCAGGGCCGCGATGCTTGCGCGGTGCTGAACCGGCTTTGCGCCGCCAATATAGACGTGGCGCCGGGCACCTCCGTCTATACGGGCATGCTCAATGAGCGCGGCGGCTATGAAAGCGACCTGACCGTGATGCGGCTGTCGGCGCAAAAATTTCTGATCGTCACCGGATCGGCGCAGGCGGTGCACGATGCCGACTGGATTGCCAGAAACACGCCTGCCGCCGCCCATGCCGTCCTCACCGACGTCACCTCGTCCTATGCGGTGCTGGCGCTGATGGGGCCGAAGGCGCGCGACCTTCTGGGCAAGATCACTTCGGCCGACCTGTCCAATGCCGGATTCCCCTTCGCCAGCATCCGGGAGATCGACATCGGCAGTGCCACGGCCTTCGCCAACCGCATGACCTATGTCGGCGAGCTTGGGTGGGAGCTGATCGTGCCGACCGAATTCGCGGTCGGCGTCTATGAGATGCTGCACGAGGCAGGCGCCGAATTCGGTCTTGCGGATGCGGGTTACTATGCGCTCGATGCGCTGCGGATCGAAAAGGGCTATCGCGCCTGGAGCCGCGAACTGACCCCCGACATCAATCCGTTCGAGGCGGGTCTCGGCTTTGCGGTTTCTCTCGACAAGCCGGGCGGTTTCATCGGCCGTGAGGCACTGGTGAAGGCCAGCAGCGCAACCCAGCGGCGCCGCATCGTCCAGTTCATCGTCGATGATGCCGAGCCGATGCTATGGGGCGGCGAACTCATCTTGCGCGACGGCAAGCCGGTGGGTGACGTGCGCTCCGCCGCCTATGGCCACACCCTCGGCCGCTCGGTAGCACTGGGCTTGGTCGAGGCACCGCAAAGAGTCGATAAGGATTTTCTTGCCGGCGCACGCTTCGAGATCGATCTTGCCGGGACGCGCTATGCCGCGACACCGCACCTGCGCAGTCCCTACGACCCGAAATCGGAACGGGTGAAGGCTGACGCAGCGTCTTGATTAGACTAGCCGGCAGACATCGACTTGGCGATATCGAGAAAGGCGCGGACAAGCTTGCCGCCACTGCGCTCGCGCAGGCAGATCAGGGCCTCGTCCATCAGCATTTCCGGCCCGTCGATCGGAATCGACACAAGCCTGGAATCCTGGCCGAATTCGGCGGCTGAAACGAAGCCCAGCCCAGCACCGGAGGCCACGATCTCGCGCACGGCCTCCCGGCCCTCGGCCTCGATTGCCGGCTTCAGTTCGATCTTCGACATCGCCGCCAGATCTTCCAGCTTCTGGCGCGTTTTCGAGCCGCGCTCGCGCATGACCAGCGATTGGCCGGCAAGTTCGTCGAGCGTCAGCGACTTCGCCGCCGCTAGCGGATGGTCGACCGAAACGAAGGCGACGATCGGCGTCGAGTTGAGCTTCAACATCTCGAAATCGCGCCCGGTCGGCACTTCGCCCAGTACGCCGATATCGGCATCGTAGCTGTAAAGGCTGCTGATCACGGTTTCGGTGTTTCCCGCCCGAACCGAAACCCTGATGCCGGGATACTTCTGGCGGAAGATGCCTAAAATATGCAGCAGGTGGTGGGCTGCGTCGGCGACGATGCGCAGCGTGCCGGAGCGCAGCGCTCGCGATTCGGTCAGCAGTTCCAACGCCTGCTGCTCGGTGTCGAACATGCGGCGTGTGATCTCCAGCAGCTTCTGGCCGGATTGCGTCAGCGTCACCTGCTTCTTGTTGCGATTGAACAGGAGGACGTCATATTCCTCTTCCAGTTTGCGCACCTGATCGGAAATGGCCGGCTGCGTCAGGAAGAGCACCTCGGCGGCGCGGGAGAACCCGCCGGAAACCGCGACGTGATGGAAGGCTCGAAGCTGCACGTAGCGCATGGAAAGCTCCCCAGATAGACCTCAGCCTAGCATCATAAAATAGTCCGATACAAATATTAAAACTAACGATTTGATTTATGAATGAAGCGCGTCCAGCCTTGAACGGGCCCGATGTTTGACGACCCGTTCTTCAGGCATGGAGGCTGTATATGCATTTTTCCTTGATCCTGCTTCATATCGGCGGCGCCACCATGCTGCTCTTATGGGCTGTCTCCATGGTGCGTACCGCTGTCGAGCAGGCGCATGGAGCGGCCTTGCGCCACTCGCTGCGGCACGCAAAGGGCGGGCGGGTCAGGGCCGCGGGCGCGGGGGCGCTGCTCGCCATCGTGCTGCAAAGCTCGACCGCGGTTGCCATTCTCGCGGCAGGTTTCGCGGCAAGCGGCATCCTCGGCGTTTCGACGGGCCTGGCGATCCTGCTCGGCGCCGACCTGGGCTCAGCGCTGGTGGTTCAGGCCTTGTCATTCGACTTGAGCTGGCTGGTGCCGGTGCTGCTGCTGGTCGGCGGCGCCATGGCTGTGAAGTTCGAAACCGCCGGCATCAAGCAGACCGGGCGCATCCTGATGGGAATAGCGTTTGTGTTGCTGTCGCTGCGGATGATCGGCGAGGCGACAGCGCCGCTGCGGCAAAGCGAATTCCTGCCGCTTGCCATCTCATATCTGCGCCAGGACTTCGTTACCGCCTTTGTCGCGGCGGCAGTGTTTACCTGGCTGATCCATTCGAGCGTGGCGGCGATCCTGCTGCTCATGACGCTGGCCACCCAGGGCCTGCTGCCGATAGAGGTCGGGCTTTCCTTCGTCCTCGGCGCCAATCTCGGCAGCGGGCTGATTGCCGTCTGGCTGACGCGCGGTCAGGCTGAAGATGGACGCCGCATCCCGCTCGGCAATCTGTTGTTCAGGTCGGTGGCGGCAATCGCGGCTCTCCTCGCCTTCCAGATATTTCCCTTTCCGGCCCATCTTTTCGGGGCGACCGAAGCCCGCCAGCTCGTCAACCTCCATCTCGCCTTCAATCTCGCGCTCTTGGTCTTGTGTCTGCCTTTCGCCGGGCGAGCCGAATGGTTGCTGGGCAAACTCATCGCCGACAAGCCGACGCCGGCGGGCGAAGCCGCCAATCTCCTGTCGCGGCGCGTCAGCGCGCTTGACCGCTCGGTCATTCAAACGCCCGGCCTGGCGCTGGCCAGCGCTACACGCGAGCTGCTGCGGATGGGCGAGGTCGTCGAGATCATGCTGCGCCCGGTCATGCAGTTGATGGAAACCGGCACGGCCGAGCAGATCCGCGCGACGCAAAAACTGGACGAGGAGGTCAACCGAGCGCATAGGGACATCAAGCTCTACATTGCAGAGGTCAACCGGGGGTCGATGAGCACAGCCGAGGCGAAGCGCGGCATCGACCTTACCGATTTTGCCATCAATCTGGAGCGTGCCGGCGACATCGTTGCGAAAAACCTGCTCGTGCTGGCGCTGGAAAAACGCGATCAGAAATTGCGGTTCTCCCAGGAAGGATGGAGCGAACTCACCGATCTTCATGATCGTGTCATGACCAACATGCAGCTTGCGCTGAACGTCCTGGTGTCGGGGAATCTGGAGTCGGCGCGGCAGCTTGTCGGGGAAAAGGACCTGATGCGCAAACTCGAACGGGCGAGCCATGATCGGCATCTGAAGCGGCTGCAGTCCGGGCAGGTGCAGAGCATCGAAACCAGCGATCTGCACCTTGAGACCATGCGGGCACTCAAGGAAATCAATTCGCTCATGGCTGCCGTCGCCTATCCGCTGCTGAAGGAAAGCGGCGACCTGCTCGAAAGCCGGTTGGCCAAGGTCGCTTGATATATCGATCCTACCTATCGATCGATACAAAATAACGATTTTACAAATACATCCCGCTTCCGGAAAATGCTCTTCAAAGACACACAGGCAGCGACCAAGCGGAGGGTTCCAGAATGCTAGCCGAAACGAATTTCGCCGCTGCCGCGCCGTTTGACCCGCCCGCGCTCGGCGAACCCTATCTGCTGACGCCCGGCCCGTTGACCACATCCTATCCGGTCAAGCAGGCGATGCTGCGCGACTGGGGTTCGTGGGACGGCGATTTCCGCGCCATGACGGCGGAACTGCGCCGCCACCTCCTGTCGCTTATCGGCGATACCGGGAATGAATTCGACTGTGTTCCGATGCAGGGCAGCGGCACGTTCTCGGTAGAGGCGCTGCTCGGCAGCTTCCTGCCGCGCGACGGCAAGGTGCTGGTTCTGATAAACGGCGCCTACGGCCAGCGCATCGCCCAAACCCTCGATTATCTCGGTCGCGCTTATGCCACGATCGACAAGGGCGACTACATGCCGCCGCGCGGGGCCGAGGTGGCGGCCGCCCTCGACGCCGATCCCGCGATTACCCATGTCGTGGTGGTGCACTGCGAAACCAGTTCCGGCATACTCAATCCCGTCGCCGAGATTTCGGAGGCCGTCTACGGCCGGGGCCGCAAGCTCCTGATCGACTCGATGAGCGCCTTCGGCGCCATCCCGCTTGCGGTCGACGAGATCCGCTACGAGGCGATGGTGTCGTCGGCCAACAAGTGCATCGAAGGCGTGCCCGGCTTCGGCTTCATCATCGCCCGCAAGAGCGAGCTCGAGGCGGCCAAGGGGCGCAGCCACTCGCTCAGCCTCGACGTGCATGCCCAGTGGGCGCACATGAACAAGACGGGCCAGTGGCGCTACACTCCGCCGACGCATGTGGTCGCCGCCTTCCTCGAGGCGTTGCGCCAGCACGAGGCCGAAGGCGGCGTCGCCGGCCGGGGTGCGCGCTACACACGCAACCGCGACGTGATGGTCGATGGCATGCGTGCGCTCGGTTTCGAGACGCTGCTGAAGGATCGCTGGCTGTCGCCGATCATCGTCACCTTCTTCAATCCGGCGCATCCGAATTTCGCGTTCGACCGCTTCTATGAGATGATGAAGCAAAAGGGCTTCATCATTTATCCGGGCAAGCTTACCGTGGTCGACAGTTTTCGTGTCGGCTGCATCGGCCGCATGGACGAGCACGTCATGCGCCGCGTCGTCGAGGCAGCCGCCGCCTCGCTCAAGGAAATGAACGTCGATACCGCCGCTCCTCCTCCCGCGGCAATCGCCGAGCGCGCCAAGCTTGCCGCCTGAACGGCAGTACACTCAAAAGGAATTTTCGATGAACCAGATGTCTCCGATCAATGTGAGCGCGAATGGCCGCTCTTATGCCTGGCCGCGCGTGCCGGCGATTGCGATTTGCCTCGACGGTTGCGAGCCGGCCTATCTCGACGCGGCGATCGAAGCAGGGTTGATGCCGGCGCTGGTGCGGATCAAGGAAAAGGGCACGGTGCGCATGGCGCACAGCGTCATTCCGAGCTTCACCAATCCCAATAACCTGTCGATCGCCACCGGCCGTCCGCCATCGGTGCATGGCATTTGCGGCAACTATCTCTACGAGCGCGAAACCGGCAAGGAAGTGATGATGAACGATCCGCGCTTCCTGCGCGCGCCGACCGTCTTCAAGGCCTATTACGATGCCGGCGCGCGGGTTGCGGTGGTAACCGCCAAGGACAAGCTGCGGGCGCTTCTCGGCCACGGGCTGGCGTTCGACGAAGGCCGCGCCGTCTGCTTTTCCTCGGAAAAATCCGACAAGTCGACCAAGGCCGAGAACGGCGTCGACAACGCCTCGGCATGGCTCGGCAGGCCGGTGCCGGAGGTCTATTCGGCTGAACTGTCGGAGTTCGTCTTTGCCGCCGGCGTCAAGCTGCTGAAGGAGTTCCGGCCCGACATCATGTACCTGACCACGACCGACTACGTGCAGCACAAATATGCCCCGGGCGTGCCGCAGGCCAACGCCTTTTACGAGATGTTCGACAAATATCTGGCGGAGCTCGACGCGCTGGGGGCGGCCATCGTCATCACCGCCGACCATGGCATGAAGCCCAAGCACAAGGCCGACGGCGCGCCCGACGTGATCTATGTGCAGGACCTGCTCGACCAGTGGCTTGGCAAGGATGCGGCCCGCGTCATCCTACCGATCACCGATCCTTACGTGGTGCATCACGGCGCGCTGGGCTCGTTTGCCACCGCCTATCTGCCGCAAGGCGCCGATCAGGCCGGTATCATGAAACGGCTGGCTGCGATCGACGGCATCGATGTGGTCATCGACAATGCGACGGCCTGCGAGCGCTTCGAACTGCCGAACGACCGCATCGGCGACATCGTGCTGGTGTCGTCGGAGAACAAAACCATCGGCACCAGCGAGCATCGCCACGATCTCGCCGCGCTCAACGAACCGCTGCGCTCGCATGGCGGATTGACCGAGCAGACGGTGCCGTTCATCGTCAACCGCAAGCTGCCCGATTTGCCGAACGCGCCGACGCTGCGCAATTTCGATGCCTTCCACTATGCCGCGATGGCCGCGGCGCTGAACTGACGGAGATGGCGGACATGGTCAAGGTCGAGACGCAGTTTGCGGTGCGCCATGAGCCGATGCGGATTGCCGGGCGCAAGGTGGAAGCCGATGGCGTCGTCAATGTGCACTATCCCTATACCGATGCGGTGATCGGTACCGTGCCGGCCGGGCGCGCCGAACATGCCCGCCAGGCGTTCGAGATCGCGGCAGGCTACACCTCGAAGCTGACGCGCTATGAGCGTCAGCAGATATTGTTCCGCACCGCCGAGGCGCTGGCCGCGCGCAAGGAAGAGATCTCCGACATCATCACCCTGGAACTCGGCATCTCCAAGGCCGACTCGCTCTACGAAGTCGGTCGCGCCTATGACGTGTTCACGCTGGCCGCGCAGATGTGCATCCAGGATGATGGCCAGATATTCTCCTGCGACCTTACCCCCCACGGCAAGGCGCGCAAGATATTCACCACGCGCGAGCCGCTGAAGGCGATTTCGGCGATCACGCCTTTCAATCACCCGCTCAACATGGTGGCGCACAAGGTGGCGCCGGCGATCGCCACCAACAATTGCGTGGTGGTCAAACCGACCGAACTGACGCCAATGACGGGGCTGGTGCTGGCCGACATTCTCTACGAGGCCGGCCTGCCGCCGCAGATGCTGTCGGTGGTCACCGGCATGCCTGCCGACATCGGCGCGGAGATGATCACCAATCCGAACATCGAGCTCATCACCTTCACCGGCGGTGTCCCGGTGGGCAAGCTGATTGCCAATACCGCCGGCTACAGGCGCCAGGTGCTCGAACTCGGCGGCAACGACCCGCTGATCATCCTGAACGACCTCTCCGACCACGACCTCGCCAAGGCGGCAGATCTGGCGGTTGCCGGCGCCACCAAGAACTCCGGCCAGCGCTGCACCGCCGTCAAGCGCATACTGTGCCAGGGAAGCGTCGCCGACCGGTTCGTCCCGCTGGTGCTGGAACGGGCAAGGAAAATACGCTTCGGCGATCCGATGGATCGTGCAACCGATCTTGGCACGGTGGTCCATGAAAAAGCTGCGGCCCTGTTCGAGAACCGGGTGAACATGGCTGCCGAACAGGGCGCGGAAGTGCTCTACAATCCTGGCCGCAAGGGCGCGCTGCTGCCGCCGATTGTCGTCGACCGCGTGCCGCACGCTTCCGAACTGGTGATGGAGGAAACGTTCGGACCGGTGATCCCGATCATCCGGGCGCCCGAGGATGACGACGCGCTGATCGCGCTGTCGAATTCGACGGCCTTCGGCCTTTCTTCGGGTGTGTGCACCAATGATTTCCGTCGCATGCAGAAGTACATTGCCGGCCTGCAGGTCGGAACGGTCAACATCTGGGAAGTCCCCGGATACCGCATCGAGATGTCACCTTTCGGCGGCATCAAGGATTCCGGCAACGGCTACAAGGAAGGCGTCATTGAGGCGATGAAGAGCTACACCAACGTCAAGACATTCTCGCTGCCCTGGGCCTGACCCCCGGGACGTGTCGATACGGAAAAATTGGAGGTTTCCCGGATAGGGCGCACTGCATCGGTAAAGTCGTGGAAGAGGGGGCGTTCGGCGCTCCCTCCTTCGCGTTTGAGGGGGGACGAATGACTGCTGCTGGAACAACCACGTATCCATCATTGATGGAAGATTGAGCGCGCATGTCGGGTTTCGCGCTTGCGCTCGTCCTGTCGGCGGCCTGCCTCCATGCGTTCTGGAATGCTCTCGTCAAGGCGGTTTCGGATCGCGCCGTGGTGCTGGCGGCGGTGTCTTCCGTGCATGCCTTTCTGGGGCTGGCACTGGTTCTTGCCACGCCGCTTCCGGCCGTCGAAAGCTGGGTCTATATCTTCGCCTCCACTGTCATCCACTACGGCTATTATGTTTTCCTGTTCCAGTCCTACCGTCTGGGCGACCTCAGCCAGGTCTATCCGATTTCGCGTGGAGTGGCGCCGGCGCTGGTGGCGCTTGGCGCTTTCCTGGCGGTCGGCGAGACGCTGCCGGTCGGATCGCTGATCGGTCTGGCGGCGGTCTCGTTCGGCATCGGCCTGCTAGCCTTCCAGCGCGGCGCGGCGAACGCCAATCCGAAGGCGGTGGCGGCGGCTCTGGTCACCGGCCTGCTGATTGCCGGCTATTCCGTGGTCGACGGCATCGGCGTGAGGCTCTCGGGCAATCCATTCGGCTATATGGGCTGGCTGTTCCTGCTCGAACTGCCGGTCGTTCTGTTCGTCCTGTTGCGCAGGCGCGGCAGCGTCCATCATTTCAACTGGCGAACGTTCGCCATCGGGCTCATTGGCGGCCTCTGTGCCGTTACAGCCTATGGCCTGGTCATCTATGCAAAAACCATCGCGCCGCTGGGTGCCGTATCGGCGGTGCGTGAATCGAGCGTCATCATCGCGGCGCTGATCGGGCTCGTGGTTTTCGGCGAGCGGCCGTGGCCGACCCGTCTCTTGTCGGCGGGAGTGGTGGCGGGCGGGGTCATTACATTGGCGTTTTCCGCCTGAACTGCCATCAGTCTGTTATCGACGGCTCTTACCGCACCATAAGATAAATAGATTTTACTTATCGATACGTGTTTCGCACTATCTTTGGCGGAAGGGTGTCCGGTGGGATGAGGCATGTCTCGGCACCGGCAGCAAATACTTCCCAAAAAGAAATGCGCACAGCAGACCTCCAATGGGAACCAAGTCCATGAAAAAGCAAACATTTCTGGTAATCGCCGCTCTTTCCACAGCGCTGGCGTCTTCGGCGGCATTCGCCGATACGGAACTTACGGTCTACACTGCTGTCGAGGCCGTAGACCTTGAGCGTTATGCGCAAACATTCAATACCGATCATCCCGACATCAAGATCAACTGGGTTCGCGATTCCACCGGCGTGATGACGGCCAAGCTTTTGGCGGAAAAGGACAATCCGCAGGCGGATGTGGTGTGGGGCGTGGCTGCGACCTCGCTCCTGCTGCTGAAGGGCGAGGGCATGCTCGAGCCCTATGCGCCGGCAGGGGTTGAAAAACTCGATCCGAAATTCGTCGACAAGGCCGCGCCGCCATCTTGGGTCGGCATGGATGCCTATGTGGCCGCCCTTTGCTTCAATACGGTCGAGGCTGAAAAACTCGGGCTGGCCGCACCCAAGAGCTGGAAGGATCTGACCAAGCCGGAATATAAGGGGCACGTGGTGATGCCGAACCCGGCTTCGTCCGGCACCGGCTTCCTTGACGTTTCGGCCTGGCTGCAGATGTTCGGCGAAGAAGGCGCATGGTCCTTCATGGACGCGCTACACGAGAACATTTCGAGCTACACCCACTCCGGGTCGAAGCCTTGCAAGATGGCTGGCGCGGGCGAAACGGTCATCGGCGTTTCCTTCGAGTTTCCGGGAGCCAAGGCAAAGCAGGCGGGCGCCCCGATCGACATCATCTTCCCGGAAGAGGGCTCGGGCTGGGAGGCCGAAGCCACCGCCATCATCGCTGGCACGCCCAATCTCGAAGCCGCCAAGACGCTGGTGGACTGGTCAATCAGCCAGAAGGCCAACGAGATGTACAATGTCGGCTATGCGGTGGTCGCCATGCCGGGCGTCGCCAAGCAGGTCGAACATCTGCCGGCCGACGTCGCCAGCCACATGATTGAAAACGACTTCGAGTGGGCGGCCAACAACCGCAACGCCATCCTGGAGAAATGGCAATCGCGCTACAACTCCAAGTCGGAACCGAAGAGCTGACCCGACAAGCGAGCGGGCGCTGCCTCAGGGTGGCGCCCATTGCGCAACGCCAGTCGGATGGTCAAGATGAGACATGAAACACTCGCCGGCTCGTCGGCCGCGCCGACAGAGGTGCGTCACATGCCAGTCGCCAGCAAGCCGGCCTATCTGCAGATCGCAAATCTCTGGAAGTCGTTCGGTGAGTTTCAGGCGCTGCGGGACATCTCGCTCGATATCGACGAAGGCGAGTTCATCTGCTTCCTCGGCCCGTCGGGTTGCGGCAAGACCACGCTGCTTCGAGCAATCGCCGGTCTGGATTTGCAGACGCGTGGCGCGATCCATCAAGGGGGCAGAGACATCTCCACCTTGCCGCCCTCCAAGCGCGACTACGGCATCGTCTTCCAGTCCTACGCGCTGTTTCCCAATCTGACCATCGAAAAGAACGTCGCTTTCGGCCTCGAGAACACGAAGCGCCCGCGCGCCGAAATCCAGGCCCGCGTCGAGGAATTGCTCACGCTGGTGGGGCTGTCCGACCAGGCCAGGAAATATCCGGCGCAGCTTTCCGGCGGCCAGCAACAGCGCATTGCGCTGGCCCGCGCCATCGCCATTTCGCCCGGCCTGCTGCTGCTCGACGAGCCGCTATCGGCGCTCGATGCCAAGGTGCGCGTGCATCTTCGCCACGAAATCAAGGAATTGCAGCGCAAGCTCGGGGTCACCACCATCATGGTCACCCATGATCAGGAAGAAGCGCTGTCGATGGCCGACCGCATTGTGGTCATGAACCAAGGCGTGATCGAGCAGGTCGGCACGCCGAGCGAAATCTACCGCAATCCGAAAACGCTGTTCGTGGCCGATTTCATCGGCGAGACCAACAAGCTCGGCGCTCGCGCCACATGCGCGGACGGCGTTGCTCTTGGCGATGTCGAACTGCGCTGCGCGGCGCATGCATTCACCAGAGGCGATGGCGTCATAGCGGCGATCCGCCCGGAAGACGTGACCCCGCATGCGCCCGGCTCGAGGCCGGATGGGGCAAGCAATTTCCTCGACGTGCTGATCGGAGAGATGGAATTCCTGGGCTCTTTCTGGCGAACCCGATTGCACGGCGAAAGGCTTGGAGACGAAATCCTGATCGCCGACTTTTCGGTCAATGCCGTACGGCGCCTGGCGCTTGCCAAGGGCGGCGCGTTGACCGTCGAACTGCCGGCCGACCGGCTGCTGGCGTTTTCGCCGGAGACGCGTCATGACCGCGGCTGCTGAGGGGCTGGCGCCGTCTGGCCGCATGCTGCGGCGCGGGCTCGACAAGGACGACCTCATCAAGCGCGGCTTGATGGTCGTCATCGCGCTCTACCTTGTGCTGTCGCTTGCCGCGCCGCTTTATGTGATGCTGTCGAAGTCGCTTTCGACCTACAGTTTCGATCTGACCGCCTTCGAGTTCCAGGTCAGCGACCCGCAGGGCAATTTCGGCGAGCCGGTATCGGCGGCGGCGCTGAACGAGAAACTGTCGGCCGTATCGCCCGAGAAGCTCGCAACCAATGCCGATGGCAGGCTGCCGGCCACCAGTTTCTTTCCGGAATTCAGCTTTCGCAGCCCCGTCAAATACCGGGTCCGCGGAACGGACGAGAACGCCTCCTATCTGATCGGCACGGCGCCTCATGCCGGCACAGAGTGGCAGGAACTCGATTCCAACACTTTCCGCCGGGTCATGCTGCGGCCGAGCCGAACCATCGGTTTCGAGAACTATGTCACCTATTTCTCAACTCCGGCCTTGTTCCGCTCGATCCAGAATTCGTTCTTCATCGCCATTGTCAGCACGATTGTCACCGTCGCCATCGCCTTCGGCTTCGCCTATGCGCTCAACCGAAGCAAGATGCGCTTCAAGAGCGCTTTCCGGCTGATCGCGATGGCCCCCATCCTGGTGCCGTCGCTTCTGCCTGGCATCGCTCTGATCTATCTTTTCGGCAATCAGGGTCTGCTCAGGGACTTGCTGCTCGGCGTGTCGATCTACGGCCCGCTCGGCATTGTCATCGGTTCGGTGTTCTTCACCTTTCCGCATGCACTCATCATCATCTCGACGGCGCTGGCGATCTCTGATCAGCGCCATTACGAGGCGGCCGCCTCGCTGCGCGCCAGCAAGTGGCGCACCTTCCGGGTCGTCACCGTGCCAGGGGCCCGCTATGGCCTGATTTCGGCGGCCTTCGTTGTGTTCACTTTGGTCATCACAGACTTCGGCTTGCCCAAGGTCATTGGCGGCCAGTTCAACGTGCTGGCGGTCGATATCTACAAGCAGGTGATCGGGCAGCAGAATTTCGAAATGGGCGCGGTGGTTTCGGTCATCCTGCTCATTCCCGCGCTCGCAGCCTTCGTCGTCGACCGTATGGTGCAGCGCAAGCAGGTTGCGTTGCTGTCGGCACGTTCAGTTCCTTACGAGCCCAGGCCCAACCGTCGCTTCGACCTGATGTGCCTTGCCTATTGCAGCCTGGTCGCGATCTTCATTCTGGGCATCGTCGGCATCTGCCAATATGCCGCGCTGGTGAAGTTCTGGCCCTACGATCTCAGCCTCAGCCTGAGGAACTTCGCCTTCAATCGCATGGATGGCGGCGGCTGGTCTTCGTACTACAACTCGATCAAGCTGGCTGCGCTCACGGCGTTTTTCGGAACGATCATCGTCTTCATCGGTGCTTATATGGTGGAGAAGACCGATGATTTCAGGCTTGGAAGGTCGGCGTTTCAGTTCCTTGCCATGCTGCCGATGGCGGTGCCGGGAATGGTGCTCGGCCTCGCCTATATCTTCTTTTTCAACAACCCGGCCAATCCGTTGCATGCAATCTACGGCACGATGGCGATTTTGGTGGTCTGCACGGTCACGCATTTTTACACCGTCGGCCATCTGACCGCCCTGACGGCGCTGAAGCAGATCGACCGCGAGTTCGAACCGGTCGCGGCTTCGCTGAAGCAGCCGTTCCACCGGCTGTTTACCAAGGTGACCGTGCCGGTCTGCCTGCCGGCGATCCTCGATATCTCGATCTATCTGTTCGTCAACGCGATGACGACGGTTTCGGCCGTGGTGTTTCTCTACTCGCCCGATACGAACCTTGCCGCCGTCGCGGTGCTGAACATGGACGATGCCGGGGACATCGCGCCCGCAGCCGCCATGGGCATGATGATCTTCTATACCAATGCGCTTGCCCGTATCCTCCACATGGCGCTGTCGCGCGGTCTTCTCAACCGCACACAGTCCTGGCGTGCGCGCTAGCGCATGAAGATTGCTGGCGATGGTTGGTCGCCGGCCGATTGCATGCCTGCGTTCCGGCAACTACATCACCAGCATCCGACAGTTTGAAGGAAAAGGCCTTCGCAACGGGCGCAGCCCGCATGCATGTTGACGCTGTCGCTTCTCCGGGCGATTTCGTGCTAATCCGGGATGCGTCAGGTGAGCGGGCCCTGCGTGAATTTGGTCCGAAAGCTTAAGAAGGAATGAGATGATGGACATCAAGCAGGAGACGGCGGAGCTTCTGGCAAGGCTCGGCGTGAATGTCGACCAGGGTGGCGACCTGGCGGTCCACAGCCCTGTCACCGGCGAGAAAATCGCCTCTCTCTCCACGATGTCGCAAGCCGAGGTCTCGAACGCCATCGATGCGGCCGACGAAGCCTTTCGTGCCTGGCGGCTGGTGCCTGCGCCGCGGCGCGGCGAACTCGTTCGCCTGCTTGGCGAGGAATTGCGGGCCGCCAAGGAAGATCTCGGCCGCCTGGTCTCGATCGAGGTCGGCAAAATCCCTTCGGAGGGGCTGGGTGAAGTCCAGGAGATGATCGACATCTGCGATTTCGCCGTGGGCCTCTCGCGCCAGCTCTACGGGCTCACCATCGCCACCGAACGGCCCGGCCATCGCATGATGGAAACCTGGCATCCGCTCGGCGTGGTCGGCGTCATTTCGGCCTTCAATTTTCCGGTCGCGGTCTGGTCGTGGAACGCGGCGCTTGCCTTTGTCTGCGGTGACACCGTTGTGTGGAAGCCGTCCGAGAAGACGCCGCTCACTGCGCTCGCCTGCAAGGCAATCTTCACGCGGGCGGTCAAGCGGTTCGGAGACGCGCCGAAGGGCCTGCTGCAGGTGCTGATCGGCGACCGCTCGATCGGTGAGGTGATGGTGGATCACCCTAAGGTCGCGCTGGTCTCCGCCACGGGCTCGACGCGGATGGGCCGCGAGGTCGGCCCACGTCTCGCCAAGCGCTTCGCGCGGGCCATCCTTGAACTTGGCGGTAACAACGCCGGTATCGTCTGCCCCACGGCTGACCTCGACATGGCGTTGCGCGCCATCGCCTTCGGCGCGATGGGCACGGCCGGCCAGCGCTGCACCACGCTGCGCCGTCTTTTCGTTCATGAGAGCGTCTATGATGCGCTCGTGCCTCACCTGAAGAAGGCCTATGAAAGCGTGTCCGTCGGCAGTCCGCTCGAAACCAGCGCGCTCGTCGGCCCGCTGATCGACAAGGCGGCTTTCGACAACATGCAGAAGGCGCTGAGAGATGCCGAGGCCCATGGCGGCAAGACGACGGGTGGTGAGCGCGTCGAGAACGGGCACGCCGACGCCTACTATGTCCGTCCGGCGCTTGTGGAAATGCCGGCCCAGGCTGGCCCGGTGACGGAGGAGACTTTCGCCCCGATCCTCTATGTCATGAAATACAGCGATTTCGACCGGGCGCTCGAACTGCACAACGCCGTCGGTGCCGGCCTGTCGTCTTCCATCTTCACCCGCGACCTCCAGGAATCGGAGCGTTTCCTTGGCGCGGACGGATCGGACTGCGGCATCGCCAACGTCAATATAGGCACCTCCGGCGCCGAGATTGGAGGCGCATTCGGCGGTGAGAAGGAAACCGGCGGCGGCCGCGAATCCGGTTCCGACGCGTGGAAGGCCTATATGCGCCGCGCCACCAACACGGTGAACTACTCCAAGGCGCTGCCGCTCGCCCAGGGCGTCTCCTTCGACATCGAATGAGGGCATGGGCGCGACAGCGCGCCTATGCCGCAGTCGATTGCAGGAGGCTAAGTTGGTAGCTTCCTGTCGCGTATCGATTCATTTGGAGATACGCTGATCGTTTAGCGGCGCAGGGTCTGCCGCCATCACCCCCAAATTTCCCGTAAGGAGGAGTTCGAATGAGCAATCGTATCGTTATGCGCACCGGAGAGGCACTTGCTGCAGGCGGCCCTCCCGGAACCGCGGCTGAGCCGGAAGTGGTGATCGGCGAACTCGACGGCCCGGTTGGCACCGCGCTGGCTACGCTGACCGGCGATCAGGTGGCCGGACATACGCGCGTCTTTGCGCTTCTCAACACCGACATCATGGTGCGCCCGGTCACGCTGTGTGTGTCGAAGGTGACGGTAAAGAACTCACGTTATACCAACATCCTGATGGGCACAGTGCAGTTCGCCATCGCCAACGGCGTTCTCGATGCCGTGCGCGCCGGTTTCATCCCGAAGGAAAAGGCGAACGATCTCGGCATCATCTGCTCTGTGTGGTTGGCTCCGAGCGTCATCGACGCCGAAAATCTCGACCACAAGATCCTGTTCGACCTGCACCGCAAGGGAACCACGGAAGCCATCCGCAAGGCCATGACGAACGAACCGTCGATCGACTGGCTGCTGGAGAACCAGGACAAGATCATGCACAAGTACCACCAGATGGGGCTTGACGGTAAGATCTGAGCTTGATCTTCAAGAAACCCGGCCGGGCATTTCTCGCATCGGCCGGGGAAACTTTGCTGCCGAACCGTTCAATGCCCTCCACCTGAAGGGCGACGAATGATCGAAATCCATGCGAAGCCGCGATAGAGCCGCTTTGTCTCCGTTACGGCGTCCAGACTGCGAGCAATCTCGGCGCTGATTTCGAACAGATTTGTGCGCGGCGTCACATGATACCAGCCGAGCCATGTGTAAAGCGCCGTCTTGAACCAGTTCGGAAGCTCGCGCTGGTCGCCGAAATCGACGATGTGGAGTTCTCCACCCGGTGCCAGATGCGTGACGGCATTACGCATCACAGCCTGCCATCCGGGGATCATCGACACCGCGTAGGAAATGAATATCCGGTCGAATGTGCAGTGGCCGAAGACCTTCATGGGATCGAAGCGGGACGCGTCCGCATAGGCGAGGCGGATTTGCCTTTGAAGCCCGGCGGCCGCCACGGATTTTCCGGCGGTCGCCAGCATCTCCTGCGAAATGTCGACGCCGTAGAACGTGGCTTGCGGAAACAGTTTCGCCGCTTTGACCAGATTGCGTCCGGTTCCGCAGCCGATCTCAAGTACGCTGCCGCCGTCGGGGGGCGTAAGCGCGGCAATCATCGGATCGCGACCAAGAAGATAGTATCGGCGCGTGGCGTCGTAGACATGGCGCTGATGCCGATAGACGCGGTCCATCAAGCCGCCGTGATCGAGCTGCGTTTCCATCGGCTAGCTTCCCTTCAGCACATGCAGGTGGAAGCCGCCATAGATCGACGACCGGTCACGGGCATGAAGCGCTTTCGATTCTGCTTCGCGGTATTCCCAGCGCTGCAGGACTGCGTTGTCGACGCGGCCGGGCAGGAGATTTTCCGACGCCGCCGTGCGGAAGATGACGCGCGCGCCCGGAGCCGCCGTCCGGGTGATTTCGCGCCAGAGTTCGCACAATTGCCGGTCCGTCATCCAGTCCTGCGCATCGAGCAGAACAAAGCCGTCGACCGAGCCGTCGGGCTTGGCTGCGAGGAACTCCGTATAGGATGCGTTGATCACGCTCACCCGGTCGACGCGGGCGCGAACAACCGGAAAATTCGCGCGCGAGAGATAGGGTGGCAGCGGCCCCGTCTCGGCAGGGCTGTAGCCTCGGCCGAACGCCTGCCAGGCAAAATAGTTTTCCGAAAGCGGGAAGCCGCAGGCAAGCCGCTCGAGGCGCGTGCGCAGAATTGCGGCCATGCCGGCGCTGCCGGCGGTCGCCAGCGCATCATATTGCTGTGGGGGGATTCCAAGGCCGAACAGCGAGGATTTGCGCGAAGTCGCCCAGCGCACCAAACGCTTTTCGAACAGCGGCGCGATTGCCGCGTCGAAAAAACGGCGCTGTTCGTCAAGTGTTTCGGCCTTGAGCAGATCGCGCGGGTCGATGCCGTACAAGCGCGCGACGCGATGTCCCCAGCCGATGAAGAAGCCGAGTAGCCCGTGCCGGTAAAGGGCCCGCGAAAAGATCGAAATCCGCTGCCGGCCCGAAACCGTCCGCTTTTCCCAATAGGTGCGGCTTTCGGCATCCAGATGCGGTCGGATGAAGCGCCTGTAGGCCTCGATATTCTCCTTGTCATCGGCCTTGCCGTAAAAACGATAGAAGGCTTCGTACGCGGGAAGATTGGCGACTGCCGCCAGTTTGAGCCGGTTGAAGGCGACATGCGCTGTGTTGAGATCGACCGCCTCGACGCTGGCCGGATCGGCGATGAGATAGGACAATGCGTTGCAGCCGCCGGATGCGATGGTGACGATGCGGTCACCGGGCCTGATCTTCAACGCGGCCATGTCGACATCGGGGTCCTCCCATATTTGCGGGTAGACCAATCCCTTGAAGACTTGGGCAAAAATTCGCTCTGACAGTCCGGCCCCGGAAAGCAACGGGTTCTGGCGAACGGCGCGATTGAGCCGAGCACTGCTTGCGGCAGGTTTGCGGAGCGTTATGACGCCTGACATCGAGAGCCGATCTCCTGTTAAAACGGGCATAAATCTCAAGCAGCCGCTTTCGGTGCGGCCGGCCTGAGATGTCCGAGAAACTGCGATGCGCATTCGGCCCAGCTATAGGTAAGCGCCTTCGCTCGGGCCGCATCGCGCGGCACGTCAAGGGCAGCGAGTGCCGCCTGCCGCAGATCGTTCGACAGCACGCCGCCGCCGCTCTCGCCGACAATGTCGAGCGGACCGGTCACCGGATAGGCTGCGACCGGACATCCGCTGGCGAGAGCCTCGAGCAGCACGTTGCCGAAAGTGTCGGTGCGGCTGGGAAAGACGAACACATCGCTCGATGCGTAAATTCGAGCGAGTTCTTCTCCCACGCAGGTTCCGAGGAAATGCACGTCGGGGTAGCGCGCCTTCAGCCTGGCCAGATCCGGTCCATCGCCGACCACTATCTTGCTGCCGGGCAAGTCCAGATCAAGAAATGCCGGCAGGTTCTTTTCGATCGCCACCCTGCCGACAGAAAGGAATATCGGACTCGGCAGTCCAATGCCGTTCTTTCGCGCCGGATTGAAAAGATCGGTATCCACGCCGCGCGTCCATGGCCTGAGGTTGGTGAAACCCTTTGCGGCCAGTTCCGTGCCGAGCGAGGGCGTTGCCACCAGCGTGCCCTGGCCGGCATTGTGGAAACGGCGCATCCAACGGTAGCTCCAGCTTTCCGGCACTGCGGTCCGGGCGCTAAGGAATTCGGGAAACCGTGTGTGATAACTCGTCGTGAATGCGCGTCCGCCGGCAAGGCAGGCGCGCCGCGCCAGTAAGCCGAGTGGTCCTTCGGTCGCGATATGGATGCTGTCGGGTGCTGCAGCCTCGATCCGCCGCGCGATCTCCCGCGTCGAGGCGAGCGCAAGCCTGATCTCAGGATAGGAGGGCAGCGGCAGGGTGGGATAGCCTTCCGGCGTCAGGAACTCTACCTCGACGCCGCGCTCTCGCAGCGCCTCGCTGAGTTTCTCGAGCGTCCGCACCACTCCGTTGACTTGCGGGCGCCAGGCGTCGCTGACGATAAGTACGCGCATCGCCACTCACGCCGCGCGGCGCCGCCAGGGCGAAACGGCGAGCGACCTCTGCTCATTGAGCAGCCGGCTCAGCGCGGCCCACCGTATGATCTCCATCCGCCCGTCGTCATGCTCGACGACAGCCGTGCAGCTTTCGACCCAGTCGCCGGTGTTGATATAGGTGAAGCCGTCGAAATCGCGCATGGTGGCGCTGTGGATGTGGCCGCAGATCACGCCGTCGACGTCATGCCGCCGGGCTTCCGAGGCCAGCGTTTCCTCGAATTTGCCGATGAAGTTGACGGCGTTCTTGACCTTCAGCTTGGCCCAGGCCGACAGCGACCAATAGGTGAAGCCGAGCTTGCGCCGGACGAAATTGACACGGGTGCTGAGCCTAAGCGCGATTTCATAGGCCCAATCGCCGCAATAGGCCAGCCATCGCGCATGGCGTACGACCACGTCGAATATGTCGCCATGAATGACAAGGTACCGCTTGCCATCGGCCGCCTCGTGCAGCGCGGTCTCGCGCACCTCGATGCCGCCGAAATGCGACCCGTAGAATTCCCGCAGGAATTCATCGTGATTGCCGGGGATATAGATGATCTTCGTGCCCTTGCGGGCTTTGCGAAGCAATTTCTGGACGACGTCGTTGTGGCTTTGCGGCCAGTACCAGCCTGAGCGCAGCCGCCAGCCATCGACGATGTCGCCGACCAGATAGATCGTCTCGGCATCGTGATGTTTGAGGAATTCAAGCAGAGCCTCGACCTGATTGCCACGCATGCCCAGATGGATGTCCGAGATGAACAGGGTGCGATACCGCCGGACATCGGCGTTGTCGGTCGAATCGTCGTTTGCAGCGTTTGTCATGCCGGGCATTTTCAATTGCTTTCCATGACAGGCGAGTGACGCAAGGCGTGCAAAACGGGCGAGTGCGGGCGTATCGTGGTCTTGATCTGCGTGTCTGGCGCCACCCCGATCGAGGTCAGCGCAAAGCCGTGCTTCCGAACCTCGGCCGGATCGAAGGCATGGCGAAAATCGATCAGCGTGGGTTTTCGCACGACACGCGACAACCGCTCGAGATCGAGCGATTTCAGGCACGCCCAATCGGTCATCAGCACGACGCCGTCGGCGCCGGACGCGCATTCATAGGCATCGTCGAAGAATTCGACATCATCCAGCAGGGCGCGCGCATTCTCCATGCCCTGCGGGTCATGAGCGCGTATCTTCAGGCCGGCACGCTGCAATGCCTCGATCAGCGGGATCGATGGCGCCTCGCGCATGTCGTCGGTTTCCGGCTTGAACGTCAGCCCCAAAATGGCGACGCTGCGGCCGTCCGCGTCCCCACCCAACGCATCGATGACTTTTAGGGCCATTCGCCGCTTCCTGGCGTCGTTCGCAACGATCGATTCCTGGATGATCCGCAGCGGCACGCCATGGTCCTGCGATGTGCGCAGCAAGGCGAGCGTATCCTTGGGAAAGCAGGAGCCACCATATCCCGGCCCGGCATTGAGGCAGCCGGCGCCGATGCGGTGGTCGAGGCCCATGCCGAGCGCCACCTCGCGCACATCGGCGCCGACGCTCTCGCAAAGGTCGGCCATTTCGTTGATGTAGGAGATCTTGACCGCCAGAAAGGCGTTGGCGGCATATTTGATGAGTTCAGCGGTACGCCGCCGTGTCGTTACGATCGGCACGCCAACACGCCGCAGCGGCTCATATACGGCCTGCAGAAGCTCCTGCGCTCTCCTGTCATCGGCGCCAAGGACGACCCGATCCGGTTTCTGGAAGTCGGCCACCGCACAACCTTCGCGCAGGAATTCCGGGTTTGAGGCAACGGCAAATCTGGCGTCGGGCCGAGCGCGACCAATGATCCGCTCGATCTCGTCGCCGGTTCCGACCGGCACCGTCGATTTGGTCACGACCACCGTGAGGCCGGTGATGGAAGCTGCGATTTCTTTCGCAGCGGCGTAGACGAAGGCAAGATCAGCCTCGCCGTCGCGCAGCCGCGGCGGCGTTCCCACCGCAATCATGACGATGTCGGCGGCCGCCACCGCAGTGGCGGTATCGGTCGTGAAGGACAGATTTCCTGTCTCGACGGCGCCCGCGATCAGTTGGTCCAGCCCGGGCTCGTAGATCGGAAGCCTGCCCAGCCTGAGCGCGGCGATCTTTCCCGTATCCTTGTCGACGCCTACGGCCTCATGTCCCCAGGTCGCGAAACAAGCCGCCGAAACGAGCCCGACATAGCCGATGCCGATGATTGCGATCTTCACGACGACCCCTCCCGTAGCGAGAAGGCCGATACCACGAAGGCGCGGCCTTGATTCCTGATGGTGTCGAGCCTGCCTAAGCCTCCAGTTTGACGCCTGTATTACACTGCCGATCACCAGCGATATCCGGCCCCTGCATTCCGCAATGCCGCGACCGCCTACGCCTCAGGTGGTAAGGCCTCCCCTAAAGACAGACCTAGGCGCCAATGCCGGTCAATTGACGCCGGTGCGGCCTTGCGGAACATTTGGTTTCTCAAAAACCTGCGCTGTCCTGCCAGCGGCCGGATCGGCGTCACAGATTCGGCGGTTCCCGGTTTGCGTATTCTTGTCTATCCGCACGACCTCACGATTGGCGGCAGCCAGATCAATGCGATCGATCTTGCGGCCGGTGTCGCCGAGGCCGGGCATGAGGTCGCGGTCTATGGGATACCGGGTCCGCTGGTTTCCTACATTGAAGAGCGCGGCCTGCGGTTCATCCCGGCGCGGAAGCTCAAATATCGGCCGGCTCCCTCTCGCATCGCGCAACTGGCCTCCATAGCCGTGCGTGACAGGCTCGACCTCATCCATGCCTATGAATGGCCGCCCTGCCTCGATGCCTATTACGGCGCTGGCCTGTTCGCCCGTGTGCCAGTCTTGTGCACCGTCCTTGGCATGACGGTGATGCCCATGGTCCCACGCTCGGTGCCACTTATCATGGGGACCGCGGAGCTTGGCGTTCAGGCCCGAGAACTCCAAAGCGGGCCGGTATGGGTGATCGAGCCGCCAATCGATACCGACCGCGACAATCCAGGGATCGACGGCTCCGCATTCCGCCGCGCCTGCGGCGTTTCAGATACGGATCTATTGATCGTCACCGTCTCCCGACTCTCGCTCGACCTGAAGATCGATGCGCTGGTTCGCGCTATTGATGCAGTGGAACTCCTGGCGCAGCGTCATCCGCTCAAACTGGTTCTTGTCGGTGATGGTCAGGCCCGTACCGCATTGGCGAACCGCGCCAAGGCCGTCAATGCGCGCTGCGGCCGCGAAGTCGTGCGTCTTCATGGCGAGGAACTGGACCCCAGACCTGCCTATGCGGCGGCCGATCTCGTGCTGGGAATGGGAAGTTCGTCGCTTCGAGCGATGGCCATGGGCCGGCCTGTCATTGTGCAGGGCGAGCACGCCTTTTCAGAAATATTCGAGCCCGCGACCCATGACCTGTTTCTCAACCAGGGCTTCTATGGCATTGCCGATGCTGCGTCCGGTGTGGAGCGTCTTGCGGGGCAGATGGAGAGGCTTCTTTGCGACCCGGAACTGCGCAGGCAAGTCGGCATGTTCGGGCACAAAGTTGTCACCTGCAGGTTCAGCCTCAAGAGAGCGGTTCAGATTCAACTCGAAATCTACGACGAAATGCTGCGACGACCGCTTCGGCGCAGCATGGCGGACGCGCTACGGGCGGCGGCCGGTGCGGTAGCGATCGAAATCGGAAACCATGATCCGCGTATAAAGCGGCAGCGCAGAGCGTGGGCCGAAAACACGCTGCTGGCCGCTCAGGCAGGTGTATGGCCGCCCACGGATACGCTCTGAACAGAGCTCACCGCCGCCATCACACGGTCTGCAATGTCTTCAGAACAGGCAGTCTTATTGCGCGCCATAGGATGCGGGCGTAGCCCGGCAGCCATGTATTTCAGGCTGCTGCGCTTCTTTCTCGGAACCCAGCGCCTTCGGACGACCCTGCAAGTCTTGTCGCGGCTCACGCAATAGTGTCGATCGCAGGCCTCGATCCTTCCTCTATTGCGTCCATATGATTCCGCAAGGAAAAACGGATGCGGCCCATGCAAGCGAAAATGCCTGGCTTTTTGGCAGTAGCGCTCTTGCTGTTGCTTATCCCTGCGAATGCACTTGCGCTCGATCCGCCTCGGTCAGGCCATCCGGTTTTCGATCGTGCTGTCCAGCTTGTTTTCGACAACTTCCACGACATGTCGGCCCTCGACCGCTTCGGCGCGGCGGTGCGCCAGGAAATAGAGGATGCGGACACGCCGCTGACGAAAAACAGCTCCAACGCCAGGGCGGACGAGGCGATCGACGCAGTGCTTGCCAGTCTGGAGGCGTCTCATACAGGGCGCTTTCAGCGCGACACGATCGATTATTTCGAACTCGCCGACATATTCCGCTTCGCCCTGCGCAACGACATGGAGAGATTGTTTCCGCCGAAGGGTGACGCGAGTTATCCCGGCATCGGCATGATCGCACGCCCGGCCAATGGCGCCCTGTTCGCGAGTGACGTCTATGACGGCTCTCCGGCGGATAAGGCCGGAATTCAAGTCGGCGACGAGATCATCTCGGTGGATGGTGCGCCCTATCACGAAATTGACTCCTTCCAGCGCCAGGTCGGCAAGACGGTCGAGGTGTCGTTACGCCGCCATGTCGGCGAAAAGCCGATCACCGTCAAAGTCGCGGTCGAACAATTGCGGCCGCTTCGGACATTCGAAAAGGCGATCGAAAACAGCCTGGCCGTGTCCGAGCGCTCCGGAAAGCAGATCGGCTATCTGCGGTTCTGGACGCTCTCTTCTCCGAACGGGATGGAGATCGTCAATCGCGCGCTCGCCACCGGCCGACTCAAGGATGCCGATGGACTCATTGTCGACCTGCGTGGCCGCTGGGGTGGTGGTCCGGCTGACGCGGCCGAGCTTTTCGTCGGCGATACGCCGTCCTTCCGGCTGATTTCCCGCGACGGCGAGGACATGCTCGCCAATGTGCGCTGGCGCCGGCCGGTCGTTGCCATCATCGACGAGGGCACGAGAAGCGGCCTCGAACTCTTCGCCTACGCGCTGAAAACAAACGGCATACCGCTGGTGGGAACGCGCACGGCCGGCGCGCTGCTGGCCGGCCGAGCCTATCTTTTGCCGGACGACAGCATTCTCGAACTGGCCGTGTCGGATGCCGTGATAGGTGAGGACGTGCGTTTGGAAGGACGCGGCGTCGAGCCGGATATTCCGGTGACGTTCAGCCTGCCCTATGCGGCAGGCAACGATCAGCAGCGCGATGCCGCCATGCAGGCGATGGAGCGCATCCTCGCGGGCGGGTGATAAGGCCCACCGCCGGCGGAAGGCGCGCTCCAGTTTACTCCCGCGTGTCAGAAGTCCATGCCGCCACCCGGCATCGCCGGTGCGGGAGCTTCCTTCTTCGGCTTCTCGGCAACCATTGCCTCGGTGGTTACCAGCAGTCCGGCTATGGAGGCAGCGTCCTGCAGGGCGGTTCGCACCACTTTGGCTGGGTCGATCACGCCCTCCTCGAAGAGATCGCCGAACTGGTTGGTCTGGGCGTTCCAGCCATGGCCGAAGCTGGTCTTCTCGCGCAGCTTGCCGACAATAATCGAGCCTTCGGCCCCGGCATTCTCGGCGATCTGACGTACCGGCGCCTCGATCGCACGCCGTACGATGGCGATTCCTGTCTTCTGATCGCTGTTCTCGGTCGTCAGATTGTCGAGCGCTTTGACAGCCCGCAGCAGTGCGACGCCGCCGCCCGGCAAAATTCCCTCTTCGACGGCCGCTCGGGTCGCATGCAGGGCATCGTCGACTCGGTCCTTTCGCTCCCGCACCTCGACTTCGGTCGATCCACCGACTCGGATGACGGCAACGCCCCCGGCGAGCTTGGCCAGGCGTTCCTGCAGCTTCTCGCGATCGTAGTCGGAGGTAGTTTCCTCAATCTGAGCCTTGATCTGCGCAACACGGCCCTGGATTTCGTCTTTCGAGCCGGCGCCATCGACGATGGTCGTGGTTTCCTTCTCGACGACCGCCTTCTTGGTGCGGCCGAGCATATCGAGCGTCACGTTCTCGAGCTTGATGCCGAGGTCTTCCGAAATCAGGGTGCCGCCGGTCAGGATGGCGATATCCTCCAGCATCGCCTTGCGGCGATCGCCGAAGCCCGGAGCCTTGACGGCGGCGATCTTCAGGCCACCACGCAGCTTGTTGACGACGAGCGTGGCAAGCGCCTCACCCTCCACATCCTCGGCAATGATCAGCAGCGGCTTGGCCGATTGCACGACCGCCTCCAGTATCGGAAGCATGGCCTGCAGGTTGGAGAGCTTCTTTTCGTGGAGCAGTATGTAGGGCTCGTCCAGTTCGACCCGCATCTTGTCAGGGTTGGTGACGAAGTAGGGCGAGAGATAGCCGCGGTCGAACTGCATGCCTTCGACGACCTCAAGCTCGGTCACCGCGGTCTTGGCTTCCTCGACGGTGATGACGCCTTCATTGCCGACCTTCTCCATGGCCTCTGCCAGGAAGCGGCCGATCTCGGCATCGCCATTGGCCGAGATGGTGCCGACCTGGGCGATTTCGTCGTTCCTCGTGACCTTGCGGGCGTTTCTCTTTAATTCCTCGACGACGGCGTCGACGGCCTTGTCGATGCCGCGCTTCAGGTCCATCGGGTTCATGCCGGCGGCGACCGCCTTTGCTCCCTCCTGAACGATTGCTTGCGCCAGAATGGTCGCGGTCGTGGTGCCGTCGCCGGCCACATCGCTGGTCTTGGACGCAACTTCGCGCACCATCTGCGCGCCCATGTTCTCGAACTTGTCTTCAAGTTCGATTTCCTTGGCGACGGTAACGCCATCCTTGGTGATGCGCGGTGCGCCGAAGGACTTTTCGATGACGACGTTGCGTCCCTTGGGACCGAGCGTGACCTTGACTGCATTGGCAAGAATATCGACACCGCGCAGCATCTTGTCGCGGGCGTCTGAATGGAATTTCACGTCTTTCGCGGCCATTTTTCTGCTCCTTCAGGGGTCATCGACCGGGAAATTATAGCTCGTTTTTCCAAGATGGGCGCAGAAATGATCGGGCGCTTCGAACGCGATGATGCCGCTCGATTGCGGTTGCAACAAGTGTGGCCGATGAACGCCGAAAGCGAATCTCTATGGTGTTCCCGAGGCTTAAGAGTGCCAGTCACAATCGGTCAGGAATTGACGTCTGCCACCCTGTCGGGAACGACCACCAGTTTGCCGACGAAACCCTTGGCCATGAAATCCGTCTGTGCTCGGTGGAAATCGGAAAGCCGGTAGACGCCGCCGACCAAAGGGCGGATTTTCTTTTCCTCGATGTAGCGCACGATGCGACGGAAATCCGCCCGCGTGCCCTGGCTGGAGCCGTGAAGCTGCAATTGCTTCAGATACATGGTGCGCAGATCGAGCTGCACGACCGGTCCGGCGATGGCGCCTGCGGTGGTGTAACGGCCCTCCGGGCGCAGGATGCGCAACAGGTCATTGAACATCGACCCGCCCACAAGGTCGGCGACCACATCGATGGGCTTTCCGCCGGTAGCCTCGGCAGTGGCTTGCGGCAGGTTGGCGGCGCCGCGAGTGATAACCGCCTCGGCGCCGATGTCGCGCAGCGCCTGTTCCTTGCCTTCGCCGACGATAGCGTAGGGGATGGCGCCGCGCGCGCGGGCAAGCTGCACGATGGCGGAGCCGACGCCGCCCGAAGCACCGGTCACCAGCACGCGCTCGCCCGCCTTCAGCGCCGCGCGTTCCAGCATCTGTTCGCCGGTCAGATAGGCGCAGCAGAAGGTGGCAAGTTCGATATCGGTCAGATCGGTATCGACGACATGCGCGTTCTCGGCAGGCAGCGTCTGATACTCGGCATAACCGCCGTCGCGACCATGCCCCATATAGTCGATGTCGGCGAGTGAATCGTCATCGCGGTTGTAGATGGAAAAATCCACCATCACCCGCTCGCCGATGCGCTGCTGCGACACGCCTTCACCGACGGCAACGATGGTGCCCACCGTGTCGGCGCCCTGGATCCGCGGGAAGGTGAGCGTGTTGCCCTGCCGGCGCCAGGTGGAGACGGCGGCGGCATCTTCCTCGGTGCCATAGGCGCCTTGCCGCACCCACACATCGGTGTTGTTCATGCCGCAGGCGGTGACCTTCACCAGCACCTCGCCGGCTGCGGGCGAGGGCACCTTCACATCGGTTCGGTAGACGAGCTTTTCGAGCCCGCCATGGCCGGTGAGCTGCACTGCGGCCATCGTGGCGGGAATGCGGGAGATAGAGGTCATGATTTTCTGCTCTCGATTGTTCCCCCTCACCCGGCCTCCGCTTCGCTCGGCCACCCTCTCCCCGCTGGGGAGAGGAGGTTTGTCAGCGTCTCGGCCAAATCTTCGATGAAGGATTGGCACGGTGTCGAATGCCTCCTCTCCCCCACGGGGAGAGGGTGGCCGAGCGAAGCGGAGGCCGGGTGAGGGTGGGGCTGAATTCAGGTTTTTTCAAACACTCTCTTCACCGCATCCGCGGTCTTCTCGACGATGATATCGGCTTCCTGCCTGGTGAGACAGAGCGGCGGGGCGAAGCCAAGAATGTCGCCCTGCGGCATGGCGCGGCCGATGACGCCGCGCTCCAGCAGCGCTGCCGAAACCTGCGGTCCGATCTTCTGCTCGGGGTCGAAAAAGACGCGGTCGTCCTTGTCGGCGACGAATTCCACCGCAGCCAGCATGCCTTCGCCGCGCACCTCGCCGACATGTTTGTGTCCGCCGAGCGCCTTGGCGAGCTGCGCGTTGAAATAGGCGCCGGTCTCGCCGGCATTCTTCACCAGATCCAGCTCGTCGATCAGTTCGAGATTGGCGACCCCGGCCGCAACGCAGATCGGATGGGCCGAATAGGTCCAGCCATGGCCGATGGGGCCGAGCTTGTCGGAACCTTCCACCAGCACCTTCCACACACTGTCGCCGACGATCACGCCTGACAGCGGCGCATAGGCCGAGGTCAAGCCCTTGGCGATGGTGATGAGGTCCGGCTTGATGCCGTAGTGATCGGAGCCAAACATGGTGCCGAGCCGTCCGAAGCCGGTCACAACCTCATCGGCCACGAGGAGTATGTCGTATTTGGTGAGCACGGCCTGGATTCTGTGCCAGTAGCCGGCCGGCGGCGGCACGATTCCGCCCGTGCCCAGCACCGGCTCGCCGATGAAGGCGGCAATGGTTTCGGGTCCCTGCGCCAGGATCAGCTTTTCGAGCTGGTCGGCGCAATATTGCGAGAACTGCTCTTCTGACATCGAGCGGTCGGCACGACGGTAATAGTAAGGCGCTTCGGTGTGCAGGATCGGCGCACGCGGCAGGTCGAAGGCATTGTGGAAGCCGGCGAGCCCGGTCAGCGAGCCGGTCATGACGCCTGAGCCGTGATAGCCGCGCCAGCGCGAGATGATCTTCTTCTTCTCCGGCCGGCCCAGCACATTGTTGTAGTACCAGATCAGCTTGATATTGGTCTCGTTGGCGTCCGAGCCCGAAAGGCCGAAATATACGCGGCTCATGCCCTTGGGCGCACGATCGATGATCATCTTCGCCAACCGGATCGAAGCTTCGGTGCCATGGCCGACATAGGCATGGTAGTAGGCAAGATTCTTCGCCTGGCTGGCGATGGCGTCGGCGATCTTCTGCCGGCCATAGCCGACATTGACGCAGTAGAGCCCGGCAAAGGCATCGATGCTCTTCTTGCCGGCCGCATCCCAGACGGTGACGCCCTCGCCTCCGGCCATGATGCGGTTCGGCATCTCGCCGCGCGCATGCATGCCCATATGGGTGGACGGGTGGAAGAAATGGTCGCGGTCCCAGGCGGCGAGTTCGTTGGATTGTTCAAGCATTCGTTTCTCCTTTTCGGTTTCGCCGCTTGGCTCACGCCAGGTCGAGGCAGACATATTTGAGCTCGGTGAAGGCCTCGAGGCCGTGGCGCGAACCCTCGCGGCCGAGGCCGGATTGCTTGACGCCGCCGAAGGGGATCGGCGCGCCGGTGATCTTGACCCGGTTTATGGCGACCATGCCATAGTCGAGTGCGCGCGCCATGCGCCGCTGCCGCGCTCCGTTTTCGGTCACCAGATAGGCGACCAGCCCATATTCCGTGGCATTGGCACGAGCAACCACTTCCTCCTCGGTGACGAACGACGTGACCGCCGCAACCGGTCCGAAGGTTTCCTCGCGCATGATCAGCGCATCATCCGGCACGTCTGCCAGCAGCGTCGGCCTGTAGAAAAGCGGCCCGGCGGCATGGCGCCCGCCGCTGCAAAGCAGACGCGCGCCGCGACCGATGGCGTCCTTCACCTGCTCCTCCACTTTTTTAATCGCATGCTCATGCATCAAGGGGCCGATGTCGGCGTCTGGCGTCAACCCGTCCGCAACCTCCAGCGCCTCGATGCGGCGCCCGAAGGCGGCGCAGAACCGATCGTAGAGTTGCTGCTGGACATAGATGCGGTTGGCGGCCAGGCAATCCTGCCCGGAAGTGGCGAATTTGGCGTCGACGGCGATCTGGACCGCCTTTTCGACATCCGCATCATCGAAGACGATGAGCGGTGCGTGGCCGCCCAATTCCATGACGAGACGTTTCATCGTGGCGGCGCATTTGCCGGCGATCAGCCTGCCGATCCCGGTCGAGCCGGTGAAGCTCATGGCGCGCACGCGGGCGTCCTCGCAAAACCGCCCGACGATTGTGTCGGCATCGCCGGTGACAACGTTGAAGACACCCGCCGGAAGGCCGGCGCGCTCGCCAAGCTCAGCCAGCGCCAGCGCCGACAGCGGCGTTTCGGAGGAAGGATGCGCAACGATGGTGCAGCCGGCGGCAAGTGCTGCGGCCGCCTTTCTGGTCAGCATGGCGGACGGGAAATTCCACGGCGTCACAACGCCGACGACGCCGACGGGCTCGCGGCGCACCACCATCTCCGCGCCGCGAAGATGGCTGGTCACGCTCTCGACGTTCAACCGCTTTGCTTCCTCGGCGTACCATTCCACGAAGGAGGCGGCATAATCGATCTCGCCAAGCGATTCCCTCAGCGGCTTGCCCTGTTCCAGTGTCATCAGGAGGGCGAGGTCGTCCTTGGCCGCAATGATCAGTTCGAACCACTTGCGCAGGATTCGGGATCGTTCTTGCGGCAGCATATCTCGCCAGGCAGGAAACGCCCGGGATGCGGCCGAAATGGCTTCCGTCGTCTGCTGGGCATCAAGCGCCGCCACCCAGGCCACCGTGGCGCCGGAAGCCGGATCGGTCACTTCGAAGCTTGCCGCCGCCTCGCTCGCCGTCCAATGGCCGTCGACATAGGCGAGTTCGCGCAGAAGGCGGCGGTCTGCGAGACGGTCAAGCGCGTGATGGCGATGCGAACGAGCGAAATGCGCGGACATTGGCGGGCTCCGTGATATCGCGGCAAGCCTAGCGTCCAGCGCGCGAGAAAGAGCCTCGATTGAGGTGAGATATGAGAGAGAATCTCTTTGCGCGGCGCATCAGGCAGTGAATCTCTCGCGGGCCGCTCAGGGCTCTCCGGTCAACTCCGCCAATGGCAGCACCGTCTGCTCCTTCACGGTCTTGACGACGATGTAGGTGAAGTAGCGGTCGATGCCGAGTTCCCGTTCAAGCAATGCATCGACCAGGCGCTGATAGGAATCGATGTCGCGCGCCATGACCTTCAGGAGATAATCGACGCCGCCACCCACCGACCAGCAGGCGACGATCTCGGGAATGTCGCGGACCGCGCGCTCGAAACGGTCGAAATCCGCCTGGCGGTGATTGGCAAGCGTAACTTCCATCAGCACAGTGGTGACCGGCGCGATCGTGCGCATGGCGATCCTGGCATGGTAGCCCGACACAATGCCGGCCTTTTCCAGCCTGGAGAGGCGCATCCAGCACGGCGTCGGGGACAGGCCGACCTTTTCGGCAAGCGCCAGCTTGGTGATGCGCCCGTCTCGTTGTATGGCGTCCAGGATTTTCAAATCTACGGGATCAAGCTTCGCAGCGGCCATGGTTTTCCAACTTTGTCGTCCCTGCACCATGATCGTGCATGATTTCGATTGTCAATTGAACTGATTTCAATCTCTAATAATGTCATGACATTGTGGCGACCCGACCCGGCGCTGATCCGCCGCCCTGCCTATCTCTCGCTGGCCGACCAGTTCGCGCGCGCGATCCACGATGGCAAGCTCGCCAGCGGAGCACGCCTGCCCACGCACCGGGCGCTGGCCGACGAGCTCAAGCTTTCGGTGCAGACGGTCAGCCGCGCCTATGAAGAACTGATCCGGCGCGGCCTGATCGCCGGCGAGGTCGGCCGTGGCAGCTTCGTCCAGACTCAGCGCCGCGAGCCCGATCCGCCCTATCTTCCCGAACGGCTCGGCGAGATCATCGACCTGTCGATCCTCAAGCCCGTGTGCGAACCCATGCATCTGGAGCGGCTGAGAGAAGCGCTCGGCTGGCTGGCCGAGACGCTGCCGGCCAGTTCGGCACTGTCGTTTCGGCCGAACATGGTGTTTCCGCGCCACCGTGCCGTGGCGGTGGATTGGCTGAAGATTTGCGGGCTGGAGGCGTCGCCGCAGAATATCACGCTTACCAATGGCGCAACCGCCGGCATGACGGTGGCGCTGATGAGCGTCGCCCCGCCCGGCTCGACCGTCGCCACCGAGGCGATCGGTCACCATACGCTGATGCCGCTCGCCCGCTATCTCGGTTTTAACCTCGAAGGGCTGCCGATCGACGACGACGGCCTGATTCCGGAGGCGCTGGACGAGGCCTGCCGGCATTCCGACATCCGGGCCGTATTCGTGCAGCCCTCGGTCATCAATCCTACCGCAACGCTGATGGGCTCGGTGCGGCGATCCGAACTGGCCGAGGTGGCGCGCCGCCACGATATTGCAGTCATCGAGAATGACGTATTGGGCCCGCTGGTAGAGGAGCGCGCGCCGCCGGTGGCATATTTTGCCCCCGAGCGCACCCTCTACGTAACCTCCTTCAGCAAGATCACCGTGCCCGGACTGCGCATCGGCTATCTGGCGGCCCCTGACCGCTACGTTGCCGCCGTCGCCAACCGGCACTTGGTTTCGAACTGGATGGCCACGCCGATGGTGGCCGAAATCGCCACCAAATGGGTTTCCGACGGTACCGCGATGGAGCTTGTGCGATGGCAGCGCGAGGCCGTGCGTCACCGTCTTGATATTGCCGCCGAGGCGCTGGCCGGCGTGGATTATCGCGCCCACCGGGACGGTTTGCACCTGTGGTTGCCACTGCCCGACAACCGCGCCGAGGAAGGGTTCGTCGCCCAGGCTAGGTTGCAGGGCGTGGCGATTGCACCGGGTGCCTCGTTCCGCATTTCCGAGGCGCCGTGGCATCCTGCGGTGCGCATATCGCTCGGCTCCACCACTGAGGGCGAGCTGCGCGCCGGCCTGGGCGTCGTTACCAAGCTGTTGCTCGGCGATCCCGAACATCTGCTGCTTGCGATCTGACTGCCCCCTGGATACATCCTTGGAACTAGATGAATAGCTAATATTGTCATGAGATTATTTTAGTAATTGACATGATTTGATGCGTTCCTCATCGTTGGGGAACACGGGGTCGCCAGAGCGGGGAGAGATATTGGCCGCGCCCATCATCAAGATCGACGCAATCTCCAAGAGCTTCGGCGCCTTCAAGGTGCTGGACGGCCTGTCGATGCAGGTGATGCCGGGAGAAAAGCTGGCTCTGATCGGCCCCTCGGGCTCCGGCAAGACGACCATCCTGCGCATTCTGATGACGTTGGAACGCATCGACGGCGGTCACATCGAGATCGACGGCGAGCAGCTCTACCATATGCAACGCGAAGGCAGGCTGGTGCCGGCGAACGAACGGCACCTGGCGAAAATGCGCCAGAAGATCGGCATGGTCTTCCAGCTCTTCAACCTGTTCCCGCACAAATGCGTTCTCGACAACGTGACCTTGGCGCCGATGCTGACCAAGGGCATGCCGCGCGGCGCCGCCGAGAAGCGGGCGTTTGAACTGCTCGACATGGTCGGCATGGCCGACAAGGCCAAGTCGATGCCGGCACAGCTTTCCGGCGGCCAGAAGCAGCGCGTGGCGATCGCGCGCGCTCTTGCGCTCTCTCCCCGCATCATGCTGTTCGACGAGGTGACTTCCGCGCTCGACCCGGAACTGGTCGAGGAGGTGCTGAACGTCATGCGCAGGCTGGCCGCCGAGACTGACATGACCATGCTTCTGGTTACGCATGAAATGGGTTTTGCCCATGACTTCGCCGACCGTGTCCTGTTCTTCGACCGCGGCAGGATCGTGGAGGAAGGCAAGCCCGACGAGATTTTCCGTCATCCGAAAGAGGAGCGCACGCAAGGCTTCCTGAAGAAGATCATCGCGGCTGGACATCGCGTCTGACCGCAATCGGGAAGGCCGAGCCATCCCGCACATGCCGAGAAGAACCGCAAAGAAGAAAACCAAGGAGTTGGGAACGATGAGGAAACTGGGAATTCTGGCCGGCGTTGCCGGCATGGCGCTCACCGCGGTGCTGGCCGCCGCAAGTATCGGCTCCGCCGAGGACACCAAGCTCGAACAGCTCAAGCAGCAGGGCTTCGCCCGTCTGGCCATCGCCAACGAGCCGCCCTACACGGCGGTCGCCGCCGATGGCAAGGTTTCGGGCGCGGCTCCGGATGTGGCCCGCGAAATCTTCAAGCGGCTCGGCGTGCCGGACGTGGTCGCTTCGATCTCCGAATATGGCGCCATGATCCCCGGGCTGCAGGCCGGTCGCTTCGACGTCGTCACCGCGGGCCTGTTCATGAAACCGGAGCGTTGCGCGGCGGTGGCTTATTCCGAGCCGGTGCTGTGCGATGCCGAGGCGATGCTGGTGAAGAAGGGCAATCCCAAGGGGTTCAAAAGCTATGAGGATGTCGCCAAGGACCAGACGGCCACCATCGGCGCGCCGGGCGGCGGCACCGAGGAAAAGCTGGCGCTTAACGCCGGCGTGCCGCGCGAGCGCGTCATCGTGGTGCCGGACGGACAGAGCGGCGTGAAGATGCTGCAGGACGGTCGCATCGATGCCTATTCGCTTCCGGTTCTATCGATCAACGACCTGATGAAAAAGGCCAACGACCCGAATCTGGAAGTGATCGCGCCGGTACAAGGCGCGCCGGTCTATTGCGACGGCGCCGCCTTCAAGAAGGGCGACGAGGCGCTGCGCGATGCCTATGACGTCGAATTGGCCAAGATGAAGGAGTCGGGCGAGTTCGCCAAGATCATCGAGCCTTACGGCTTCTCGGCGCAAGCGGCGATGTCGACGACGCGCGAAAAACTCTGCGCCGCGCAATAGCATTCGCCCTTGCCCGGCTCCACTACGCGCAGGCTCTCCTCCCCCGTCCGGGAGAGGTGCTACCGAGCGTAGCGGAGTCGGGTGAGGGATTTTGAACTCCGAACCTTCCTGAGCCCGAACCTTCCTGAGCCTATGATCGACTGGTCCGGATATATTGGCCTGATGCTGCAAGGCGCTTTGGTCACCATCGAACTGACGTTGATGGGATCGGTTCTGGCGCTGATCATGGCCTTCCTGGCAGGGCTTGGGCGCTTGTCGCGCTTCTTCGCCGTGCGGGCGCTGGCGACCGCCTATATCGAGTTCTTTCGCGGCACCTCCATTTTCGTGCAGCTCTTCTGGGCCTATTTCGTGCTGCCCTTCATCGGCATCCAACTGACGCCCTTGCAGGCCGGCGTGCTGGCGCTCGGCCTGAATGTCGGCGCCTACGCGGCGGAAGTGGTGCGCGGCGCGGTGCAGTCGGTCGGCAAGGAACAGTACGAAGCCTGCACCGCGCTCAATCTCGGCCGGTGGCAGCGCATGCGTCACGTCATCCTGCCGCAGGCCTTCCTGGTCATGCTGCCGACCTTCGGCAACAACGCCATCGAGCTTTTGAAGGCGACCTCCATCGTCTCGCTGATCTCGCTGGCGGACCTGACCTTCGAGGCGCAAGTGGTGCGCGCCCAAACCGGCAGCACGTTGGTGCCGTTCACCACCATCCTGATCGTCTATTTCGCCTTTGCCCTCCTCATTTCCTGGGGCGTGCGAAGCCTGGAACGCCGGCTTTCGCGCGGGCTTGACGGAGTGCGCGCGTAATGGAGTGGGACTGGAACTTCGTCTGGGAAATCCTTCCAACCCTGATCGAGGGCGTGAAGATCACCATCCTCGCCACCATCCTCGGCTCGGCATTGGCTGCGGCGGTGGGGCTTGCCATTGCGCTGCTGCGCCGCTCACCCAACCGGCTGATTTCGCGCCCGGTCGGCTTTTTCGCTGAATTCATCCGGGGCACGCCGCTTCTGGTGCAGCTTTATTTCATCTTCTACGTGCTGCCTGACTTCGGCATCCTTTTGCCGCCGCTGGTGGCGGGCGTCATCGGGCTCGGACTGCATTACGGCACCTATGCCGCCGAGGTCTATCGCGCCGGCATCGACAATGTGCCGCGTGGCCAGTGGGAGGCCGCCAAGGCTTGCAACCTCACCGGGCGCCAGACCTGGACCCACATAATCCTGCCGCAGGCGATCCCGCCTATGATCCCGGCATTGGCCAATTATTTCATCGCCATGTTCAAGGAGACGCCGCTGCTTTCGGCCATCACCGTTCTGGAACTGATGAACCAGGCCAAGAGCGTCGCCAACTCTTACTACCGCTATATCGAGCCGATGACGCTGGTGGGCGTTTTCTTTCTCGTCATCAGCCTGTTCTCGGTCATCCTGCTGCGCTGGCTGGAGCGGCGCTATGGCCGGATCGAAGGATAGAAAATGGAAGTACTGCCCGAAATCCGCCTGAACGCCATCCATCCGCCGCTCGACCCGCGCCCGCTGGAAAGGCGGGTTGGCTTGATCGTGCTGGCGACGGACCACACCACCGAGCCCGACTTCCGCCGCCTGGTGGCGAGCGAACGCATCGGCGTCTATGTCGCCCGCATCCCCTATGCCAATCCGACGACGCCGGAGAACCTGCGCCGCATGCAGCCGACGCTGACGGCCGGTGCGGCGCTCATCCTGCCGGACGAGCCGCTTGACGCGATCTGCTACTCCTGCACTTCGGCCTCGGTGGTGATCGGCGATGGCGAAGTCGAAGCGGCGATCCGTGCCGCCAAGCCGGGGATTCCGGCGGTAACGCCAACCATGGCCGCAAGGCGGGGCTTGCAGGCGCTCGGCGCGAAAAAGATCAGCGTGCTTACACCCTACACCATCGAGACCAGCCGGCCGATGGCGGCCTATTTTGCCGGCCACGGCTTCGAAATCGCGAGCTTCACCTGTCTTGGCTTTGAGGACGACCGCGAAATGGCCCGTATTTCCCCGGCCGCGCTGATCGAACTGGCCCGGGAGGCGACGGCTCGGCACGCGGATGCCTTGTTCGTGTCCTGCACGGCGCTGAGAGCGGCACTTGCCGCGCCGGCGATTGAAAAGGCCATCGGCCGCCCCGTCGTCACCAGTAATCTGGCAACGGCGTGGAATTGCTTGCGGCTTTGCGGCGAAACCGGGCCGCGTGACGAATTCGGCCGTCTGATGACGCTGCCGCTGCCCCGCGATTGACCGCCATGCCAACCGTCACGCTTCAGGACATCCGCTCCGCGCGCGAGCGCATAGAAGGCAAAATCGCGCCGACGCCGACCGTGCTGTCTGCCTCGCTCTCGCAGAAGTCGGGCCATCCGATCCACCTCAAGCTGGAGCATCGGCAGACGACCGGCAGCTTCAAGCTGCGCGGCGTCTCGAACGCGGTCGCATCGCTTTCCGCCGCCGAAAAGCGGCGCGGGGTCGTTGCTGCTTCAACCGGAAACCACGGGCGGGCGCTTGCTTATGCTGCCAGCCTGGAAGGCCTGCGCGCGGTGGTCTGCATGTCGAAGCTGGTACCGCAAAACAAGGTCGAGGACATCCGCCGTCTGGGCGCCGAGATACGCATCGTCGGCGACAGCCAGGACGATGCGCAGGAGGAAGTCGACAGGCTCGTGGCACGCGAAGGTCTGGTGATGGTGCCGCCCTTCGACCATCCGGCGGTCATCGCAGGCCAAGGCACAATCGGCCTGGAGATCGTCGATGCCGTGCCCGAGGCGGCACTGGTTCTGGTGCCGCTTTCCGGCGGCGGGCTGGTCTCGGGAATTGCGGCTGCGGTCAAGGCCGCAAGTCCGAAGACCAAGGTTGTCGGCGTGTCCATGGCGCGCGGGGCGGCGATGAAGGCGAGTCTCGATGCCGGCGGGCCGGTGTCGGTGGAGGAATTGCCGACGCTGGCGGATTCGCTCGGCGGCGGCATCGGCATCCAGAACCGGCTGACCTTTTCCATGTGCCGCGACCTGCTGGACGATGTGGTGCTGCTTTCCGAGGAGGAGATTGCCGCAGGTATCCGCCACGCCTATGCGCATGAACGCGAGATCGTGGAGGGCGCCGGCGCGGTCGGCATCGCGGCCCTGCTCTGCGGCAAGGTCAAGGCCGATGGGCCGACGGTGCTGGTGCTGTCAGGCCGCAACATCGACATGGATCTCCATCGCCAGATCGTTTGCGGCGAAGTCCTGGCACCGGGGGAGCACGCGGCATGACCGAGTGGACCCGCCCTCAAGTCAAGGAGACCTTTCCATGCCTTCGATGACCATTCTCACCGAAGCGGAACTGCGCCGGGTGGTGAAGCTTGATCTCGAGGCGATAGCCTGCGTGGAGAACGCCTTTCGCGCGCTGGCGACGTTGCCTGTGGCCATGCCGCCGATCCTGCGCCTCGATATTCCCGAGCATCGCGGCGAGGTCGACGTCAAGACGGCCTATGTGCCCGGCATCGACGGCTTTGCCATCAAGATCAGCCCCGGTTTCTTCGACAATCCGAAGCTTGGCCTGCCCAGCACCAACGGCATGATGGTGCTGCTGTCGGCCAAGACCGGGCTCACCGAAGCGCTGCTGATCGACAATGGCTACCTGACCGATATCCGCACGGCCGCTGCCGGCGCGGTGGCCGCGAAACATCTTTCACGAACGGATTCGGCTGTCGCGGCAATCTTCGGCGCCGGCATGCAGGCGAAACTCCAGCTTGAGGCACTGAAGCTGGTGCGGCCGATCACCGAGGCGCGCATCTGGGCGCGCGACGCTGTCCGGGGGCAAGCGGCGGCGGCGGAAATGCGTGAAAGGCTGGGCATTTCGGTGCGCTTCGAGTCCGATGCGGAGAAAGCCGCGGCCGCCGCTGACGTGATTGTGACGACGACGCCGGCGACCGCACCGCTGATCCACGCTGGCTTCGTTTCATCAGGCCAGCACATCACCGCCATGGGCTCCGACGCCGAGCATAAGAACGAGATCGCGCCGGCGGTGATCCGCATGGCCGATCTTTACGTCGCCGACAGCGCTCGCCAGACGCGCAGGCTCGGCGAGCTGCATCATGCCATTGAAGCCGGCCTGATCGCCGCCGATGCCGACATTGCCGAGCTCGGCCAGATCATCTCCGGCCAGCGGCATGGGAGGCGCTCGCCGAGCGACATCACACTGGGCGACCTGACCGGCACCGGTGTGCAGGATACGGCGATTGCCACGTTCGCTCGCGACCGCGCCAGAGCGGCCGGCGCCGGAACGATCTTCCAGAACTGATGCGGCCACAAGGCTCAACAAACCAGGACATGTCGAAATGCAGCCCAATCTCAAATTCACGCGCGAGGAATATGCCGACCGCCTCGCCAAAACGCGCAAGGCCATGGAGGCGAAGGGTGTCGATCTGTTGATCGTCAGCGACCCGTCCAATATGGCGTGGCTGACCGGCTATGACGGCTGGTCGTTCTACGTGCACCAGGCGGTCATCGTGCCGCCGGAAGGGCAGCCGGTCTGGTACGGGCGCGGCCAGGACGCAAACGGCGCCAAGCGCACGGCCTATCTCAGCCACGAGAACATCGTCGGCTATGCCGACCACTACGTGCAGTCGACCGAACGCCATCCGATGGACTTCCTGGCTCAGCTTCTCGCGGATCGAGGCGGGGGAGCGAAGAGAATCGGCGTCGAAATGGACAATTACTGGTTCTCGGCCGCCGCATTCGCTTCGCTGCAGAAGCACCTTCCCAACGCCCGCTTCGTCGACGCCACGGCCCTGGTCAACTGGCAACGCGCGGTGAAAAGCCCGACCGAGATCGATTACATGCGCAGGGCCGCCCGCATCGTGGAGGCCATGCACGCCCGCATCGTCGACAAGATCGAGGTTGGGATGCGCAAATGCGATCTGGTAGCCGAGATCTATGACGCCGGCACGCGCGGGGTGGATGGAATAGGCGGCGACTACCCGGCCATCGTGCCGCTGCTGCCGTCGGGCGAGGATGCCTCCGCCCCGCATCTCACCTGGGACGACAAGCCGATGAAATCGGGCGAGGGCACCTTTTTCGAGATCGCCGGCTGCTATCACCGCTATCACTGTCCGCTGTCGCGAACGGTCTTCCTCGGCAAGCCGACGCAAGCGTTCCTGGACGCCGAGAAGGCGACGCTGGAAGGCATGGAAGCGGGGTTGGCGGCAGCCAGGCCCGGCAACACCTGCGAGGACATTGCCAACGCCTTCTTTGCCGTTTTGAAGAAGTACGGCATCGTCAAGGACAACCGCACCGGCTATCCGATCGGCCTTTCCTATCCGCCGGATTGGGGCGAGCGCACAATGAGCCTGCGCCCCGGCGACCGCACCGAGCTGAAGCCGGGCATGACCTTCCATTTCATGACCGGCCTCTGGCTGGAGACGATGGGGCTGGAGATCACCGAGTCCATACTCATCACCGAAACGGGCGTGGAATGCCTGGCCGATGTGCCGCGCAAGCTGGTGGTGAAGGACTGAGGCCGAGATGTCTGCGAATAGCTTGCGCCCGTCTCCGATCGTTTCCACCGTCGATTTCGATCGGGATGGCGTCCAGCACGGCTTCCTGCGCCTGCCTTACAGCCGTGACGATTCCGCATGGGGATCGGTGATGATCCCGATCTGCGTGATCCGCAACGGCAGCGGTCCCACGGCGCTACTGACCGGCGGCAATCATGGCGACGAATATGAAGGGCCGTTGGCATTGTACGAGCTGGCGCGCACGCTCGATCCACGAAGCGTAACCGGAACGGTCATTATCGTTCCCGCGATGAATTATCCGGCCTTTCGCGCCGGCACGCGCACCTCGCCCATCGACAAGGGCAATATGAACCGTGCCTTTCCCGGCCGACCCGACGGCACGGTGACGGAAAAGATCGCCGATTACTTTCAGCGCGCGCTTTTGCCTCGCGCCGATCTGGTGCTCGACTTCCATTCCGGCGGCAGGACGCTCGATTTCCTGCCGTTCTGCGCCGCTCATATCCTGCCCGACAAGAAGCAGGAACAGGCGGCATTCGCGGCGGTGGAGGCATTTTCCGCGCCCTTCTCGGTGAAGATGCTCGAGATCGACGCGGTTGGCATGTACGACACCGCCGCCGAGGAGATGGGCAAGGTCTTCGTGACGACGGAGCTTGGCGGCGGCGGCACGTCGCGCGCCGAAACTGTGCGGATTGCGCGAGTGGGTGTCTTAAACGTCCTGCGCCATGCGGGCATCGTAAGTGGTGCGGTCGAGAAGACTCGAACCCGCTGGCTCGATATGCCCTCCGGTGATTGCTTCTCCTTTGCAGAGGAGGACGGAATGATCGAGACGATGGTGGACCTGGGGGAGCCTGTCGCGCAAGGCGATGTCGTGGCGCGTATCCATGCCATCGGCCGCACCGGCATCGCGCCGCAGGAAATCCGCGCGAAAATGTCCGGCATTCTCGTGGCGCGGCATTTCCCAGGCTTGGTCAAGGCAGGCGATTGCACGTCCGTCGTGGCGTTGGAGGCGTGACACAGACCGGGCGGCGCTATGCGCCAACCAGGAGCGCGCCGCCAGTGAGCCCGGCACCGGCCGCAGCCAGCAACAGCCTTTCGCCAGGGCGCAGCGGCTTGGCCTGATGCGACAGCGACAGGGACAGCGCGATGGTGGCGGCCGACGAATTGCCGTATTCGGCGATGGTCCTGACGGTTCTGTCGCAGGCGATGCCGAGATTCTTGCCCACGGCATCGAAAATGCGCGCATTGGCCTGATGGGGGATGAAGCGGTCGACGCGGTCGGCAGTCATCTCGGCAGCAGCAAGCGCTTCGGCCGAGCAGCGGGATATCATCTCCACCGCTTTGACGAACACCTTGTGGCCGTCGGCAATGGTCATGCGCGTTTCAGCGATATCAAGGTCTTCCGCGAACGGCCGGTTGCTGCCGCCCGCCGGAATCCGGATCAATTCATAGGCCGAGCCATCGGACGCAACCGACGCGCCGAGGATGCCCCGATCCGGATCGGCGGAAGGACCAAGCGCGACCGCGCCCGCTGCATCGGCAAACAGCACCGCACTTGCCCGCTCGGCCGGGTTGATGCGACGGCTCAGTATATTGGCGGCGATGACGAGTGCCGGCTGGCCATGCAGGCGCACGAAGCCCTCGGCGAAGGCCAGGGCATAGATGAAGCCGGCGCAGGCACCAGCCAGATCGACTGCCCCGGCGCGATCAAGACCAAGCCGATGCGCCACGAGCGGGGCGCTCGGCGGCAGCAGATGATCGGGCGTCGAAGTGGCGAGCAGCATCAGCCCGATATCGCCACGGTCGAGGCCGGATGTTTGGAGCGCCATTTCGCCGGCTCTGGCTGCTAGTTCCGACAGCGTATCGCCGGGCAGGGCCCAGAAGCGCGAGCGTATGCCGGTGCGTCTTTCGATCCAGCCGTCTTCCAGCTCGAGGCTGGCCTCGATCTCGGCATTAGGCACTTTGCGGGCCGGAACGTGATGGCCGAAGCCGAGGAAACACGCCGTCCTGTTCACCGCACGGCTCGCACGATATCGGCCGCCTCATCGACGGCGTCGTAGAGACGGTCAAGTTCATCCGATGTCACGCAATAGGGCGGCAGCACATAGATGACATTGCCGAGCGGCCTGAGGAGGAGCCCGCGCTCCAGAAAGAAGGCACGCAGCCTGGGGCCGACCTCCGCCAGATACCCCGCTCTGCCGACGCGCAGATCCAACGCTGCGATGGTTCCGGTTGAACGGACATTCTCGAAACGCGGATCGTCGCGGAAACGCGAGATCTTGTCTGCCTGCATCCGCGACAGCGCCGCGATGCGCTCGATGACAGGCTCCTCGCGCCAGATGCCTACATTGGCAAGCGCTGCCGCGCAGGCAATCGGGTTGGCAGTGTAGGAACTCGAATGGAAGAAGGTTTTGGCGCGGTCTTCGGAATAGTGGGCGCGGAAGACGGCATCGGTCGCCAGGGTCGCGGCGAGTGGCACCGACCCGCCGGTCAAGCCCTTCGACGTGCACAATATGTCGGGCGAGATGCCGGCCTGCTCGCAGGCGAACATGGTGCCGGTGCGGCCCCAGCCGGTCATCACCTCGTCTGCGATGAGGAGCGTGCCGGATGCCTCGGCGATGCGCTTGAGTTCGGTGAGCACGGAAGGCGGATACATAAGCATGCCGCCGGCGCCGAGAACCAGAGGTTCGACGATCAGGGCTGCCGCCTCGCCGGAGCGCGACAGCGCTTCGAAGCGGTCGAGCATTTCCTGTTCACGCCCGGTGGAAGGAAAGGGGATTGTGTCGACCTCGAACAGCAGCGGCTCATAGGCCGCATTGAAGACACCGCGAGCGCCGACGCTCATCGTGCCGATCGTGTCGCCGTGATAGCTGTGCTCCGTGACGACGATGCGCGAGCGCGGCGCGCCAATGTTGCGGTGGAAACCGAGCGCCATCTTGAGCGCGACCTCGACGCTGGTCGACCCGCTGTCGGAATAGAACACCCAGTCGAGTCCGGCTGGCGCCATTTCGACCAGGGCGGAAGCAAGGCGCTCGGCCGGTTCGTGGCTGAGTCCGGCGAAAATCACCTGGTCGAGGGTCGCGGTCGCTTCGCTGATCGCCTCGACGATTCTCGGGTGCCGGTGGCCGTGGGTGATCACCCACCAGGATGAAATCGCATCCAGGATGCGTTTGCCGTCGGCGGTTTCGAGGTAGGCGCCTTCGGTTCGCGCAATGCGCGGCGGCACAGGTTCGGTGGCATGCTGGGTGAAAGGATGCCAGACGGCGGAGCGGCTCATGGCTGATCCTCGCGGAAGGCTGCGGCGTTGAACGATGTCCGCATGGCTGCGGCGAGACTGTCGGGTGTCAGCGGGTCAAGCCGGGGCAGTCGGCCGAGCACGCGCAGCTTGCCGATTTCGGCGATCGTGCGCTGCGTATCCGTCATCTCCTCGCCGATAAAGGCGACGCCGAGCAGCGGAATTGACCGGCGGCGCAGCGCCTCGATCGACAGCAAGGTGTGATTGATCGTGCCGAGCCCGGTGCGCGCGCAGAGCACGACCGGTGCGCCCCATCGCGCGAAGACATCGATGAACAGTGTCTCCCGATTGAGCGGCACCATCAGGCCCCCGGCGCCTTCGACAATCAGAGGACGTTGGGTGGGCGGCAGCATGATGTTGCCGGCATCAATCGCCAGCCCGTCGATCTCGGCAGCGCGATGAGGCGAGAGTGGCGCAGAGAGGCGATAGGCTTCGGGAAGCACCCGTTCGGCCGGTAGATCGGCAAGCCGGCGTACGATCTCGCTGTCTGTCTCCTCTTCGAGACCCGACTGCACCGGCTTCCAGTAGACGCCGTCGAGCAGGTTGGTGAGTCCGGCGGCAAACACCGTCTTGCCGATGCCCGTATCGGTGCCGGTAACGACAATACGTGTGCTCATGCGTCCGCGCGCTCCAATTCCTCGGCAAGGGCGGCAAACAGCGCCGATACATCCGCCGCCTCTACATTGAGTGTGAGCGAGACCCTCAGGCGCGCGGTGCCTTCCGGAACGGTCGGCGGGCGAATGCCGCGCACGTCGAAGCCCCGCTCCTGGAGCGCGCCGGCCAGCGCCATCGCCCGCCCATTGTCGCCGATGACGATGGGCAGTATCTGCGAGCCGCTTGGTTTTACTCCGCAGCGAACTGCCGCTTCCTCACCCGCCAGGGCGACAAGACGCGCGAGCCGTTCGCGCCGTTCAGGTTCGTCGCCAAGGATGGCCAGCGCTTCCAATGCGGCCACCGCCATCAGCGGCGAAGGCGCCGTGGCGTAGATGAAGGGCCGGCATCGGTTGACCAGATAGTCGATGAGGGGAGCCGAGGCTGTGACCAGCGCGCCTGCCGCGCCAAGCGCCTTGCCGCAGGTGTGCAGCACCACGACATTGTCGCGGCCTTCAAGTTCGTGTGCCAGGCCGCGCCCTTCCGGTCCATAGATGCCGGTGGCATGTGCTTCGTCGATGAAGAGGAAGGCATCATGGCGATCCGCAAGCGCCATCAGGTCCTCCAGTGGAGCGAAATCGCCGTCCATGCTGTAGAGGCTTTCCACGACGATCCACGGTCGCCCGGTGCCTCCGGTGGCGCGCCATGCGCGGATCACATCCTCGGCCGCAGCCGGATCGTTGTGGCGCACCTCGCGCATCTGCGCGCGTCCGGCGCGAGCACCCTCATGGGCGCTGGCGTGGATAAGTTCGTCGAGTAGGACGAGATCGCCCTTTTGTGGCAGCGTCGTCAGCACGGCGAAATTGGCGATATAGCCGCCGCCAAAGAACAGCGCACGCTCGGCACCGAAAAAATCCGCCGCCCGCGCCTCCAGCGCCTCGTGCTCGGGGTCGTTGCCGCGCAAAAGGCGCGATCCCGTGGCGCCGACCGATGTGCCGTTGGCAAGCGCGGTCGCAACCGCATCGGAAAGCCTGCTGCAACGGGCGAGCCCGAGATAGTCGTTCGAGGCGAAGTCGAGGCCGTCGCGCGGGACAAGCGCGCGCAGCCGGCTCTTTCGGGCAAGACCTCGCAAGTTCGCTTCGTAGCGGTCGGTCCATACCGATCCGGTCACGCGGCGCCCTGCTCCATCGGCTCGATACCGAGACGGCGAAACAGCGCGGTGTCCTTGTCTTCCTCAGGATTTTCAGCGGTAAGCAATGTATCGCCGACGAAGATCGAATTCGCGCCGGCAAAGAAACACAGCGCCTGCATTTCGTCGCTCATGGCAGTACGGCCGGCCGACAGCCGCACATGCGATTTCGGCATCATGATGCGGGCAAGCGCTATGGTGCGGACAAATTCGATCGGTGCGATGGGATCGGCCTCGGCGAGCGGCGTACCTTCGATCGGAATCAGCATGTTGATTGGCACGCTGTCGGGATGCTCGGGCAGGTTCGCCAGCGTCACCAGCATGTCGATACGGTCTGAGGCTTCCTCGCCCATGCCGACAATGCCGCCGCAGCAGACCTTGATGCCGCTGTCGCGTACATTCGCAAGCGTTTCCAGGCGGTCGGCGAAACTGCGGGTCGAGATGATTTCGCTGTAGTAGCGCTCGGACGTATCGATGTTGTGGTTGTAGTAGTCGAGGCCGGCCTGCTTGAGCCGCTGGGCCTGGTCGATATCGAGCATGCCCAGCGTCATGCAGGTCTCCATGCCGAGCGCCTTCACCCCTTCGACCATTGCAACCACCGCATCCATGTCGCGCGCCTTGGGGCTGCGCCAGGCCGCGCCCATGCAATAACGGGTGGCGCCCGCATCGCGCGCCTTCTTCGCTTCGGCCAGCACGCGCTGGACTTCCATCAGCTTCGAGGCCTTGAGACCGGATTCATGATGCGCCGACTGGCTGCAATAGCCGCAATCCTCGGGACATCCGCCGGTCTTGATGCTGAGCAACCGGCTGAGTTGCACACGGTTGGGATCGAAATTCTGGCGATGGACCGTCTGTGCGCGAAACAGGAGATCGTTGAAGGGTGAGTCATAAATCGCCCGGGCTTCGTCGGAAGTCCATTTCGGGCGGAGGCTGTCGCACTGTTTCGTGGTCCGGTTCAGGTGCAACTCGGCGGTCATATCGTCTCCTGTTCCTGCCCTGCCTGTCGTTCGCATTGCCCCGGCAGAGCTGCCGTGTCCAGCCCGATGTCAAGGATCGGCGCGCTATGGGTGAGCCAGCCGATCGAAATCAGGTCGACACCCGTGGCTGCGATGCCCGGTGCCGTGACGGGCGTGACGCGCCCCGAAGCCTCCGTTACGGCGCGGCCGGCGACCATTCGCACAGCCTCGCGCAACTCCTCCAGCGTCATATTGTCGAGCAGCACGGCGTCGACGCCCAACCGTAGCGCATCTTCGAGTTGGGGGAGCGTGTCGACCTCGACTTCTATCTTGATCAGATGGCCGACGCTCGCTCGCGCCCGCTCGACAGCGGGGCGAATGCCGCCGGCAATGGCTACGTGATTGTCCTTGATCAGCACCGCATCGTCGAGGCCGAAGCGATGGTTGGAGCCGCCGCCAGCGCGCACCGCATATTTTTCGACAGCCCGCAAGCCCGGTGTGGTCTTGCGGGTGCAGACGATTCTTGCCTTGTGCCCGCGCACCGCCTCGACCACCGCCGAGGTTGCAGTCGCAATGCCGCTCAAATGGCAGAGAAAATTCAACGCGACACGTTCTGCCGTCAGCAAGCCACGCGCGGGACCGGTGACCGTCGCGATGACTTCTCCCGCAGACACCGCGGCCGCATCCGGGCGTTCAATGGTCATCTCGATGGCCGGATCGATCAGGCGAAAAGCCATGCCGGCAAGGTTGAGCCCGGCCACGACGCCGTTCTGCCGCGCCACAAGCGCCATGGCGGCCGGCTGGTTGGCCGGCACGATGGCATCCGTCGTCAGGTCGCCGGCGCGGCCGAGGTCTTCGAGCAGAGCGGCCCGCACCAGCGGTTCGAGCAGGATGGATGGAAGCGGGGAAAGGCTCATCGGGTTCAGGCGCTCCTGGCCAGCGGAATGGGGCGGTCGATCAAGGCGAAGGCGGCGTCCAGCGCCGCGTCGAGAGTAAGCTTGGAGCGGCGCGCGATGGTGTCGCGCTGGGGGAAATCCGAGCGGAAATGTGCGCCCCGGCTTTCCTGCCGCTGCATTGCCGCCACGCACATCATCAGCGCGACGGTCGCCGGATCGGAAGCCGCGCCGTCTGCCGTTGCGAGCGGCAGCAACGCCTCGATGCCCTCGCTCAGGCACTCCTGGTGCCGCAATACGCCCATGGCGAACGAAACGATCGGCCGGACGGGCAACGGGTCGGGATGCGGCGGCAGACACGCCGCCATCGGAAAATGCAAGCGACGTAGCGGGCCGGAGGTCGCTGCGGCGACGCTTTCGGCTACTCTTTGAGCGCAGACGACAGCCTCGCTCAGCGAGTTGCTGGCGAGCCGGTTGGCGCCGTGCAGGCCGGTCGAAGCGACTTCACCGCAAGCCCAGAGCCCGGGAACGGAGCTGCGCCCGGCGGGGTCCACGGCGATGCCGCCCATATGATAGTGGACGGCGGGCCGCACCGGGATCGGCTGTGTTGCCGGGTCGACGCCGGCCCCATGACAGTATGCAGCGATCGCCGGAAAGCGCTCGGCGAACCGCGTACCCAGACATTGCCGCGCGTCGAGGAAAACGCGATGTCCTTCGGACAGATGGCGCCAGACGCCGCGCGCCACCGCATCCCGGGGCGCAAGCTCCGCGCCGGGCATATCGGCCAGGAAGCGGCGGCCGGCCTCGTCCACCAGCACCGCGCCCTCACCACGCACGGCTTCGCTTATCAGCCGCATCGGGCGGCGCGGTCCGTCGAGCGCCGTGGGATGGAACTGAACGAACTCAAGATCGGCGAGTTCGGCGCCCGCCCGTGCGGCCAGCGCCAGCCCCTGTCCGAAGCAGCCGAGCGGGTTGGTGCTGTCGAGGAACAGTCCGCCGATGCCGCCGGTCGCCAGCACGATCCGTCCTGTCTCGAACACCATGGCTCCGGCCCGGCCGACGGCCAGCGCGCCGCCGATCGCGCCATCCGTGACGAAGAGCCGACGAACCTCCATGTGCTCGACAAGCTCGATCGAAGGCGTATGGCGCACCGCCGCAACCAGCGCACGGACCAGTTCCCTGCCGGTGGCGTCACCGGATGCATGGACGATGCGGCGGCGCGAATGCGCGGCTTCGAGGCCCAGTTGCAGCGCCCCCGTCGGCGTCCGGTCAAAGGCGACACCGAGCCGTCCGAGCCTGTCGACCACGGCCGGCGCGGCCTCGATGACCCGCCTGACAGCCGCGGGATCACAGAGCCCATCGCCCGCCGCCAGCGTATCTTCCATATGCAGCGCCGGATCGTCTTCCCCGCCGAGGCTCGCAGCCATGCCGCCTTGCGCCAGAACACTGGACGATTCGCCACCAAGCGAAGCTTTCGAGAGCAGAACGACCGGTTCAGGCGCCAGGCAGAGGGCGGTCATCAGCCCGGCGATGCCACCGCCCACGATAAGCGGCCGGCCGGCGAGATCGTGGCGGTCGAGGCTCATGCTTGCGGGGCTCAGATGGCAAGCATGCGTTCGACGGAACGGCGCGCCGGGGCGGCGATAGCCGGATCGATGGTGACCTCGTGTCGGTTCTCCTCCAGGGCCCGGCGGATATTGGCAAGCGTAATCCGCTTCATATGCGGGCAGAGATTGCACGGGCGGATGAATTCGACCCCGGGATGGTTGACGGCAACATTGTCGCTCATCGAACATTCGGTCAAAAGCACGACCTGAGGCGGCTTTTGCTGGCCGACATAGTCCGACATGACCGCCGTCGAACCTGAAAAGTCGGCCTCTGCCACCACCTCCGGCGGGCATTCGGGATGCGCAAGCACCACGACGCCCGGATGGTCTTCACGCAACTGGCGCACCTCGGCGGGCGTGAACCGCTCGTGCACCTCGCAATGTCCCTTCCAGGTGATGATCTCGACTTCGGTCTCTGCGGCGATGTTGTTGGCGAGATATTCGTCGGGCAGCATCATCACCCGATCGACGCCGAGCGACTCGACGACGGCTCGCGCATTTCCCGACGTGCAGCAGATGTCGGATTCCGCTTTCACGGCGGCTGACGTGTTGACATAGGTGACGACCGGCACGCCCGGATAACGCTGCCGAAGGAGGCGGACGTCCTCGGCCGTAATCGAATCGGCTAGCGAGCAGCCTGCGTCTTCGTCCGGGATCAGCACGGTCTTGCTTGGATTGAGCAGCTTGGCAGTCTCGGCCATGAAGTGTACGCCAGCCAGCACGATGACATCGGCCTCCACTTCCATCGCCTTGCGCGCCAGCGCCAGGCTGTCTCCGACAATGTCGGCGACGCAATGGAATATTTCCGGTGTCTGGTAGTTATGCGCCAGAACGACCGCATTGCGTTCCCGCTTCAAAGCGAGAATCGCCGCGATATCGTCTTCGAATACGGGCCATTCGATCGGTGGAATCACCCGCCGTACACGCTCATACAACGCGGCGGCCGGGAAGGGCGGGTTCAGCATCGTCAGCCTCGTTATGCTCTATTTGAGTATAATGAGGGCATATGCTTACTGTGAGCATAAGAGATGTCAAGCGCGCGAAAGTGGTAATTTCGTTCCGGCGACGGATCGTTCAGGCAGCACCGCATGGCGGAAGCGGAACAGCTTGGCTGGACGCCCGCCTGTGTCGGCGGTCGTTTCTCCAGTTTCCTCGACCAGCTCCTGCTGCTCGATAAGGCGCCGGAAATTCTGCTTGTGCACCAGCCTGCCGACCAATGCTTCGACCGTGCGCTGTAATTGCAGGAGGGTGAAAACCGGGGGCATCAATTCGAAGACGACCGGCCGATATTTGATCTTGCTGCGAAGGCGGGCAATTCCTGTGGCGAGGATGCGCCGATGATCGGCGGTCATCGACCGTCCGGGGATCGGGAGCGGCTCGCCCGCCTGCCCGCCGCGCCGGGCTTCCTCCACCAGCAGAGCTTCATAGAGAAGCTCGTAGCGTTGCAGGACGAGTTCCTCGTTCCAGCCATACGCGTCGAAGCCGAAGGCGATCGCCGCCCGCTGCCAGCGGTCCTGGCGCAACTCAGCGCCGGTGGCGGCTTTCGCCCAGTCACGCAGTTGCGGTTCAAGTACGTCTCGCAGCATCGGCGGTTGGCCGGCGCGGTGATCCTCCCAAGGAAAATAGTCGTACCAGCACCGCCAGTCCCGGTTCGGCGCATCCTCGGCCTGATCCTGCCGTGTCAGGCCGAGATAGCTGATCGAGATGACCCGCTGCACCCGTTCATGCGCGACGCGGTCGCGGTCGGCGAAAGTATAGAGCTGCTCGATATAGCCGAGCGGATGCCCAGTCTGTTGCTCGACCCAGTCGCGCAGGCCCGATTGCAGCGACCGATGCCCGAGTTCGAAGGGCCCCGAAGGCAGTGCCCTGGCCTGACGGATGGTCAGGACGCAAGGCCGATCATTGGTCACCGCGACCAGCACCGCGATCAGGTCCACGGTTACTTCGCGGCCCTGCTCCGCTCTTGCGCTGTGCTTCGGTGTCTTGTCGTACATTGCTCTGCGGCTGGCCCAAGTTGGACATGAACCTGACCCGGCCCCGCCAGTCCGTCAACGTTCTGGCGTGGGGAACGGTTTTCCAAGTTTGGGCCTCGCATGCACAAAATTACGTCAAATGGCCACCTTCGGACGGATTACGCTGCGGAAGTACGTTGTTATCGCCGGGTGTTGTAGCTGCCGCGTACCTCTCGAACACGTAGCGCTTTGCCTGCCGTACAGCCTCGTCGACCGAATCCATTTCGCCTTCGGCGGCCAGATGGGCTGCGATGGCGCTGGCGAGCATGCAGCCGGTGCCGCGCATCGTGCCTGCCAGGCGCGGCGCGGCAAAGCGCATTGGCACCTGATCGGGGCGGAGCAAAAGATCGGCCGCTTCGACACCTCCCGCATGGCCACCCTTCACCAGCACCGCATTGCACCCGGCCTTCAGGAGCATGTGACCCTGCCGCAAGGTGGCCGGCTCATGCGAGGCCGGCTCACTGCCGGTAAGGATCGCCAGCTCGATCAGGTTCGGCGTCACCAGGGCACAAAGCGGCATCAGCTCATGCTTCATCGCGCCGATGGCCGTATCGGGCAACAGCGCACGGCCCGACGAGGCGGCAAGTACCGGGTCAAGAACAGCGGGCACCTGGCGGTGCAGCCGCAACACGGCTGCCATTGCCGCAATGGCTTCCTCTGCCCCCAACATGCCGATCTTGATCGCGCGAATTGCATTGGCGGCAAATGCGGCGCGCATCTGCTCGGCTATGAGGTTGGCGGGCATGGGCTCGATGCGATCGACGCCGACATGGGTCTGCACCGTCACGGCCGTTACCGCCAGGCAGGTGCGTAGCCCGAATGCGGAGATCGTTTCCACGTCGCGGGCAAGGCCGGCGCCGCCCGATGAGTCCGATCCCGCCACCACCAATACGTGCGGCGCGCCGCTCACCGCCATGGCGAGGTCCGCTCGATCCATTCGCGAGCACGCGCCTCCGGATCGGGGTTGAGCGTGATGTCGGTGACCACGGCCGCAGTGTCGGCGCCGGCCTCGAAAACGCCCGCAAGCCGCCCCGGGTTCAATCCTCCTATGGCGACGAGCGGCAAGAGGCCGATGCGCTTCTTCCACTCGGCAATGCGCTCCAGCCCTTGCGGCGCCCATTTCATCTTCTTCAAGATGGTCGGATAGATCGGGCCGAGCGCCACATAGTCAGGCTGTGCGGCAAGCGCGGTTTCGAGTTCTGCGTGATCGTGGGTGCTGAGCCCCAGGCTCATTCCGGCGCGACGGATAGCGCCAAGGTCGGCCGTCGCGAGGTCTTCCTGGCCGAGATGGACAAAGTCGCACCCAGCCTCGATCGCCAATCGCCAATGATCGTTGACGATGAGCTGGCAGCCATGGCGCTCGCAGATCGTCCTGGCCTGGCGGATTTCCTCCAGCAGGGCAGGGCGTTCCATGTCCTTGATGCGGAGCTGAACCAACTTCACGCCCAGCGGCACCAGGCGCTTCGTCCAGGCGGCGCTATCGACAATCAGGTAGAACGGGTCGAGCTTCACGTGAACACCGCCTTTCCGATCACCGGCGTCGAGGGGACAGCCATGTCGCGTGGCTCCAGCATGCCGGCAAGATAGGCGGCGCGACCGGCTTCGACCGCTTTGGCGAAGGCGACGGCCATTGCCGCCGGATCGCCTGCCTTGGCAACCGCGGTGTTGAGGAGAACGGCGTCGAAGCCGAGTTCCATCACCGCCGCGGCATGGGAGGGCCGGCCGAGACCCGCATCGACTATGAGAGGGACATCGGGGAAATGGCCGCGCAGGGTGCGCAGCGCGTCTAGGTTGAGCGGCCCCTTGGCCGAGCCGATCGGCGCGCACCATGGCATCAGCACCTCGCAGCCGGCTTCAAGCAGCCGCTCGGCCACTACAAGATCGTCGGTGGTGTAGGGGAAGACGGCAAAGCCGTCGCGGCAAAGGATGCGGGCGGCTTCCACAAGTTCGAACACTTCCGGCTGCAGCGTGTCGTGATTGCCGATGACCTCGAGCTTGATCCAGTTGGTGCCGAACACCTCACGCGCCATTGCCGCTGTGGTGACGGCTTCCTTGGCCGAGTGGCACCCGGCCGTATTTGGCAACACCGCGACGTCAAGCGAGCGGATCAGCGACCAGAACGCGCCGCCGCCCGTGCCGCCGCCGGCCGTTTCGCGGCGCAGCGACACGGTCGCGACCGACGCTCCGGAGCCCCTCACGGCGTCGGCAAGGATCGCAGGCGAGGGATATTGGGCCGTGCCGAGAAAAAGACGCGAGGCAAGCTGCTTGCCGTAGAGGGAAAGCATCTCTCAGCCCCCCTGCATGGGCGAGAGGATTTCGATCCGGTCGCCTTCGGCCAGTCGGCAGTGCTGCCGATCGGCCGCATGCACGACCTCGCCATTGCGGGCGGTGGCAAGCCAGTCGCCTTCATAATCCAATTCGGTCAGCAGAACGGCCAGCGTGGCGGCCGAGACCTCCTCCGTCTTGCCGTTAATGGTGAGTTTCATGAAGAAGCTCCTTCGCTTCGGCGTGTTCGAGAACAAGATCTGCTGCCTGCCGCGCCATTGCCGGCGCCAGCAGGAAGCCGTGGCGGTGGAGCCCGTTGATGCTGATCGTGTTCGCCTGCTTGTCGACGCGCGGCAGGTTGTCGGCATAGGCCGGCCGTACACCAACGCCTGCCTCGATGATCTCGGCTTCGGCGAAGGCGGGGTGCAGGCTGTAAGCCGCGTTGAGCAGTTCCATCATCGAGCGCGCCGTGACCGGACGGGCGGAATGGCTCTCGATCATGGTCGCGCCGACCATGAAATGGTGGTCGGAACGCGGAACGACATAGAGCGGAAAACGCGGATGCAGGAGCCGTACCGGCCTCGAAAGGGTGATGTCCGGCGTCCGCAGGATCAGCATCTCGCCGCGCACGCCACGCAGTTGCGGATCGGTGCCGGCGCGGGCCATGCCGGTACAATCGACAACGCGAGCGAAGCTGGCCTCATCCGGCTTGTGGTTTTCGAAACGGACGCCCATCGCCTCCAGCTTGTCGTGCAGGGCGAGAAGGGCCGCGCGTGGGTCCAGATGCGCTTCGCCGGCAAAATACAGGCCATGCCGAAACCGTCCGCCGAGATCGGGTTCGAGCGCGGCGATCGCCGCCGCGTCGAGTTCCACGAAGCCGGTCGTGCGCGCGGCGAAACGCGCCAGTTCAGCCCGGTCGCGCGCCGGGGCCACGACCAGCGTGCCGGCACGCGTGACGTGGCCGGGCAGAACGCTTTCCCACCATTCGGCGGCACCGGTTCCGAGCTCCAGTACCATCCGCTCGGCGCTCTCACGCTCGCACCAGGGTGCCAGCATGCCGCCGGCGAACCACGAGGCAGTGGCGGTTAGGTCACGGCGCGGGTCGCTGACGCAAACCGACGCGCCGCGACGGCTGAGCTCATGCGCGACCGTGAGGCCGGCGACGCCGGCCCCTTGGACCAGCACCTTCATAGTGCCTTCTCGGTATCCGGCGCGGCTTTTTCCAGCGGCATGTATAGATCGCCGCCCTCGCGAAATTTCTCCGCCATCGCTGCCATGCCGTCCTTGCGGACGGCTTCCTGGCGGGCAGCGTCACGGATATCGTGCGAGATGCGCATGGAGCAGAATTTCGGCCCGCACATCGAGCAGAAATGCGCCACCTTGTGCGCCTCCTTGGGCAGCGTCTCGTCGTGGAAGGAGCGCGCCGTTTCCGGATCGAGCGAGAGGTTGAACTGATCCTCCCAGCGGAATTCGAAGCGCGCCCGCGACAGCGCGTCGTCACGTATTTTCGCGGCCGGATGCCCCTTGGCGAGATCGGCGGCATGTGCTGCGATCTTGTAGGTGATGACGCCAGTCTTGACGTCGTCGCGGTCGGGAAGGCCGAGATGCTCCTTGGGCGTGACATAGCAGAGCATGGCGGTGCCGAACCAGCCGATCATCGCCGCCCCGATGCCGGAGGTGATGTGGTCGTAGCCCGGCGCAATGTCGGTCGTCAGCGGCCCGAGCGTGTAGAACGGCGCCTCGCCGCAGACTTCGAGCTGCTTGTCCATGTTCTCCTTGATCTTGTGCATGGGCACATGGCCCGGCCCCTCGATCATCACCTGGCAGTCCTTGGCCCAGGCGATCTGCGTCAGCTCTCCCAGCGTCTCCAGTTCGGCGAACTGCGCGGCATCGTTGGCGTCGGCTATGGAGCCGGGGCGCAGGCCGTCGCCGAGCGAGAAGGACACGTCATAGGCGCGGGCGATGTCGCAGATTTCGTCGAAATGCTCGTAGAGAAAGCTCTCCCTATGGTGATGCAGGCACCATTTGGCCATGATCGAGCCACCCCTGCTGACGATGCCGGTGACGCGATCGACCGTCAGCGGAATGTGGGAAAGCCGCACCCCGGCATGGATGGTGAAGTAGTCGACGCCCTGCTCGGCCTGCTCGATCAGCGTATCTCGATAAACCTCCCAACTCAGGTCCTCGGCGATGCCGCCAACCTTTTCCAGCGCCTGGTAGAGCGGCACGGTACCGATCGGCACCGGCGCGTTGCGGATGATCCATTCGCGGATATTGTGGATGTTGCGGCCGGTCGACAGGTCCATGACGGTGTCGGCGCCCCAGCGGATCGCCCACACCATCTTTTCCACTTCCTCGGCCATGGAGGAGGTGACCGCCGAGTTGCCGATATTCGCGTTGATCTTCACCAGGAAATTGCGGCCGATGATCATCGGCTCGCTTTCGGGATGGTTTATGTTGGCGGGAATGATGGCGCGGCCGCGCGCCACCTCGTCGCGCACGAATTCAGGCGTGACGAAATCAGGAACTGCGGCGCCGAAGGATTGGCCGTCGCGCTCCGCCGCATGCGCCAGCCGCTCCCGCCCGAGATTCTCGCGGATGGCCACGAATTCCATTTCCGGCGTGACGATACCGGCGCGCGCATAGGCAAGCTGGGTCACGGCCCGGCCGGACACCGCACGCAGCGCACGATGCCGCGCCGGAAATTCCGGCGTCAGCCGATCGCCTGAGACAAAGCCGTTGTCCTCAGGCCTGACCGTGCGGCCTTCATAGGATTCTACATCGCCGCGCGCCGCGATCCAGGCTTCGCGAAGACGCGGCAGGCCCTTGTCGATGGCAATGGCCGCATCGGCGTCGGTGTAGGGGCCCGAGGAATCATAAACCGTCACCGGCGGTTCGCCGGCGCTCGGATGAACGGCGATCTCGCGCATCGGCACGCGAAGATCGGCATGGATGGCTCCAGCCTTGTAGATCTTGCGCGATGCGGGCAGCACGCCGGTGGTGACGGTGGGAGTCAAGGCATTCATAGGGACCTCCTTTGCTCGGTCGCATTGGAGACCCAGTTCGGTGCCGGAAGGAGGAATAAGACGCTTCGCTTGTCAGCGATCGGACAGCTTATCCGATATTTCGCATCGCCCGCGACGGACAGATGACCCATGGAGCGCCTGCACCATCCCTACGCCAGTATGAACTGGATCAGGTTCGACGGGTCACTGCGCTGCGCGAGCCAGCAGTATCTCAGCCCCTTGTCGGGACTCCCCTGGTGAAGGCTGCATGTTGGGCGATCGCCGGCCTGCCTGTCAACCCGGCTGTAGCTGATGCACTGGCCAAAGCATCCGGACCATGCCATGCATAGCGCCATGTCGACGTGGCGGTAGCTGTCGGCTTCGCAACCGCAGTAAAGCCTTGACGATTCACATGGCAAAAATTCAGAAGTCCCGGAAGGCAGAGCAGACTTCATCTCCGGCCAATATCGGGAAGAGACTAAGGCAGCGACGCCTGGCCCAAAATGTTACTCTCGTAGAACTCAGCAAGAAAAGCGGTGTCTCGTTCGCCACCATCAGCAAGATCGAGACCGGCAAAGTTTTGGGCGGTTTCCAGACCATCTACAAAATAGCCCGGGGCCTGGGTGTTCTTGTAACCGACATCATCGAGCAGGACACCCAGGAGGAAAAGTTCATCCTGCAGCGACGCTCGCAGATAGAACCGCACCATACCGGCCTGTACGACTATTACCCTCAGGCCACCCGGACACACGGCCGGCTCAACCCGGGAATCATGATCATCCACACGACGCAAGTGCCTGACCGCGTCGACTGGAGCAACCATGAGGGCGAAGAGGTCGTGACGGTGCTTTCAGGCTCGATCGACCTCCACTATGAAGGTCGGGAGCCCCAGCATCTGGAGCAAGGCGACAGCGTCTGTTTCGATTCGGGCGTCGCGCATGCCTATGTCCGCACCAGCGAGCAACCTGCTGAAATCTTTTTCGTTTCGACCCGCGCTTCCATTCCGCGCCGGACCTGATTTTCTTAAAAGAAAATTTTCAATATTGACAATTTTGTGGCTGCGGAGCATTGCAGCGCGTTGAAACCTTTGAAACCGGTTCGATTATGGAGGGCATCTAAGTGAGGCTATACGGTGGAGTTTCGCGTCTCGTCATGGCGCTGGCATTGAGTGCGGGTCTGGCGGCAAATGCCGCGGCCGACGAGATCATCATCGGCGGCGCGCTCAGCCTGACCGGCGTGCAGGCGCCGCTGGACGAGGCGGGTCTCAAGGGCGCGGAAGTCGCCGTCAAGGTCCTTAACGAGCAAGGTGGCCTGCTCGGCAAGCAGATCAAGCTGGTCAACATCGACGGCAAGAGCGATCCGGTGACGGTCGGCAACAATGCCATCAACGTGATCAACCAGGGCGCCGAGCTGATCATCGCGCCATGCGATTTCGATTTCGGCGGGCCTGCCAGCCGCGAGGCGCAGAACGCCAACATTGTCGGCATCTCAACCTGCGCTTCCGATCCGCTCTACAGCTCCTGGTCGCTCGGCGACAAGCAGTTCACCTTGTCGATGTGGAACACGGCGATGGGCGCGACCGCGGCCGAATACGCCTTCAAGGAGCGCGGCTGGAAGACGGCCTATGTAGTTACCGATCAGTTCATCGCCTACACCAAGAGCCTGAGCAAATATTTCACCCAGCATTTCAAGGACCTGGGCGGCGAAGTCGTGCTCCAGGACGCCTATACGCAGGGCGCGCAGGACTTTTCCGCGCAGCTTGCCCGTCTGCAGGCGCTGCCGGAAAAGCCGGATGTGATCTTCATCTCATCCTATATGCCTGATCTCGGCACGATCATCCGCGCGATTCGCGAAGTTGGCATCACCACGCCGATCATGGGCGGCGATTCCTATGACGACCCCGGTCTGTTCGAGGCACTCGGCGAGAGATTCGGCAATGAAATCTACTTCGTCGGCCACACCTGGATGGGCCCGGAAGCGCATGCCGACATGCCCAAGTTCATCGACCTCTACAAGGCCCAGTACGGTTCCGAGCCGGACACCTCCTTTGTCGCTACCGGCTGGGATACCGTCATGCTGATGGCCGAAGCGGTCAAGATCGCCGGCTCGACCGACGGTGCCGCAGTTGCCAAGGCGCTGGAGGAAAACGAGTTCGATCTGCTGACCGGCAAACTGTCCTACAGCTCGGCTGAACTCGGCCATCAGCCGAACAAGTCGGCTGCGGTCATCGCCATCAATGGCGGCAAGCCTTCCTTCCTGGGATGGCGCCGTGCGGAAAGCCAGCCTGCCCCGTAACGGACAAGGCTCGTCCTGCGCAGCAGGACAAGGAAAAGCATCGTCGCGGACATCGGCACGCCACCGTGTTCCGCGACATGCGACGATGCGACCGCAAGGACCGGCTTACATCAGCCGCTGCGGTCCTTCATGGGCAAGGCTCACACGCCGTTCCGCCCCAGGCTTCGGAAGGCGGCGCTTGCCGGAGCCTTTCTCTCGAATTCGGTTAAGACACCATGGCCAATCCAAGCCTTCAAGCCAACTCAATCGTTGTGGAATTTTCCGGCCTGCGCGCCCTCGACAATGTCGATCTGACGCTCAACCGCCGCGAAATCCTGGGCCTGATCGGACCCAACGGTTCGGGAAAAACCACCCTGATCAATGTCCTGACCGGGCAGGTGACGCCGGTTTCGGGAACGGTTCTGTGCGATGGCGAAGACATTGGCGCGCTGCTGCCGCGCCAGCGGGCATTGCGCGGCATCATGCGTTCGTTCCAGACGGTTCGCCTGTTCGGCAATCTGACGGTTGCCGAGAACATCGAGGTAGCTGCCATCGCCAAGGGCAGTTCGCGGCGCCAGGCGCGCAGCGGCGTCGACCGGCTTCTGGAAGAATTCTCCCTCACCGACTATCGGTCCGAACTGGCGAGCTCACTCAACTATGGCGACGAGCGCCGCGTGGAAATCGCGCGCGCTCTGGTGGCCGATCCCAAATATCTGCTGCTCGACGAACCCGCCGCCGGCATGAACGAAGAGGAATCGGGCATGCTGATGCAGATACTCAAGCGGCTGCCCGAGGAGCGCGATCTGGGCATCGTCATCATCGATCACGACATGCCGCTGATCATGCGTCTGTGCCACCGCCTCCAGGCCATCGCACAAGGAAAGACCATCGGCGAAGGCGGGGTCGATGAAGTGCGCCGCCTGCCGGCGGTGATCGAAGCCTATCTCGGCGCCGATGCATTGGAGGCCGAAAACCATGCTTGAGATCAAGGGAATCGAGCTGCGCTACGGCGCGGTCAAGGCCGTGCGTGACGTCAGCCTGAGGGTCGAGAAAGGCGAACTCGTCACCCTGCTCGGTGCGAACGGCGCGGGAAAGTCCTCGACGCTCAAGTCGATTGCCGGCGTGCTCAAGCCGGCGCGCGGCACCATAACGCTCAATGGCGAAAACATTTCCAGCCTTTCGCCCGAGCAACTCGTGCGGCGCGGCGTGGCCATGGTCCCCGAAACCAGGGACGTGTTTCCCGATCTGACGGTCGATGAGAATCTCCAGCTCGGCGCATTCAGCCGGCGCTTCGACACAAAGGCGGTGGCGGCGACGCGCCAGCAGATGTTCGAGCTGTTTCCGCTGCTTGCCGAACGCGTGAAGCAGCCGGCCGGAACCTTGTCCGGCGGTCAGCAGCAGCAATTGGTGATCGCGCGCGCCATGATGTCGAACCCGAGCCTGCTTTTGCTGGACGAACCGTCTCTGGGCCTTGCTCCGGTCATCGTCGACAAGATCTTCGAGATGATCGTGGCGCTGCGCAAGTCTGGCGTCACCATCCTGCTGGTCGAACAGAATGCGACGAAGGCGATGAAGATCAGCGACCGCAACTATGTGCTTTCGCTGGGCCGCGTGGCTGCGGAAGGCACGGCCGCTGAAATCGCCGAGCGTTCCGATCTCAAGTCGATCTATCTGGGGAGCTGAGGCGTGGCCATCTATATCCAATTCCTCATCGACGTGCTCAGCCTCGGCAGCCTTTACGCCCTGATGGCGCTCGGACTGGTCATCGTTTACGGCATCTTGAAGCTAGTCAATTTCGCTTATGGCGAGTTGATCATGGTTGCCGGCTACACGCTGTTCCTGCTCAGCGGCTCTCCTTTGCCATGGCTGGCGATGGCAGGGGTCGCCGTGTTGATGGCGATACTCACGGGCATCGCCACCGAATATGTGGCCTTCCGCCCGGTGCGATCCAAGTCGGTAACGGCGGTGCTCATCACCTCATTCGCCTTCTCGACGCTTCTGCAGAATGCCGCGCTGCTGTTCATCTCGCCGCGTGCCCGCACCGTGCCGCTGCCTTCGGTGTTTTCCGACACGATCGTGCTTGGAGGCGCGATCATTCCGCTGCGGAACATCCTCACCATCGCGACAGCGGCGCTCATGCTCGCTTTGTTTTCCTTCATCATGAAGAAGACGGTGCTGGGTCTAGCCATGCGGGCGGCGGCGACGAAATTCACCATGGCGCGGATGCTGGGCATTCCGGCCAATCTGGTCATCACCTCTGCCTTTGCGATCAGCGGACTGCTGGCCGGCGTCGTCTCGCTGTTCTGGTTGGGCCGCATCGGTTCGGTGGTTCCCGGCATTGGTCTGGAACCGTTGTTGGTCGCTTTCATCGCCACGGTCATCGGCGGCATGCGGAGCCTGCAAGGCGCCGTCGTCGGCGGCTTCCTGCTGGCGCTGATCGTTACCACTTTCAACTACGCCCTGCCACCTGAGCTCCTGAAGTTCCGTGACGCCTTCACGTTCTCGCTGGTCATCCTGATCCTGCTCTGGCGGCCCGACGGCCTGATCAAGGGCCCGGCGACCGGACAGCGGACCTAGAATTTGTTTTTACGCAATTCCGCACGGAAAACCGGTTTCCACTTTTCCTGGAATTGCTCGAACGGACAATGACGATGAACAATAGCAAGCTGATCACACTCGCCGCCGTGACAGCGCCGGTCCTGTTGCTGGTGCTGGCATCGAAAATGCTGGGTTTCCCGGTATTCGAACGCATCACCACGCTGCTTTTGATCAACATGATCCTCGTGCTGGGCCTGCAGGTCTTCATGGGCAATTCCGGCATTCTGTCCTTCGCCCACGTCGCCTTCATGGGCATCGGCGCCTACACCTCCTCGCTGTTCACCATTCCGCTGCAGATGCGCGGCATGGTGCTGCCGGACCTCTACCTTGTGCTCAAGCCGGTCTTGCTGAGCCCCTATATCTCCATCGCAGTCGGCGCGCTGGCCGCCATGTTGATTGCGGCACTCGTCGCCTATCCGCTGATGCGCCTGTCGGACGCCGCCGCCGTCATCACCTCCTTTGCGCTGCTGGTGGTCATGCACACCATCATGGTGAACTGGAGCGAAGTCACCAACGGCCCGCGGACCCTGTTCGGTGTGCCCAAGGCCACCACCGTCTATCTGGCGGCCGGGGGAGCGATCCTGGCTGCGGTCATGGCACTGCTGTTCAAGGAGTCCCGCACCGGCCTCCTGCTGCGCGCCGTGCGGGACGACGAGGTCGCCGCCGGCGCGATGGGCGCCAATCTTTCCATGCTGCGCTGGCGCGGCTTCATCCTGAGCGCGCTGATCGCCGGCTTTGCCGGTGGCCTGTGGGCGCATTTCATTACCTCGTTCCAGCCTTCTGCCTTCTATCTGAAGGAGACCTTCGTCATTCTGGGCATGCTGGTCATCGGCGGCTCGGCCACGGTGTCCGGTGCGGTGCTCGGCACCTTCCTGGTGACCTTCGCGTTCGAGGCGCTGCGGGCCACCGAAAACGCGCTGAACAGTTCGGCCGTGTTTCCCTGGCAGATGGTCGGCCTGACCGAGATCGTTTTGGCGGTGGCGATGATCGTGGTTCTCGTGCTGCGCCCCAGCGGCATCATCGGCGCGGAGGAATTCGGCGCCCTGCTTCAGAAAAAGCGTCGCCGCGCCTGACGCGGGCGCACCGATTTTCATCCTTGAATTGACTGGAGACTGCCATGAACTGGAAGACGAACTATCGCTCGTTCTATTATCAGGGTGCCCCGGAACCCGACGATATCGTCTTTGATCCTTCCGAAACCGCGCTGCTTGTCGTCGATGTGCAGGGCATCTATCTGGTCCCGTCCGACGATCCCGAACAACGCGACCGCTGGGAGCCCTTCCGTCAGCGGATGAATGACGTCGTCATCCCCAACATCGCCAAGCTTGTCGAAAAAAGCCGCGCGCAGGGTGTGGAGGTCATGTATGCCCGCATCGCCTGCATGAAGAGTGACGGCCGTGACCGTTCGCTCAGCCAGAAAAAGCCCGGCTGGAATTATCTGCTGCTGCCCAAGGACAGCGAGGAATCGAAAATCGTGCCCGAGCTTGAGCCGCAGGGCGATGAGATCGTCTTCTGCAAGACGACCGACAGCGCGCTGACCGGCACCAATATGCGGCTCATACTGCAGAATATGGGCATCAAGAACGTCATCGTGGTCGGCATCTTCACCGACCAGTGCATTTCCTCGACCGTGCGCAGCCTTGCCGACGAAAGCTTCAACGTCGTCGTCGTCGAGGATTGCTGTGCCGCCGCCACCAAGCAGTTACACGACCACGAGCTGGAAATCATCAACATGATTTACTGCCACGTGGCGTCTTCTGAGGAGACGCTGGGTTTTCTGCAGCCGGCTAAGGCATAGCTTCTAAAATCAGAGGAATCATGCATCGATTCCAAGTGCCGCAATCCTTGCGCGCACTGTGCGCGAGCTGGCCTCGTCCCGATCCTCGGGATGGGGCCTAATAAAGGTCGCGATAGAGTTCGCTAACCGCTGCGTTGTCGAGCCCTTCCAGCCGTGCCAGTTCCGAGTGCTTGACGGCGAAAAAGCTCTCGATGAGGGGCTTTGGAAACCAGCCGGTCACGGTCTCGTCTGCCCGCAAGGCGTCAAGACTCTCGCCGAGGCTTCCCGGCAATCGCTCGAGCTGGTGCATGCGGCGCTGGTCTGGCGACAATGCCTCCGGATTTACCGCCGTAAGCAGCGGCAGCTTGTAGCCCTTGGTCATTCCTTCAAGTCCGGCATGGATGAGCGCTGCCAAGGCCAGATAGGGATTGGCGGTTGCATCGGCGGCGCGATATTCGATGTTGAGCTGGTCGGCTGGATCCCGATCCGCCATGGTCAGGACGGGGCAGATGCGCAGCGTCGCCTCCCGATCCTGTCGCGCCAGCCAGGTATGGGACGAACTCCAGCTATGCGGCTTGAGGCGGTAGTAGGACGGAGCGCTTGACGCCGTCAGCGCCACGAGCGCCGGCAGATGGCGCAATATGCCCGCGCAGAAGCTTGCCGCCTCGGCCGAGAGTTGCGCCGGTCCATCCGCATCATAGGTTTTTCCCCGACCTGACTTGTCCACCAGGCTGAAATGGATGTGCACACCGTTGCCGGGCTGGTCGAGATACGGTTTCGGCGAAAAGCTTGCCTTCGCGCCGAAATTTCTCGCCAGCTCCCTGGTGATTTCCCTTACCGCGATCGCCCGGTCGGCAGCCGCCACAGGATCTGTAGGGGCTATGCTGACCTCGAACTGTGTCGGGCCGAGTTCGGCAAGGATCACTTCCGGGTTCAGGCCTGCCTCCTGCAAGGCGGCCATCAGTTGTGGTGCGAACGGGTCGGCACGGCGCAGCGCCGCAAAGGATAGCGAGTGCCCGGGCCCCGGATCCTGGCCGAGCAAGTAGAATTCCTGCTCGAATGAGGCCTTGAGCGACAGGCCGGTCGCGTTCTCAAGTGCCGCGGCGGCGTTTCTCAGAATGCTGCGCGTGCATCCGCTCCACGAACTGCCGTCGATTTCGACCAGATTGCCCATGATCATGTCGAAAGGGGTCTGGCTTCCCGTAGCATGGCAGCGATAGCGGGCTTTGAAGTCGGGAATGAGCCGCAAATCGCCGGCCGAGCCCCAGATATTGGGAGTGGCCGCCGTGCTGAACGCGGTAAGCGACAGGTTGGTTTGTATCCAGCCCACACCGGTGGCGGCAATTTGGGAGAGCCTGCCTTCGGTCACGAAGCGCCCCCGGGTTATCGCGGCCAGATCAGTGGTCACGATCCCTGCGAGCGGTTCGAGCGAGCCTGACATATAGATTTCTCCACCGGGCACAGCCGCATATACGTCATGTCCGTCAGGAAAAACCATGGAAAAAAGGACGCAATCTCCCGACCAGGTCGAGGTGCTTTGGCTGTCCGTGCTTGCTCCTAGCCGGATTTGGGCGTTCCTTTGCGCCGCTTAGTGCGGCTGCCGTCGACCAGTTCGATCCAGGTTGGCGCATGATCGCTCGCCTTGTCCCAACCACGCACCTGCCGGTCGACCTCTGCCGCCGCAAGACGCGCCGCCACCGACGGGCTGAGCAAAAAGTGATCGAGCCTCAGCCCGGCGTTTCGGCCCCAGGCATTTCGGAAGTAGTCCCAGAACGTGTAGATGCGCTCATCCGGATGGAGGGTGCGAAGCGCGTCGGTCCAACCCTGCGCGACCAATACGTGAAAAGCGTCTCTCACTTCCGGACGAAAAAGTGCGTCACCGGTCCAGCGCTCGGGTTTATAGACATCGAGTTCTGTCGGCATCACGTTGTAGTCGCCGGCAAGCACGACCGGGATCTCGAGAGCGAGCAGTTCGGCTGCGTAGTCCGTCAGGCGCTGGAACCAGCGCAGCTTGTAATCGAACTTCGGGCCGGGCGCGGGGTTGCCGTTGGGCAGATACAGGCAGCCGACGAGCATGCCCTCGATCGCCGCCTCGATGTAGCGGCTATGGCTGTCGTCGGGATCGCCGGGCAGGCCGCGGCGTGTTTCGATAGGCTCCTTGCCGCGCGCTAGTATGGCGACACCGTTCCAGCTCTTCTGTCCGTGCCAGATCGCGCCGTAGCCGGCATGTTCGATCTCGCGAATGGGGAACCGTTCGTCTGGCGCCTTGAGTTCCTGCAGGCAGACCACATCGGCTTCGGCTTCGGCCAACCATCGCAGCAACACCGGAAGACGACCGTTGACCCCGTTGATGTTGAAGGTAGCGATCTTCATCCGTCAGCGCACGAGCCTGTCGGCCCAGGTTGACACCTTTTCGGCCATGGTCTTCAGATGGTCGGCAATGGTGAAGCCGGATATGCTCTTGCGCGGCTTCAGATCGTGATCGCCGTCGTCCAGCCAGAAGATCTCGATGGCTTCGGAAAGTGTATAGTCGGCGACGTCTTCGCGTGTGCCGAACTCATCACGCGTACCCTGCACGATAAGGGTTGGCGTTTTCAGCTCGACGAGATGTTTGGTTCGAAGCTGACCTGGCTTCGCCGGCGGGTGGAACGGATAGCCCAGACACAACAAGCCGACGATTTTTCCGGACGCCAGAAGCTCGTCGGCGATCATGCTGGCGACGCGTCCGCCCATCGACTTGCCGCCGATGATCAGCGGTCCCTTTGCACCAAGCGCATCGACTGCCGCGGCATATTCAGGGATAAGCCTTTCCGCCCGCGGAGGCGGCTTGCGCGCCCCGTTTCCCCGTCTGTCCGCCATATAGTCGAATTCAAAGCGGGCAACGCGGAAATTATGCGCTGCCAGCGCGCCGGCCGCTGCTGTCATCGAGGCCGAGTCCATCGGTGCGCCCGCGCCATGCCCGAGCAGGATGGTGCACTTGGCGTCTTCACCGCCGTTTAGGATAAACGGCTTCGTCATACTCAAGGAGAGATCGTTGCGCGCGCTCATGGACGAAACCGAGTTTGGGCGCGCCAGCCGCATGGCCATTTCGGAACCTCCGCCCGCATGAATTGTTTGTCCGGATGAGCTTACACCGAACGCAGCGGTTTGAAGACGTATTCCGCAGTCTGTTGGCAGAGTTCCTGCCGGCTTGGTTGCGGAGCGAGCGGCGCCAACAATCCGAAGGCGCCCGGACTACGCGACCGGCCGCAGCGGTGAACCCCGCAACGGCAGATATCCAACGTGAAGGTGGTTGCCTTTGCGGCGCTGTCCGTTTTCGTGTCAGCGGCGCGCCGCTACGCGTAGGCCTTTGCCATTGCCAGGATTGTCGGCGCGCCAGCGGCAGTTTCTTCACGCCCTTCGGCGTCTGGCCGATCGCCGCTTACACCAGCAGCGGCAAGATGAAGACCTTTGCACATCGCAGCTTCTGCCCCAATTGCGGCGGACGAATCGTGTGGCTGCGGAACGACGAGGCGGAAATCATGCTCGGGTCACTCGATATCGCGCCAAGCGATCTCATCCCCGAATATGAATTGTGGACGTCTCGGCGAGAGAATTGGCTTGCCGCCTTGCCGTGGGCAGATCAGTTTGACGGTGATCGCCCCGTTTGAACCGTTCCGGCGGATGAACTAGGGAAGCACGGGAAGCGCAATGCCGGGGGACACCGTCTCAGATATGCATCATGTCGTTGTCGTCGGAGCCGGATTCGGCGGATTGGAAACGACCTATCGCCTGGCAGGCGCACCGGTTCGCATCACCGTCATCGATCGCCGCAACCATCATTTGTTCCAGCCGCTGTTGTATCAGGTGGCGACGGCCTCGCTGGCCACTTCAGAGATTGCTTGGCCGATCCGCCATTTGTTGCGCAGGCGCAGCGAGGTGACGACCCTGCTTGCCACGGTGGAGGGCGTGGACAAGCAGGCGCGTTGCGTCTTCCTCGATGATGGCTCGACTGTCTCCTACGATACGCTCGTGCTCGCCACAGGTGCTCGCCACGCATATTTCGGTCATGATGACTGGGAACCGTTCGCGCCGGGGCTGAAAACATTGGAGGACGCCACGACCATTCGCCGGCGTATCCTGACCGCGTTTGAGCAAGCGGAGCGCGAGAAAGACCAAGCCAGGCGGGCTGCGCTTCTCACTTTCGTCATCATCGGCGCGGGACCGACCGGCGTCGAACTTGCCGGTGCAATTGCAGAGCTTGCACGATCGACTTTGCCGAAGGATTTCCGCAACATCGACACGCGAAAAGCCCGGGTCGTCCTGATCGAAGCCGGCCCCCGCGTGCTTGGCGGCTATCCGCAGCAGCTCTCGATCTATGCGCAGAAATCGCTGGAGCGGCTGGGCGTCGAGGTGGAGCTTGGCCAGCCGGTTTCTGACTGTACGGCCGATGGCGTCGTTTACGCCGGACGGAAACTCGCGGCCTCCACCATCATCTGGGCGGCGGGAGTGCAGGCCTCTCCAGCAGCCATTTGGCTCGATGTGGCGTCAGACCGCGCCGGGCGTGTGAAGGTAGAGCCGGATCTGACTGTTGCCGGCCATCCCGAAATATTCGTCATTGGCGATACGGCGGCGGTTGCCGATCCCGATGGCAATCCGGTTCCCGGTATCGCGCCTGCAGCCAAGCAACAGGGCCAATATGTCGCCGGCGCAATTCGGGCGCGGCTGCGTGGCGAACGTCCGATTTCACCCTTTCGGTACAAGCACGCCGGAAGCCTCGCCACCATCGGCAAGCGACTGGCGGTGATCGACTTCGGATGGATCAGGCTTCGAGGCGCCATCGCCTGGTGGATATGGGGTTTGGCCCACATCTATTTCCTGATCGGCGTTCGCAACCGGCTAAGCGTGGCCCTTACCTGGTTGTGGACCTACACGCGCGATCAACGCAGCTCCCGCCTCATCACTCAGGGGAAAGTGGCAGACAAATAGCCTTGCTCGCTATCCGCATCCCTACGGACAGCTACATTGCCGGGATGGGTATCAGGTCTCGTCTCAGCTATGCGTGCGCATGTGGATGCCGGATATCCCAGACCGCCCAGGCCGAGACCGCCGCAGCAAGCACGCCGATGACGATATGCGTCCACAGCGCGTTCACATTGGCGTCGAAGCCGAGCACCCAGGGCGACACGATCAGCCAGATGCCGAGTGCAAGGTTTACCCATTCCTCCCATTCGGCGAAGACCGAGAGCGCGGCCAGCGCCAGCGCGCCGAGCAGTATGCCGACAATCCACGCGTTCCAGGCTGGAACGGTTTCAGCGGCAAAGCCGACGACCCAAGGGGAGAGTAGAAGGCAAACCGCCAGGACCAGATTGGCCCAATCCTGACTCTTCCTGCCTACCGTTACGGAATTTGCCATGACAACCTCCACGAATGAAGATCAACCACAACATTGCGTCCCGCACACAATGCACGAGATCATTAATTGACCTAGGAATGTTTTCTGGAAATTCAAGTGGATGCAACTTGCTGCGAAGCTTGCCGTTCGTCATGAGTACTGGCGAACCCGGCGATTGGTTCGTATTTTGACGACGGACTGTCGTGTAGACTCCCCTTTCCCGAACAGCGTGGCATGCAGACATGTAGGCGGAGCAATTTCCTCAAAAGGCAGGAGGCAGCCATGAGCTTGCAACTGACAGGTATCCACCATCTCACGGCGATTACCGCCAACGCACCGAAGAATCTCGATTTCTACACGCGCACGTTGGGTTTGCGCCTGGTCAAGAAGACGGTGAACCAGGACGACACCAGCGCCTATCATCTCTTCTATGCGGACGGCCAAGCCTCGCCCGGCACCGATCTCACCTTCTTCGACTGGCCTGTCGGCCGCGAGCGCCGGGGAACCCACAGCATCGTTAGAACGGGGTTGAGGGTGGGCAGCGACGAAAGCCTTCGGTGGTGGAAGGAGCGGCTGGTCGCCAGCGCCGTACCGGCAGGCGAAATAGGCGGCATCGGCGGCCACAGCGCGCTGGACTTCGAAGATCCCGAAGGTCAACGTTTCCGGCTGGTCAGCGACGGTGGGGCAGGGGCCGCGCACCCCTGGGACAAAAGCCCTGTTCCGGCCGAACATCAGATCCGGGGACTTGGCCCCATCACCATCAGCGTGCCCGACCTCGCCAGCACCGAGGCCGTGCTGACCAGGGTAATGAACATGCGCAAGGGACGGGAGTATCCGTCGCCCGATGGGGAGGGCCAGGTGCATGTGTTCGAGATGGGAGAAGGCGGACCTGCCGCCGAGCTGCATGTCGCCGTGCAGCCTGGCTTGCGACCCGCACACCAAGGGGCCGGCGCAGTCCATCACGTAGCATTCAGGGCACCCGATCAGGAAACGCTGCATCAGTGGACGCAGCGGCTGAACGAGTTCCGCCTGCCCTCCAGCGGCGAGGTCGAGCGCTACTATTTCCGTTCGCTCTATTTCCGTGAGCCGAACGGCATATTGTTCGAAATCGCCACGGACGGGCCGGGCTTTACAGTCGATGAGCCACTGGAAACGCTCGGTGAGAGACTTTCCCTGCCGCCCTTCCTGGAAGGAAGGCGGGCCTCGATCGAGGCGAACCTCAAACCCCTGGCGTGACCGCCACCACCCTGCCCGCAGACTCGGCTCTTCGGGCAGGGCAGCTTATCATCGAAAACATCGAACGAATCGTGCGATATTACGCGTTGGATTGATTGAACTCCGGCTCATAGCTTGTGCTCACACAGGAAGCTTGAGCCATGAATGCCACCACACAACTAGAATTCCAACGCGCCATCCAAGCTGATGAGGCGCTAAGACAAGCAGAACGCAAAAGCCGATGGAGCCTGCTGCCCGGCCTGCTCCTCGCGGCTCTGATCGCCTGTCTGGCTTTCCGGCTCAGGCTCGTGCCGGGTGTTTCGGCGTTCAGTCCGATGATCATTGCCATCGTGATCGGCATGGCCTTCCACAATCTGGTCGGCACGCCCGTCCGCGCCAAGCCGGGCGTGACGTTTTCGATACGCAAGATTCTCCGCTTCGCCATCATCCTTCTCGGCCTGCAACTCAGCATCGCGCAGGTCATGCAAGTCGGCCTTTCGGGTGTTGCCATCGTCGCCGCCACGCTGCTGGCAACCTTCCTCTTCACGCTGTGGTTCGGCCGTATCATCGGTGTCGAGCGCAAACTGGCCGAGCTGATCGCCGCCGGCACGTCGATTTGCGGAGCGTCCGCCGTCATCGCAACCAATACGGCGACGAACGCCAAGGACGAGGACGTCGCCTACGCGGTGGCTTGCGTGACGATCTTCGGTTCGGTTGCGATGTTTCTCTACCCGCTCCTGCCGGGATTGCTGCATCTCGATCCGCATGCATACGGCCTGTGGGTCGGCGCATCGATCCATGAGATCGCGCAGGTCGTTGCCGCGGCCTTTCAGGTCGGCGACCAGGCCGGCGAGTTCGGAACCATCGCCAAGCTCACGCGGGTCATGATGCTGGCGCCGATGGTTATCGCCGTGGGCCTCGCGGCAAGCCGCCGCGCCAGAAGCGCCGGCGATCGGCATTCCCAGGCAAAGGCGCCGATGCCCTGGTTCGTTCTCGGCTTTGTGGCCCTCGTCGGGCTGAACAGCATCGTCGCCATTCCCTTCGAGGTGAAGGAATGGACGGCATCGCTGACGACTTTCCTGCTGTCGATGGCGCTGGCCGCGATGGGAATGGAAACCGACTTCAGGAAACTGAAGGCAAAAGGTGGCCGCCCGCTGCTTCTCGGTCTTGTCGCATTCCTTTTCATCGCATCTTTCAGTTTAATGCTGATCAAGGTCGTCGGTTGAAAGGAAGGACGTGACCCTCGAACAGCTCCGGATCTTCGTCGCGGTGGCCGAGCGCGAGCACGTCACACAGGCATCGCGCGACCTGAACCTGACCCAATCGGCCACGAGCGCGGCGGTAGCTGCGCTCGAAGCGCGTTACCAGACACAACTTTTCGACCGCATCGGGCGGCGCATCGTCCTCACCGATGCCGGTCACGTCTTTCTGCGCGAAGCGCGTGCCGTGCTGGCGCGCGCCGCTGCCGCCGAAGTCGTGCTCGCCGACCTTGCCGGACTGAAGCGGGGATTGCTGAGGCTCGGGGCCAGCCAGACCGTCGCCAACTATTGGCTGCCGTTATTCGTGCATCGCTTTCGTTCGACTTTTCCGGGAATCGAACTTGGCGTTACCATCGGCAACACGGAAGCCGTCTGTGAGATGGTGCATGAGCGCATTGCCGACCTCGGTTTCATCGAAGGTGAAGTGGATGATCCCGCTCTGTCGATCGAACCGGTCGCCGATGACGAATTGCTGCTCGTCGTTGCACCGGATCATCCGTGGGTGAGGGCGCGTCCCGATCCGCAACGGGATTTCAGCACGACGCGCTGGGTTTTCCGCGAACGCGGTTCGGGAACGCGTTCGATCTTCGAGGCCGCGCTTCCGGCACTCGGCGTCGACCCGCGCACCTTGGACATAGCGCTGGAACTTCCTTCCAATGAGGCGGTCCGTGCGGCGGTGGAAGCGGGCGCCGGCGCGACCGTCATATCAAGACTGGTCGCCGAAGGATCGCTCAAGGCGGGCACGCTCGTTGCGATCGACATCGACTTGCCGAAACGCCGCTTTTTCGTGCTGCGGCACAAGGAACGTTATGTCACGCGCGCGGCAAGCGAATTCCGCGCGCTGGTATCGAGAGGCCCGAACCGCGAATGAGGTCGGCCGGCACCCTTATCTAATGCCGGCCAACATCAAATCAGAACGCTCAGGCGCACACAGCGGCTTCCGACAGAGATTGGTCCCTTTGTCGAGGTTCGTCCGGCGTCGGGCACTCGAGGAAGATCCGGTTCTTGCAGGCCGCGCAAATGATCGGATCAAGCCTGCGCACGACGCGCGGAATCGCTTCGCTCTTTCGGCGAAACACGTGACCCGGGCCGATTTCCCTTGCTACCCGATATGTGGAGAGCTGTTTGCGCAGCCGTGGGTATTTTACGATGAGATAAAGGCCACCGCCTCGCGCCTCACGCCTCTTGGCTTCCTCAATGAGGAATTCCGCGCCTGACAGGTCCATGCCGATGTTACCGTCGATGCCGAGAACCATATGAGACTGATGGGGCCGGGTCTGCTCCAGACGGCGGAACTCCCTTTGCAGCCCCTCGAGTGCCCCGAAATAGAGCGGGCCTTGAAGGCGCGAAAAGATTGCTTGCGGACATTCAGGCAGCCTAGCCCGGTCGGCGTTGGCGAAACTGCGATGCCGATCCATGGGATTGGGGACCCACAGCGGAACATCGGTCCGCATGGTCCGGTGCAGGAAGAAGCACAGCGACAGAATTACGCCCAGAAAGATGGCGAACTCCATCTCCAAAAACAGGACGGCAAGAAAGGTTGAGACAAGCACGATGGTTTCGGATGCGCTTGTGCGAAGCACATGGACGATCTTTCCGAACTCGACCAGCCGCCAAGCAATCAGGATGATCAGGGCCGACATCGCCGGAATCGGCAGATAGTGGATCAGTGGCGAGACAAACGCCATCATGCCGAGCAGAAAGAGCGAAGACAATATTGCCGACAGCGGAGTTTTCGCTCCTGAATCATAGTTCAGGCCGCTGCGTGTGAGCGAACCGGACCCAGCGTAAGAGGAAAAGAACGAACCGACGAGATTCGATAGACCCTGCCCAATGATCTCCTGGTTCGTATCGACATGCTGGCGCGAACGTCCTGCAATAGCCCTGGAGATGGAAACCGTCTGGAGAAGACCTATCAAGGCAATCGCGAAGGATCCGGGCGCCAGCGACCGCAGAGCCTCGGTAGACAGCTCCGGCAAGCGCAACGGCGGCAACTGAAAGGCAATTGGTTCGACGAACTGAATGCCATGCGCGCGAGCATGGACGAAATAGGCGACCACCCCTCCAAGCAATAGAGCAATCAGGTGGCCCGGCAACTTGGGCGCCAGCCGCCGTAGCAAAATTGCCGAGACAAGTGTCGCCAGAAAAAAGCACCCTGGTGCCGAAGACTGAATGGTGGAGCCAAGCGGGATCGAACCGCTGACCTCCTGCATGCCATGCAGGCGCTCTCCCAGCTGAGCTATGGCCCCACACCGGCGCAAGACCGGTTGCCGTTTCCGGCGGTCCGGGCGGGTTGTCCCGCACCGGCATCGAAGGCGGCTTCTAACCCCGCCTTTCGCCAAGATCAAGCCTCCATGCAAGGTTTTTAATCACCAGATGGAGGCTTGCCTCTAGTTCTCGTCGTCGTCGCCGACACCAATGATGCCGGAGACGTCATCATCGTCTTCTTCCTCATCTTCCAGGAAGGTGTCGTCATCATCATCGCCGAGGTCGACATCCTCTTCGTCATCGATCTCGATGACGTCGTCGTCGCCCTTGATCTCGTCGTCGGCTTCCTCGAGCGAGACGACTTCGGCGTCCTCGTCCTCCTCGCCGTCGACTTCCTTGTCCTCGACCTGATCCTCGTCCTCATCGACGCCTTTCAGATTGGTCGATTCGAAATAGGAGCGCGGATAGGACTTGCCGGTATAGGGAGAAACGATCGGATCCTTGTTCAGATCGTAGAATTTGCGCCCCGTTTCAGGGTCGATGCGTTTCGTGCCAAGTTCGGATTTTGCCACCGTCGAGCCTCGTCTTGAAAGTCTGGTCCCCATAACCGCAGTTTGCAGCGCTGTCAAAGTGAAAAGACCGCACCCGCGCGAGGCGCAAAACGAAGCTGGCGCGGACCGTGCTGAGGGGATGACCGGCTCCTTCTGCCATGCTAGGAGACCCCCGCAACATCGGGAAATACACCGATTTTGTCGCAATCCGCAGCAGGTGCCGTCATGTCGCATGAAGAAGTTCCGCAGCCCGCAATCGCGCGCAAATCGCCGGCTTTGTCGGGTACCGTTCGGATGCCCGGCGACAAGTCTATTTCACACCGCTCCTTCATGTTCGGCGGGCTCGCCTCCGGCGAAACCCGCATCACCGGCTTGCTCGAAGGCGAGGACGTGCTGCGCACCGGCGAGGCGATGAAGGCTATGGGCGCCCATCTGGAAAAGCGCGGCCCCGAATGGGTCATCCAGGGCACCGGCAATGGCTGCCTGCTCGAGCCGGCAGCCCCGCTGGACTTCGGCAATGCCGGCACCGGCTCGCGCCTCACCATGGGCTTGGTCGGCACCTATGACATGGAAACCACCTTCATCGGTGACGCCTCGCTCTCCGGCCGGCCGATGGGCCGCGTGCTCGATCCGCTGCGCGAAATGGGCGTGCAGGTGCTGAAGGCCGCCCCGGGTGACCGCATGCCGATAACGCTGCGCGGTCCCAAACATGCCGCGCCCATCACCTACCGCGTGCCGATGGCTTCCGCCCAGGTCAAGTCGGCGGTGCTGCTTGCCGGCCTCAATACGCCGGGCATCACCACGGTCGTCGAGCCGGTGATGACGCGTGACCATACCGAGAAGATGCTGCAGGGTTTCGGCGCCAATCTTGAGGTGGAAACCGACAAGGATGGCGTGCGCCATATCCGTATCGAAGGGCAGGGCAAACTCACCGGTCAGGTCATCGCCGTGCCGGGCGATCCGTCATCGGCGGCCTTTCCGCTGGTCGCGGCACTGATCGTGCCAGGCTCCGACATCACCATCGAGAACGTGCTGATGAACCCGACCCGCACCGGCCTGATCACCACACTTCTGGAGATGGGGGCTTCGATCGAGTTGCTGAACCGGCGCATGGCGGGCGGCGAGGACGTTGCCGACCTGCATGTGCGTTCGTCCGAACTCAAGGGCGTCACCGTGCCGGCAGAGCGCGCGCCCTCGATGATCGATGAATATCCTGTGCTTGCGATCGCGGCGGCCTTTGCCGAGGGCGAGACGCGCATGCCGGGGCTTGAAGAGCTTCGTGTGAAGGAATCCGATCGGCTCTCGGCCGTCGCCGAAGGGTTGAAGGCGAACGGCATTGATTGCGACGAGGGCGAAGCCTCGCTCATCGTGCGCGGCCGCCCGGGCGGCAAGGGCCTCGGGGGCGGTACGGTCAAGACCCACCTCGATCACCGCATTGCCATGAGTTTTCTTGTCCTGGGGCTTGCCTCCGAAAGGCCGGTGACAATCGACGACCAGACTATGATCGCCACCAGTTTCCCGGAATTCATGGGCTTGATGGCCGGCCTCGGCGCGAGAATCGAGGCGGCAGTGTGACCCGGGAGATGCCTGGCAGGGCAGAGGGGGGTGCATAATGTCGAATACGCGTCTCGTTATAGCCATCGACGGCCCCGCGGCCTCCGGCAAGGGCACGCTGGCCAGGCTTCTGGCGGCGCATTACCATCTGCCGCATCTCGATACGGGACTGACCTACCGCGCGGTCGCGCATATGCTCTTGGCGAAAGGCTGGTCGCCTGATGACGAGGGCCACGCCATCGAGGCGGCGCGGCTCGTCGACCTCGGCGGGCTCGACAGGGCAGTGCTCTCGGCCCATGGGGTCGGCGAGGCGGCGTCGAAAGTGGCGGTCATTCCGGCGGTGCGGCGGATCCTCGTTGACAAGCAGCGCGAATTCGCCGCCCAGCCGTCCGGTGCGGTGCTTGACGGTCGCGACATCGGCACCGTCGTCTGTCCCGATGCGGATGTGAAGCTTTACGTTACCGCGAGCGCACCGGTGCGGGCCGAGCGCCGTACCGCCGAGATAAGGGCCAATGGTGGCAGCGCCGAACTCACAGATATACTGGCGGACATACTGCGCCGTGACGAGCGCGACATGAGCCGTGCCGACTCGCCGCTCAAGCCAGCCAGCGATGCGTACTTGCTCGATACGTCGGAAATGGCTATAGAAACCGCGTTTCTCAAGGCTAGGGATATCGTGGACGATGCTCTCGCCAGGAGAAGCGAGGTCTGAGTTTCGGACCGTAACCAGCCTGCCAGCAGTCTTCATGCGCCGGATCGGCCGCGAAAAGCGGCACCAGGGCCTCTTGGCCCGGAATGCCGGCAGGTTAACGCAACACGAACCAACGGCGCCTGTCCCGAGGGACGTTCCAGGAGAACATATGTCACAAGCAAACCCCACTCGCGACGATTTCGCGAGCCTGCTCGAAGAATCCTTTTCCGACGGTCATTCGGGTGAGGGTCAGGTCGTCCGCGGCACCGTCACGGCGATCGAAAAGGACATGGCCATCATCGATGTCGGCCTCAAGGTCGAGGGCCGTGTGCCGCTGAAGGAATTCGGCGCCAAGGCCAAGGACGGCCAGCTCAAGGTCGGCGATACGGTCGAGGTCTATGTCGAGCGCATCGAGAACGCGCTGGGCGAAGCCATGCTGTCGCGCGACAAGGCTCGTCGCGAGGAGAGCTGGGTCAAGCTCGAAGAAAAGTTCAACAAGGGTGAGCGCGTCGAGGGCGTCATCTTCAACCAGGTCAAGGGCGGCTTCACCGTCGATCTGGACGGCGCCGTGGCCTTCCTGCCGCGCAGCCAGGTCGACATCCGGCCGATCCGCGACGTCACCCCGCTGATGCACAACCCGCAGCCCTTCGAGATCCTGAAGATGGATCGCCGTCGCGGCAACATCGTCGTGTCGCGCCGCACCGTGCTCGAGGAGAGCCGCGCCGAACAGCGTTCGGAGATCGTGCAGAACCTCGAAGAAGGCCAGGTGGTCGAGGGTGTCGTCAAGAACATCACCGACTATGGTGCGTTCGTCGATCTCGGCGGCATCGATGGCCTGCTGCATGTCACCGACATGGCCTGGCGCCGCGTCAACCATCCGACCGAGATCCTGTCGATCGGTCAGACGGTCAAGGTGCAGATCATCCGCATCAATCAGGAAACTCACCGCATCTCGCTCGGCATGAAGCAGCTCGAGAGCGACCCCTGGAGCGATATCGGCACCAAGTTCCCGATCGGCAAGAAGATCACCGGCACGGTCACCAACATCACCGACTACGGCGCGTTCGTCGAGCTGGAGCCGGGCATCGAGGGCCTCATTCACGTTTCGGAAATGTCGTGGACGAAGAAGAACGTGCATCCGGGCAAGATCCTCTCCACGACGCAGGAAGTCGATGTCGTCGTTCTCGAGGTCGATCCGGCCAAGCGCCGCATTTCGCTCGGACTCAAGCAGACGCTGGAGAATCCGTGGGAAGCCTTCGCGCGCGACCATCCGGTCGGTGCCGAGGTCGAAGGCGAGGTCAAGAACAAGACCGAGTTCGGCCTGTTCATCGGCCTGGAAGGCGACGTGGACGGCATGGTCCACCTTTCCGACCTCGACTGGAACCGTCCGGGCGAGCAGGTCATCGAAGAGTACAATCGCGGCGACATCGTCAAGGCGCAGGTGCTCGATGTCGATATCGACAAGGAGCGCATCTCGCTTGGCGTCAAGCAGCTCTCGCGTGATTCGGTAGGCGAGGCCGCCTCTTCGGGCGATCTGCGCAAGAATGCGGTGGTGACCTGCGAAGTGATCGGCGTCAAGGACGGGGGGCTTGAGGTTCGGCTTGTCGACCACGACATCGAAACCTTCATCAAGCGCAACGACCTTTCGCGCGATCGCGACGAGCAGCGCCCCGAGCGCTTCACCGTCGGTCAGAAGGTCGATGCCCGCGTCATCGCCTTCGACAAGAAGACCCGCAAGATCCAGGTCTCGATCAAGGCGCTGGAAATCGCAGAGGAAAAGCAGGCGGTCGCCCAGTATGGTTCAACCGACTCCGGCGCTTCGCTCGGCGACATCCTCGGCGCGGCGCTGAAGAACCGCGGCAACAAGGAAGACTGATCTTCGTCGCGACTGATTGCAAAAACCCCGCCGGAGCGATCCGGCGGGGTTTTTCGTTGGGATTGATCCTAGCCGGATGCTCAGCCGCCACCGGCCCAAGGCCCGTGGAAGGCGCCCTTGCTGTCGATGCGCTCGAAGCCGTGTGCGCCGAAATAATCGCGCTGCGCCTGGATCAGATTGGAGGTGCCGCGCCCCTGGCGATAAAGGTCGAAATAAGCGAGCGCGGAAGACAGTGCCGGCATCGGCAGGCCTGCTTCGGCGGCTCGGGCCACGATGCGGCGCAGGGATGGATGCGCCTGCCCCATCATTCCCACGAAAGCCGGTGCCATCAGCAGATTGGCGAGATTCTCGCTCTCCTCGAATGCTTCCGCCAACGTTCCGAGGAACTGTGAACGGATGATGCAGCCGGCGCGCCAGATCTTGGCGATGGTCGGCATTGGCAGGTTCCAGCCGAATTCCCTGGATGCCGCGTCCATGACGGCAAAGCCCTGCGCGTAAGCCGCGATCTTGCCGGCAAACAGCGCCAGTTCGAGGTCCCGCAGCACGGCGCCGCGGTCTCCTTCGAATTTCGCGAAGCGGCCGCCCCCATAGGCCTGCTGTGCGGCAAGCCGCTCATCCTTCAGTGACGACAGGATGCGAGCCGAGACCGCCGCCTCGATTGCGGTCGCCGAAACGCCGAGCGTCTGTGCCTCGATCGCCGACCATTTGCCTGTGCCCTTCTGGCCGGCGCGGTCGAGGATCACGTCGACGATCGGCTGGCCGGTCTTCTGGTCAGTGACGCCAAGCACCGCCGCGGTGATTTCGATCAGATAGGAATTGAGCCGGCCCTTGTTCCACTCGGCAAACACCGCCCCAATCTCGTCCGGCTTCATGCCGAGCCCGTCGCGCAAGACCCCGTAGATATCGGCGATCATCTGCATATCGGCATATTCGATGCCGTTATGGATCGTCTTGACGAAATGTCCCGCACCGTTCGGACCGAGACGGGCGGCGCAGGGTTCGCCCTCATATTTCGCCGAGATGTCGAGAAGTATCTTCTCCACTCTGGCGTAGGCTTCCTCGGTGCTGCCGATCATGATCGAAGGCCCGTGGCGCGCGCCTTCCTCGCCGCCCGAAACTCCCATGCCGATAAAGGTCAGTCCGGAATTTTCAAGTTCCGCGAACCGGCGGACGGTGTCGCGGAAATTGGCATTGCCGGCATCGATGATGATATCGCCGGAAGACAGTTCCTCGCGCAGCGCTGCGATCTGCTCATCGACAACCGGGCCCGCCGGCACCATGAGGATGATCGGCCGCGGCGGCCGGATCGATTTCGTCAGCTCAGTCAGTGTCGTGCAAGGCACGATCATCTTCCTGAGGTCGCCCGCCGCTTCGAAGAAGGCGCCGGTGCGCGCGGTGGTTCGGTTGAAGACGGCGACCGCGTGACCTTTTTCGGCAATGTTGAGGGCGAGGTTTGAGCCCATCACGCCAAGGCCGATCAGGCCGATTTCGGCTTTTTCCATGTCCGTGTCCCGAATGAAATTCAAGTGAACGACAGGTTCGGTCGTGATGATTGCCCTGCAAGGCTGTGCCGTCAACACACCGGCTGAAGGCGTCCGTTCTCGTGAAATGCCTCTGATATCAGCGCGATTTGCGTCGGCGGCCGTAGAGTTCGAGGCGGTGATGCACGATATCGTAGCCCAGCGCCTCGGCGATTTCGTTTTGCAGATGCTCGATCCGATCAGACTTGAACTCGATCACGTCGCCCGTATCGAGATCGATCAAATGGTCGTGATGCTCGCCCTGAGCTTGTTCGAAGCGGGAAGGGCCGCCTTCAAAGGCGTGGCGATGGATGGCCCCGAGGCGCTCCAGCAGTTTTGTCGTGCGATAGACGGTCGAGAGCGAAATGCTGGCGTCGATTGCCGATGCCCGGCGAAAGATCTCGAGCGCGTCGGGATGGTCGTCAGTGCCGGCGAGGATTTCGATGATGATGCGGCGCGGGCGGGTGATTCGCACGCCTGCCTTGCGCAGCATCCGCTCATAGTCGGGCTTCTGGATTTTCTGCTTCGCCATGCCGGCGACTATGCGCCAGATGACACTCAGTTGCAAAGATCGCGGCCCACAAGGCTCGACAGCATCACGGAAAACCGGGAGTTGTCCACGTCTTTCGCCGGTATCGAGCTACCGTCTTTTCAGGTTCTTCTTGCAAACGATTTGCAATTGCATTGACAGGCGAGTGCCGGCACTCTATGTGGCGGTGTGGCTGCGTATGGTCGCAGCCTGTTCAGCGAGATTTTCATGACCTTCATCCGCGCCTTTCTCGTCTCCGCTCTTCTCCTCGCGCTAGCCGCTTGCTCGGCGGAGGGTGAAGCCAAGGATGACACGATGACCGTCGTCACCACCTTCACGGTGATCGCCGACATTGCCCGGAACGTGGCTGGCGATGCCGCCAACGTCGAGTCGATCACCAAGCCCAATGCCGAGATCCACAACTACCAGCCGACGCCGGGTGACCTGATCAAGGCACAGAAGGCCGATCTTATTTTGTGGAACGGCCTCAATCTCGAACTCTGGTTCGAGAAATTCTTCGCCAATCTGGACGAAGTGCCGGGCGTCGTCGTCTCCGAGGGCGTCGAGCCGATGGGCATCGCCGAGGGGCCCTATACCGGCAAGCCCAACCCGCACGCTTGGATGTCGCCGGATGCCGCGCTGATCTATGTCGAGAATATTCGCAAGGCCTTTGCCGAGCAGGATCCGAAGAATGCCGAGGTCTATGCGCAGAACGCCGCCGCTTATTCGGAGAAGATCAAGGCGACGATCGAGCCGATCCGCGCCCGGATCGCCGGCATTCCCGAAGCGCGCCGCTGGCTGGTCACCAGCGAAGGCGCCTTTTCCTATCTGGCGCGCGATTTCGGCCTCAAGGAACTCTATCTGTGGCCGATCAACGCCGACCAACAGGGCACGCCGCAACAGGTCCGCAAGGTCATTGACGCGGTCAAGGCCAACGACATTCCGGCGGTGTTCTCTGAAAGCACGGTTTCGGCCGCGCCGGCGGAGCAGGCCGCGCGTGAGACCGGTGCCAAATATGGCGGCGTGCTCTATGTCGACTCCTTGAGCGATGCCAATGGGCCGGTACCGACTTACCTCGACCTGTTGCGCGTCACCACCGAGACGATCAACAAGGCGCTGGTCCAATGAACCTTGTCGCACCACGAACCGCCGCCAAGACTTCCGCCGGCGGTTTGCGTGTCGAGAACATCACCGTCAGCTATCGCAACGGGCATACGGCCCTGCGCAACGCCAGCTTCGCCATCCCGACCGGCACCATTACCGCGCTGGTCGGAGTCAACGGCAGCGGCAAGTCGACGCTTTTCAAGTCGATCATGGGCTTCGTGCCGCTCGCCGCCGGCAAGGTGGAGATATTCGGCGAGCCGGCTGCCCGGGCGCTGAAGCGCAACGCGGTCGCCTATGTTCCGCAAAGCGAGGATGTCGACTGGAACTTTCCGGTGCTGGTCGAAGACGTCGTGATGATGGGCCGTTACGGCCACATGAACTTGCTGCGCATGACGAGGGCCATCGACCGCAAGGCGGTGGACGAGGCGCTGGAGCGTGTCGGCATGGCCGATTATCGCAAGCGCCAGATCGGCGAGCTTTCCGGTGGCCAGAAGAAGCGCGTGTTCCTCGCCCGCGCCCTGGCGCAGGAGGGCAGGGTGATCCTGCTCGACGAACCATTCACCGGCGTGGATGTTCGCACTGAGGAAGCAATCATCGCGCTTTTAGAGGCCTTGCGCGCAGAAGGCCGGGTGATGCTGGTCTCCACCCACAATCTGGGCAGCGTGCCGCGCTTTTGCGATCGCGCCGTGCTGATCAACCGCACCGTGCTCGCCGCCGGTCCCACCGGCGAGGTCTTCACCCGCGCCAATCTGGAAAAGGCCTTCGGCGGCGTGCTGCGCGAGTTCATTCTCGGTGGCGCCGCGCTGCACGCCGATGCCGATCCGCGCCGCGTCACCGTGCTGACCGATGATGAGCGCCCCTTCGTCATCTATGGCGGGGCAGACGATCCGCGCGACGCCACCCCCGCTGACAAGGCGGAAAAATGATCGCCACGCTCACGGAACCCTTTGCCTACGGCTACATGGTCAACGCCATGTGGGTCTCCGCTCTCGTCGGTGGCGTCTGCGCATTCCTGTCGGCCTATCTCATGCTGAAGGGCTGGTCGCTGATCGGCGATGCGCTCTCGCATTCCATCGTGCCAGGTGTGGCCGGCGCCTATATGCTGGGCTTGCCCTTCGCCTTCGGCGCGTTCCTGTCCGGCGGTCTGGCGGCAGCGGCCATGCTCTTCCTCAATCAGCGCACCAAGCTCAAGGAAGACGCCATCATCGGGCTGATATTCACCTCCTTCTTCGGTTTCGGCCTGTTCATGATTTCGCTGTCGCCGGCCTCGGTGAACATCCAGACCATCGTGCTCGGCAACATTCTCGCCGTCACGCCGGGCGACACGCTGCAACTCGTCATCATCGGTGGCGTATCGCTGGCCATCCTGCTCGCCAAATGGAAGGACTTGATGGTCGCCTTCTTCGACGAGAACCATGCCCGCTCGATCGGCCTCAATCCTGACTGGCTGAAAGTGCTGTTCTTCACGCTGCTTTCGGCCTCCACCGTTGCGGCCTTGCAGACGGTCGGCGCGTTCCTGGTTATCGCCATGGTGGTGACCCCCGGCGCCACCGCCTACCTTCTCACCGACCGCTTTCCCCGCCTGATTGCCATCAGCGTCGCTATCGGTTCGCTGACCAGCCTTGTTGGCGCCTATGCCAGCTATTTCCTCGACGGCGCCACCGGCGGCATCATCGTCGTGCTGCAAACGTTGATCTTCCTTGTTGCATTCGTCTTCGCGCCCAAGCACGGCATGTTGGCTGCGCGACGCCGCGCCCGCGAAGCACTGGAGGCGGGACTGTGATGGTGCTGTCGGTTTCGTACCGGTCGGGCTGTGGGGTGTTGCCTCCTCATCCAGGGGATGGAGGCGGGAGGAATTCATGATCGAAACACTGCTCCTGCCCTTTGCATTCCCTTTCATGCAGCAGGCTTTCATCATCGCTGTGCTGGTGGCGGTGCCGATGGCGCTGTTGTCGTGCTTCCTCGTGCTCAAGGGCTGGTCGCTGATGGGCGACGCCATCAGCCATGCGGTGTTTCCCGGCGTGGTGCTGGCCTATATCGCCGGCCTGCCGCTCGCCGTCGGGGCGTTCGCCGCCGGCATGATCTGCGCGCTGGCCACGGGTTTCCTGAAGGAAAACAGCCGGGTCAAGGAAGATACGGTCATGGGCATCGTCTTTTCCGGCATGTTCGGCCTCGGCATCGTGCTCTACACCAAAATCGAGACGGATGTGCATCTTGACCACATCCTGTTCGGCGACATGCTCGGCGTCACCTGGGCCGATATTGCCCAGAGCGGCATCATAGCGGCGATCACCGGGGGTGCGATCGGCATTTTCCGGCGCGACCTGCTGCTGCACGCCTTTGATCCGCAGCATGCGCGGGCGATCGGGCTGCCGGTGCGTTTTCTGCATTATGGGCTGCTCGGAATCTTGTCGCTCACCATCGTCGGCGCGCTGAAGGCGGTCGGCATCATCATCGCCATCGCCATGCTGATCGCGCCGGGATCGATCGCCTTCCTGCTGACGGATCGCTTCGATCGCATGCTGGCGATCTCGGTGGCGATCGCCGTCGCGGCTTCGGTGCTCGGCGTCTATCTGAGCTTCTTCCTCGACTCCGCGCCGGCGCCGACAATCGTGCTGTTGATGAGCATCACTTTCGTGGCGGCGTTCTTCTATGCGCGTGCGAAAGCGGCGCGTGCCGAAGCACGCTTCGCCGCCGCTGACGAGTCTACGAAGGCCTGAGTTACGCGTCCCCGCTGTAAGCCTGCTTGCCGTCGATCCACACCTGCCGCACCTGCAGCGCGTCCGAAAGATGCAGGACGTTGGCGGCGCTACCCGGTGCAAAACGGCCGAGCCGGTGGCCTTGTCCGATGGCCTGCGCCGGATAGAGCGAGGCCATGCGAAGCGCCTCGTCAAGCTCCAGTCCAAGAGTTTCGTGCACGAAACGAACCGCCGAAATCATGTCGAGATCGGCGCCGGCCAGCGTGCCGTCGTCCAGCGTCAGGCGGCCGTTCTCGCGTTTGATCGTCCTCCCGTTCAGCATGAAGGACGTCATGTCGGTGCCGATCGTCGCCATTGCGTCGGTGACGAGGAATATCCGCGCCGGCCCGTTCTTGGCGCGCAGCGCGATGCCCATGGTCGCGGCGTCGACATGAATGCCGTCGGCGATCAGCCCGGCCGAGAGGGTTCCGCTGTCGAGCACCGCGCCTGCCAGCCCGGGTTCGCGATTGCCGATCTGGCTCATTGCGTTGAACAGATGCGTCGCCATCGACGCGCCGGCAAGCACGGCATCAAGCGCCTGGGCGTAGCTCGTATCGGTATGGCCGAGGCTGACGATGACATCTGCCGCCGACAAAGCTTTGATCCGGTCGGGCGCGACGGATTCCGGCGCAACCGTGGTCACCAGCACCGGCAATCGTTGGCGCGCCGCAATCAACGCTGCTTCGTCGGCCTCCTCCATCGGGCGGATCAAAGCCGGATCATGCGCCCCCTTGCGGGCCAGCGACAGATGCGGCCCCTCGAGATGGAGCCCCAGAAAGCCCGGCACTTTCTGCCGTGCCGCCTGCGCGCCCGCCTCGATCGCCGCCGCGGTCATTTCACGCGTGTCGGTGATCAGCGTCGGCAGCAGTGCCGTTGTGCCGAAGCGCGCATGCGCGGCGCAGATGGTGCGGATAGTCTCCACCGACGGACCGTCATTGAGCATCACCCCGCCGCCGCCGTTGACCTGAAGGTCGATGAAGCCCGGCGCGATGATGCCGCCACCGAGATCGGTGCAGGTAATGTCGGCATCAGCATCGCGCACGATGCTGTGGATGGATCCGTCCCGCACGACCAGGGCGGCGTTGTCGTGCCACATCTCGCCATCGAAAATCCGCGCGCCCGAAAGGGCGAAGGCATTTCTCATAGGGTTTCGGTCACTTTTCTCAGATTGGGCGGCTGGTCCGGATTCAGCCCGCGATGGCGGGCAAAGGCCTCGACGAAGGCGTAGAAGGAGACGATCAGTGCCAGCGGGTCGGTCAGTGGATGTCCGGTCGCGACATATGGAAGCCTGGTCGCCTTGGCGGCAAGATCCGATGTCGCAAACACATTCGCCTGCTTGTCTGCCAGGGCATCGGCCACCTCTGCCACCGATTTCTCGGCAGCGTCACGCGCCGCCAGCGCCAGTACCGGGAAACCCGGCCCGACCAGTGCCAGCGGGCCATGCATGATCTCGGCGGCACTATAGGCCTCCGCATGGAAGGCGCAGGTTTCCTTGAGCTTGAGCGCCGCTTCGGTGGCCATCGCAAATGCCGGTCCCCGCCCCAGGATGAAGAGCGAGTTGCTGTCGGAAAGCGCCCCGGCAAAATCCATCCAGTCGCCGCCGATGGCTTTGCGCAAATGCCCGGGCAGTTCGCCAAGCGCCGCAAGCAGGGCCTGATCGTTGGTGGAGTGCGCCATCAGCGCCAGCCCCGCTACCGCCGAATTGACGAAGGATTTTGTGGCCGCGACGCTCTTCTCGACGCCGGCCAGGATGTCGATCACGTGATCGGATGCGTTGGCCAGCGGTGAGACCGCGGTATTGGTGATAGCGACAGTAAGCGCACCGGCCGCGCGCGCCGCAGCCGCCATCGCGACGATATCCGGGCTCTTGCCGGACTGCGATATGGCAAGGCAGACGGAGCCGGCAAGCTTCAGCCGCCTTCCATAGATGGAGGCGACCGAAGGCCCGACCGATGCGACCGCCAGCCCGGCGGTCAGCTCGACCGCATATTTGAGGAACAGGGCGGCATGGTCCGAAGAACCGCGCGCCACGGTGACCACAAAATGCGGATCGCGCCTGGCAATGTCGGCTCCCGCCTCGGCAAGTGCCGTCTTTGACCCGTCGAGCAGGCGCGCCACAGCCTCCGGGATTTCGACGATCTCGCGGCGCATGTGGGTGGAGGTCGTCACAGGATGGACTCCCCGCTTTCATCCGGGCCGCTGAGGCGCAGTTCGGCGACGAAATCATAAGCATCGCCGCGATAGACCGAACGGGTGAACTCGATCACCTTGCCCGAAGGCAGATAAGAGATCCGCTCGATATTGAGGCTTGCAGAGCCCGGCGCGACCTCCAGCAGCTTTGAATCCGCATCCCCGAGATTGGCGGCCGAAATGCGCTGGACCGCGCGCACCGGGCGATTGCCCGTCTTTTCGAGCGCCGCATAAAGCGAGGAACCGACAGCGTCCGGATCAGGCAAGGTGCTTGCCGAAAGCGAGGCACGCTCGATCGCCAGCGGCGTGCCGTTGGCGATGCGCAGGCGGCTGATGCGCGCCACCAGCTCCTTGGACGACAGGCCGAGCACCATCATTTCCTCGGGCGAAGGCGGATAGATGCCCCTTTCCAGCCAGGCGGAGCGCACCTCCATGCCGCGCCGCGCCATATCCTCGGTGAACGAAGTCAGCCGCGACAGGGATTGTTCGACACGTTCCATGCGGGGAGCAACGAAAGTGCCGGAGCCATGGCGCTGCACGAGCATACCGTCCCTGACCAGTTCCTGCACGGCCTTGCGCACGGTAACCCGCGACACCTCCGCCCTGGTGGCGATGTCACGTTCGGAAGGCAGCGCATCGCCGGGAACGAGGAGGCCGCGGCGAACCGCATCCGCGATCGCCTTCTTCAACTGCAGATAGAGTGGCGCGCCGTTCTGCGCCGATGTGGCGAGGCCGGCGAAGATATTGGAGGCGGCGTCAGCCATCTCCGCCTCCTTTCAGCGAGCCGAAAAGCCGCGCCGCCATCGAGACCGCGCCGCCAAGCGCATCCTGCAGGGGCGGCCGCAGCATCATTCGATAGCGATGCGAAAGCTGCGGAGCAATCAGCGCGGCCAGACCGCCAAGCAGGCACAAAATCTGGTCCGGTTCGAGTTTCAGCGCATCCAGCGCTTCCTCGATATCGCCGACGGCACGGGCAAGCACGCGGCCGCCGACCGAATCGCCCCTTGCGGCAAAGTCGAAGACCAAGGGCGCGAAATTGCCGAAATCGGCCGGCTTCGAGGTGGCCGCGAATTTGACGATTTCGCGCGGATCGCCGCCAAAGCGCGCTATCACTGCGCGGGTGAGCGCCGATCCGGGCCGGATATCGTCATGCGCCAGCAGAACCTCCTGAAGCAGGTCGCGACCGATGCGCGCCCCACCGCCGAGATCGCCGAGCATGAAGCCCCAGCCGCCGATGGTCTGCATGGTTGCGCCCTTGCGCGACATGAAGATCGAGCCGGTGCCGATGATGGCAATGGCGCCGTCGCGGTCACCGAGCGCGCCGTTGAGTGCAATCACCGCATCGCTTTCGACGAGGCTGCGGCGGAATGGAAGCACCGCTTCGAGCTGCTGCTTGTAGCCGCCGACATTGGTGCCGGCGAGGCCGAGCACGGCGTCGGTAGCGGAGATCATGGCACTGTCTTTTCCGGCATCGACGAAGGCCAGGCGCGCGGCTTCCACGATGTTGTGGCGGGCGCCTGCCAGGTCGGTCATGATATTGGCCGGACCGCTCTTGCCGCGGCCGATGATATCGCCCGCCAGCGTCGCCAACGCGGCCCTGCAACTCGTGCCGCCGCCATCTATGCCGAGCACCAGATTCACTTGGAAAGCCTCCTGAGTCATATAATACCAATAAAATACCACCCGCCAAGCGTTAATTCTTGATCTCTGATGGATGGCACCTAACCGTTTGACAAACTTTAGGTATCTCGAATGGACGCCTCGGAAGATTTACAAATTCATTAACGCGGCTGGACAAGTGGTATTTTTTTGGTATGGTTTTTTCAGGGAGAGCGCGAATGGGCGAAAAGCGTACCGAGGCGGTGCACAAGGATGCGGCGGGGCTTGATCGGCAAGCGCCAGAAATCGTCCTTCGTCTTTTGGCCGGCGCGCAGGTCGAGGCCGCCAAATCCGTCCATACAGCGATCGACGCCATTGCTGAAGCGGCACGCGTTGCGGCCGACTGTCTGGCCCATGGTGGCCGGATCGTCTATGCGGCCGCCGGCAGCTCCGGCCTGATGGCGCTGGCGGATGCGCTCGAGCTTCCGGGAACATTCGGCATTTCCCGCGACCGTATCGTCATGCTTCTGGCCGGCGGAATGCAGGCCCTGCACCACCTCGCCGGCGGCCCGGAGGATGACGCGGCACAAGCCGCGCGGGAGGTCGCCGCACAGAAGCTTTCCGCAAATGACTGCCTGATCGCGTTGTCGGCCAGCGGTACGACACCCTATTCGGTCGGCGCGCTGGAAGAGGCGCGCAGGCATGGGGCGGCAACGATCGCCATCGCCAACAATGCCGGCTCGCCGCTGCTGCAACTGGCCGACACCGCCATTCTTCTGGCCACGCCGCCGGAGCTGATCGCCGGCTCGACGCGGATGGGCGCCGGCACGGCACAGAAGATCGCGCTCAACATGGTGTCGACGCTGATGGCCATCCACCTCGGCCATGTCCATGACGGCTATATGGTCAATCTTCATGCCGATAATTCGAAGCTGAGGGAGAGGGCGGCGCGCATCGTCGCGGCGGTCGCCGGCTGCTCGCCGGCGGAGGCTGCGAAAGCCCTCGAACAGAGCGACGGCGCCGTCAAGCCGGCCATACTGATCGCCGCCGGCGCTGCCAATGCCGATGCCGCGAGGAGATTGCTCGAAGATGCCGGCCAGAAGCTTCGACCGGCACTTTCGAGAATTGGGGCGAGCGCAGGCTCTCGTCAAAATCGAGCCTGAACGGGTCAACAGGGAGAAGCAACATGGAACGCACGACACTGACGGCGCTGCTGATGGCGTCCAGCATTCTGGCAACGGCGGGGATTGCCATCGCCCAGGACAAGACGCTCACCATCGAAAGCTGGCGCAATGACGACCTGGCCATCTGGCAGGAAAAGCTGATTCCAGCCTTTGAGGCCAAGAACCCGGGGATCAAGGTCGTTTTCGCGCCTTCCGCGCCGACCGAGTACAATGCGGCCCTCAACGCCAAGCTGGATGCCGGTTCGGCCGGCGATCTCATCACCTGCCGCCCGTTCGATGCCTCTCTCGAACTCTTCAACAAGGGCCAGCTGGCCGACCTGACCAGCCTGCCTGGCATGGAGAACTTCTCCGATGTCGCGAAATCGGCCTGGACCACGGATGACGGCAAGGCCACCTTCTGCGTGCCGATGGCGTCGGTCATCCATGGCTTCATCTACAACCAGGATGCCTTTGATCAGCTCGGCATCAAGCCGCCGGCGACTGAAGCCGAATTCTTCGAGATGCTTGAGAAGATCAAGGCCGACGGCAATTACATCCCGATGGCCATGGGCACCAAGGACCTCTGGGAAGCCGCGACCATGGGCTACCAGAACATCGGCCCGAATTACTGGAAGGGCGAGGAAGGCCGCCTGGCGCTGATCAAGGGCGAGCAGAAGCTGACCGATCCGCAGTGGGTCGAGCCGTTCGCGACGCTTGCCAAGTGGAAGCCCTATCTCGGCGACGGTTTCGAGGCGCAAAGCTATCCCGACAGCCAGAACCTGTTCACGCTCGGCCGCGCCGCCATCTATCCGGCCGGCTCCTGGGAGATTTCCGTGTTCAACACCCAGGCGCAGTTCAAGATGGGCGCCTTCCCGCCACCGGTAAAACAGGCCGGGGACACCTGCTATATCTCCGACCATAACGACATCGGCATCGGGCTCAACGCCAAGAGCGCCAATGCGGATGCGGCCAAGACCTTCCTGTCCTGGGTCGCTTCACCGGAATTCGCCACGATCTACGCCAATGCGCTGCCGGGCTTCTTCAGCCTGTCGTCCGCGCCGGTGAAGATGGAGGATCCGCTGGCGCAGGAATTCGTCTCCTGGCGCGAGAAGTGCAAGCCGACGATCCGCTCCACCTACCAGATCCTGTCGCGCGGCACCCCCAATTTGGAAAACGAGACCTGGGTGGCCTCGGCCAATGTGATCAATGGCACCGAGACGCCAGAAGCTGCCGCCAAGAAACTGCAGGAAGGCCTCGATAGCTGGTACAAGCCGGCTAAGTAAGCGCGGCCTGTTTCCTCGCCCCCACGAATGTGGGGGAGAGGTGGTTCGCGAAGCGAACCGGAGAGGGGGGCATCAAGGACATGCGGAAGCTGCCCTCCTCTCCGTCTCGGTTGCCCTCGACGCCTCTCCCTTCGTCGGGTGAGAAAAAGGAGCGCATCCACCGACCTCTCAAGAGACCAGCAAAGTGTCCATGTCCATAGACGTTCAGAAAAGACCGATACGCTGGCACATCGCTGTTTTTCTGGCGCCTGCAGTCCTGGTCTACACGGCGGTGATGATCCTGCCGCTGTTCGGCACTTTGCAGTTGTCCCTGTTCACCGCCGATGGCCAGTCGCGGGTCTTTGCCGGCCTCGACAATTTCCACAGGCTGTTTTTCGACCCGCGCTGGTCGGCGACCTTCTGGAACGCGCTGTGGAACAACACCTGGTTCTTCATCATCCACATGCTGGTGCAGAATCCGATCGGCATTGCGCTGGCGGCAATCCTGTCGAGTCCCAGGCTGCGCTTTTCCGCCTTTTATCGGACGGCGATCTTCGTGCCGACGATCCTGTCCTTCGTGATCGTCGGCTTCGCGTTCAAGCTGATCCTGAGCCCGCTCTGGGGCGTGGCGCCCAACCTGCTCGATCTCGTCGGGCTGAAGAGCCTATTCACTCCATGGCTCGGCAAGGAAGAATATGCGCTGACCACGCTCGGGCTGATTTCCGTCTGGCAGTTTGTCGGCATTCCGATGATGCTGATCTACGCTGCGTTGCTGTCGATCCCCGACGAGGTCATCGAGGCCGCCGAATGCGACGGCATTACCGGCATGGCGCAGTTCTGGAAGATCAAGCTGCCGCTGATCCTGCCCGCGATCGGCATCATTTCGATCCTGACCTTTGTCGGCAACTTCAACGCCTTCGACCTGATCTATGCCGCGCAAGGGGCGCTTGCCGGGCCGAACTATTCGACCGACATCCTCGGCACCTTCCTCTATCGCACCTTCTTCGGCTTCCAGTTGCAAACCGGTGACCCCTATATGGGCTCGACCATCGCTTCGATGATGTTCTTCATCATCCTTGCCGGCGTCTGCGTCTATCTATTCGCGATCCAGACGCGGCTGCGCCGCTATCAGTTCTGAGGGGTGGAGATGACGAGTTCATTCACCCCCCTCTGGCCTGCCGGCCATCTCCCCCTCAAGGGGGGAGATCGCCCCTCCATCGATGCCGGCTTTCAACTTGCTCCATCTCCAGAGAAGCATAAAGCGAGCGGCCGGCTGATCTCCCCCCTTGAGGGGGAGATGGCCGGCAGGCCAGAGGGGGGTGCGAAGGAATACGGCAGTCGATCTTCAGCCCTGAAGGAGACTCATCCATGAGCCGCGCGACGACTTCGCTGCCGCGCACCGTCGCCGCCCATGCGGTGCTGCTCACCTATACCGTGATCGCGTTGTTTCCGGTGGTGGTCATCATCATCAACTCGCTCAAGTCGCGCAACGCGATCTTCCGCACGCCGCTGACGCCGCCGACCGCCGAGACCTTCGACCTGATCGGCTACACCACCGTGCTCAATCAGGGCGACTTCCTGCTCTACTTTCAGAACAGCTTCATCGTCACCGTCGCCTCATTGTTTTTCGTGCTGCTGTTTGGAGCGATGGCCGCCTTTGCGCTGGCCGAATACCGCTTCAGGGGCAACACGCTGACGGGTCTCTATCTGGCGCTCGGCATCATGATCCCGATCCGTCTCGGCACGGTTGCCATATTGCAGTTGATGGTGGCGAGCGGATTGGTCAACACGTTGACGGCGCTGATCCTGGTCTACACGGCTCAAGGGTTGCCGCTGGCGATCTTCATTCTCTCGGAGTTCATGAAACAGGTGTCCGACGATCTGAAGAATGCCGGGCGCATAGACGGGTTCTCGGAGTACCGCATCTTTTTCCGGCTGGTGCTGCCGCTGGTGCGCCCCGCCATGGCAACCGTTGCCGTGTTCACCATGATCCCGATCTGGAACGATCTGTGGTTCCCGCTGATCCTGGCGCCGTCCGAGCAGACCAAGACGATCACGCTCGGCGCGCAATTGTTCATCGGCCAATATGTCACCAATTGGAACGCGGTGCTTGCCGCACTTTCGCTGGCCATCCTGCCGGTACTTATCCTTTATCTGATCTTCTCGCGGCAGTTGATCCGCGGCATCACCTCGGGAGCCGTCAAATGAACGCAAACTCTGAAAGGTCCTTGCGCGTCCTGGTGGCCGGGCTCGGCAATATGGGCCGCAGCCATGCGCTCGCTTATCACCGCAATCGGGGCTTCGATATCGCAGCACTTGTCAACCGCTCCGATCTTGAGCTTCCGGCCGAGTTGTCCGGCTACGAAATTCGCCGCTCATTCATGGAAGCATTGCGTGAGCTGAAGCCGGATGTCGCCTCGATCAACACCTATTCCGACAGCCACGCGGATTACGCCGTCGCCGCGCTCGAGGCGGGCTGCCATGTCTTCGTCGAGAAGCCGCTAGCCACCACCGTCGCGGATGCGGAACGCGTGATCGACGCTGCCAGGGCCAATGGCCGCAAGCTGGTTATCGGCTACATCTTGCGGCACCACCCCTCATGGATGCGTCTGATTGCCGAGGCGCGGAAGCTCGGCGGACCCTATGTGTTTCGCATGAACCTCAACCAGCAGTCGAGCGGCCGTAAATGGGCGACGCACAAGCAGTTGATGAAAACCACTTCGCCCATCGTCGACTGCGGCGTCCACTATCTCGACGTCATGTGCCAGATCACCGACGCAATGCCCGTGGATGTGCGCGGCATGGGCCTGCGGCTCTCCGACGAGATCGCGCCCGACATGTATAATTACGGTCACCTGCAGGTGCTGTTCGATGATGGTTCGGTCGGCTGGTACGAGGCCGGCTGGGGGCCGATGATCTCCGAAACCGCCTTCTTCGTGAAGGACATCATCTCGCCCAGTGGCTGCGTATCCATCATAATGAATGAGAAGGCGAAGTCGGACGATATCGACACCCACACCAGGACCTCTACCATCAGGCTGCACGAAGCCGCGATCGGGCCGGATGGCACCTTCATCAAGCCTGACCAGCTTCTGTCGATGGAAGGCGAGCCCGGCCATCAGGAACTGTGCGAGCTGGAACAGGCCTTTTTGCTGAAGGCCATTCGCGAGGATCTCGACCTCACCCGCCATATGGAGGACGCGGTGAAGTCGCTCGCCGTCTGCCTCGCCGCCGATGAAAGCGTGCGCACCGGCAAGGCGGTGCGGCTGTGAGGGCATCGATGGTTCTAATGGCGTTGCGGCATCTTGCCCCCTCACCCGGCCTCCGCTTCGCGCGGCCACCCTCTCCCCAGAGGGGAGGGGAGATTCGCCAGCATCTCGGCCAATCGTCGCCAGAAAGTCGCGCACGGCGTCTCACGATTTCCTCTCCCCCATGGGGAGAGGGTGGCCGAGCGGAGCGGAGGCCGGGTGAGGGGGCGGTCCATTCTATCGGGGGCGGCGCATGGGCTCGCTGAAAATTGAAAACATCAAGAAGTCCTTCGGCTCCGTCGATGTGTTGAAGGGCATAGATCTTGAAGTCCGGGACGGCGAGTTCGTGGTCTTTGTCGGCCCTTCCGGCTGCGGAAAGTCGACCCTGCTGCGGGTCATTGCCGGGCTGGAGGATGCGACAGTCGGCAATGTCATCATTGACGGCCAGAAGGTGGACACGGTGCCGCCGGCCGAGCGTGGCATCGCCATGGTGTTCCAGACCTACGCGCTCTATCCGCATCTGAACGTGCGCAGCAATATGAGCCTTGGCCTCAAGCAGATAAAGACGCCTGCCGACGAGATAACGCGCCGGGTGAAGGCCGCTTCCGGAATGCTGTCGCTGGAGCCTTATCTGGAGCGGCGCCCCGCCGAGCTTTCCGGCGGCCAGCGTCAGCGAGTCGCCATTGGCCGCGCCGTGGTGCGCGAGCCGAAACTGTTCCTGTTCGACGAGCCGCTCAGCAATCTCGATGCAGCGCTTCGCGTCAACACGCGGCTGGAGATCGCGCAGCTTCACCGCCGCCTTTCGGCGACGATGATCTATGTGACGCATGACCAGGTCGAGGCGATGACGCTCGCCGACCGGATTGTGGTGCTGAATGGCGGGCGCATCGAACAGGTCGGCGCACCGATGGAGCTCTACAATTCGCCGGCAAACCTTTTCGTTGCCGGCTTCATCGGTTCGCCCAAGATGAATTTCATTGAGGGCGCGCGGCTCGGCGAGGCGGCGAAGACCATCGGCGTGCGGCCGGAGCATATGACCGTGGACCCGAAATCCGGAAGCTGGAAGGGCACCGTCATCCATGCCGAGCATCTGGGCGCCGACACCAACCTCTACATCGATGCCGAACAGGCCGGGCTGCTCACCATTCGCCTCTTCGGCGAATACCGGGCGGAGCCGGGTGCCACGCTTTATGCCACGCCGGACCCCTCGCGCATCTTCCGCTTCGACGATGAGGGCCGCACGATCGGCTGAGCTCAATCGCCGTAAGGCACCCAGACATTCTTGATCTCGATGGCGCGGCGCAGGAATGCATCACCGGCCACGAGATCGGAGCGCCAGTCGACCCTGCGGCCGCCGCTCGTCCAGACCCGCTTGAGGTTGCCGGCCGATTCCGTCTCCACCAGCTTGCAGGTGGCGGCGTCGGCGACGCACCACAGGCCATCGACATCGTCATGCCTGGCGAGCACCGCCGCCAGTTCGGCCGATCTGCCGGTGACGATATTGATGGCGCCGGCCGGCAGATCGGAAGTTTCGATCACTTGATAGAGGTCGGTCGCAAGCAGCGGATGGCGCTCGGACGGCACCAGGACGACCCTGTTGCCCATCGCCAGCGCCGGCGCGCAAAGCGAAACGAGGCCGAGCAGCGGCGCATCATCACCAGCGACGATGCCGAGCACGCCGACCGGTTCGTTGAGCGCCAAGGTCACGGTGCGCGACGGCGGCGCATGAACGCGGCCTTCGAACTTGTCGGCCATGCCGGCAAAATAAAACAGCCGCTCGATGGAAAGCTCGACCTCCTCGCGTGCGGCTTTGCTGTTGGCACCGGTGAGTTGCGTCAGTCTCCGCGAAAATTCGTCGGCGCGGGCGGCGAGATTTTCGGCAAGATAGTAGAGCACCTGCGAGCGGTTGTAGCCGGTTGCTTCGCTCCATGACTTGCCATTGCGGGCGGCCGTGACGGCATCGCGAATGTCCTTGCGGTTGCCGAGGCCGACTTCGCCGGCGAGCCTGCCCTTGGCGTCGGCGACGGCGAGCGAGTAATTGCCGTCCGGCCGCACCTGCTTGCCGCCGATGAACAGTTTCGCCGTACGGTCGATTGCGGGCCGCTCGGCTTCGGCGAAATCGGTGACCTTCGGCTCCATCGCCGCTGGCTTGATCGCGGCACCAAGCGGAAGTTCTTCGGCGAGATATTCAAGCATGCCCTCGCGCCCGCCCTCGCGGCCGAAGCCGCTTTCACGAAAGCCGCCGAAACCGCAGGCGGCGTCGAGCATGTTGGTGCCGTTGATCCAGATCACGCCGGCCTTGAGCTGCGGCGCGACGTGAAGCGCAAGGTTGATATTCTCGCTCCAGGCCGAGGCGGCAAGCCCGTAGCGCGTATTGTTGGCAAGCTCGATCGCCTCTTCCGTCGAACGGAAGCTCACGGCGGCAAGCACCGGTCCGAACACCTCCTCCTGCATCAGGATGTTTGCCGGCGCAACCGAGGTCGCCAGCGTGGGCGGATAGAAATGACCGGAGGCGGGCAGCGGGCAATCGGGCTGCCAGCATTCGGCGCCCTGACGCGCGCCTTCGGCGACCATGGTGCGCACGCGTTCGAGCTGCACCCGGTCGACCAGCGGGCCGATATCGGTGTTCTTGTCGAGCGGGCTGCCGACGCGCAGCCTGCCCATCCGTGTCCTGACCTTGGAAAGGAAAGCTTCCGCCACGCTTTCCTGCACCAGGAGACGCGAGCCGGCGCAGCACACCTGCCCCTGGTTGAACCAGATGCCGTCGACCAGCCCTTCGACGGCGCTGTCGAGATCGGCATCCTCAAAGACCAGGAAGGCCGACTTGCCGCCGAGTTCCAGCGACAGCTTCTTGCCCGTTCCGGCGGTGGCCTTGCGGATGATCTTGCCGACCTCGCACGAGCCGGTGAAGGCGATCTTCTGCACGCCCGGATGCCTGACCAGTGCCGCGCCGGTGTCCGGTCCGCCGGGCAGGATGTTGACTACGCCCTTCGGCACGCCGGCACGCTCGCAGATCTCGCCGAACAGGATGGCCGTCAGCGGCGTGTATTCGGCAGGCTTCAACACCACCGTGCAACCGGCGGCGAGCGCCGGCGCGATCTTCCAGGCAAGCATCAGCAGCGGGAAGTTCCACGGAATGATCTGGCCGACGACGCCGGCCGGCTTGCGGTCGGGGAACTCCCTCTCCAGCGCTTGCGCCCAACCGGCGTGGTGGATGAAATGGCGGATCGCCAGTGGCACGTCGATATCGCGGCTTTCGCGGATCGGCTTGCCATTGTCGATCGATTCCAGCACGGCAAAGAGGCGCTGATGCCGCTGCATGACGCGGCCGATGGCATAAAGCACCTTGGCGCGCTCATAGCCGGTGCGGGCGCGCCATTTGGGCAAGGCTTTCGCGGCCGCCGAAACGGCGGCACCGACATCGGCCTCGCCGGCATCCGAGACGCTGGCCAGCAGCTTGCCGGTTGCCGGCTCGTGGGTTTCGAAAGTGGCGCCGGTGGTTGCTGCGCGCCATGCACCGCCGATGAACAGCGACCGGGAAAAATCGCGCCTCGCAAGCCAGGCATCGGCCTGATCGCGCGCCTCCGGCGCGGCGTCATAGTCCATCGCGGCATAGCGTTCGAGAATGTTCATGGGACGCTCCTGTTACCCTCCCCCTTGTGGGGAGGGTCGATCGGCAAGGCCGATCGGGGTGGGGACATCGCTTGCATGTTTGCTTCATTGGACACGTTATCCGACTCGTCGCCCCCCACCCCGCGCCTTTGGCGCGACCCTCCCCACGTTGGGGGAGGGTAAGCGAGCGAATTCAAGCCACCGCATGGCGATGGTTTGCCGAATAACGGCCGCTGACATGATGTTCGAGCTGGCGTTCGATGTCGGTGAGCAGGCTGGAGGCTCCGAAGCGGAACAGCTCGGGTTCGAGCCAGGGCCGGCCAAGTTCCTCCTTCATCAGGATCAGCCAGTCGAGCGCGGCCTTCGCCGTCGAGATGCCGCCGGCCGGCTTGAAGCCGATCATGTGGCCGGTGTGCTCGAAATAGGCGCGGATGGCACGCACCATCGCAAGCCCGACTGGCAGCGTCGCGTTGACGCTTTCCTTGCCGGTGGAGGTCTTGACGAAGTCGGCGCCCGCCATCATCGCCACCATGGCGGCCAGCATGACGTTGCGCAGCGTCGACAGGTCGCCGGTGCCAAGAATGACCTTCAGATGCGATTGCCCGCAGGCGGCGCGGAAAGCGGCGATCTCGTCGTAGAGCTGCGGCCATTTCGCCCCGAACACCAGCCCCCGTGGAATGACGACGTCGATCTCGTCGGCCCCGGCGGCAACCGACAGCTCGATCTCGCGGATGCGGGTCTCGAGCGGTGCCAGCCCATGCGGAAAGGAGGTCGAAACGGCGGCGACATGGATGCCCGAGCCTTGCAGCGCCTCGACCGCGGTGGCGACAAAGGGGTGGTAGACGCAGACCGCGGCCGGTCGGATCACCGTATCGCCAAGGCCTAAGCTCTCGGCGATGTCGCCGCGCAGTGGGTTGAGCGCCTTGGCGCACAGCCGGCGCACACGCTCGTCGGTGTCGTTGCTGTTCAGCGTCGTCAGATCCATGCAGGCGATAGCCCGCAGCAGCCAGGCTGCCTGATTGTCGGCCTTGATCGAACGCCGCTTGGACACGGTCGCGGCGCGGCGCTCAAGCGCGCTGCGGTTGACGTTGCGCAGCGATTCCAGGAAGCCGGCGTCGAGCGCCATGCCGGGATTGCGGGCAAGGCCGTGGGCGATCGTTTCATTCGCCGCCCGCATCGGCAGCGTGGCCAGTCTGGGGGCCTCGGGCTCGCGCGTTGCAACCTTCGGTCGGGCTTCGCTGATCATGCTCCTGCCTCTTTCGCGGCCGGCTTCCATCGTCGTCTGTTCTACAGGCCTTGAAGGCCGGATAGCAAGGACGGCCGTGTGTTCGTCAGGACGCATCTGGTGGTTGCCATGCCCTAACTATGCAGTGCGGTGCGATAGCACCCTCTTCGGGTCGGCTGAAGCGTCGTCACCTCTCCCTGCCCGGGGGAGAGTAAAGCGTGCCTCGTCATCGCCACGCCCGCACAATTGCGTCTGGCCATTGTCAAAGAGCCGGGAAGCGGGGCGCTGGGCCGTGCCTTCCGAGTAAGCAATATGTGGCGCGACCTTCGCGCCCCACCGGTGCTTGTCCCATAGGTCGGCCGGTCACAGCGCCCCGATCCCCATCAGCAATGGGGGAGTACGCCGCGGCTTCTCCGCATGCCTCGGGTGAGCATTTGAGCCCGGCCGAAGCACGCCAGCCTGTCTCAGGCCCTCACATGCCCATGGTTACCACGCCATGGGGGGAGGCCACCGCCGCCCTCCCTGATCCCGGTTCTAGACCCGGTTCCCGTGAGAACGGTGAGAGGAGTATGCTGGAGGCACGAAAGGGCGTGGATAGGGAATTGTGCCCGGGAGATCGAAGGGGAATGAAAACAGCAGCTTGGCGGCCTGTGAAGCGGCGTTTCATCCGCGTTCTATCGACACCGAAACTGTTCGCTTGGAGGGCGAGGGGTGGATCCTGGAGTCAAACCCGAGGATGACGAGCGACGTGCCCTACGCTATGGCTTTCAGCGCTGGCTGACGCGCACCACTCCTGCCCCACGCCATGGCTCCGGACGTTCGTCGCTTCAATCGACAAATCGTTGTCGATTGATCGGCCTGCGGCCGACCGCTCCTCACCCCACGAAGGCGCGTTCGACCACGAAGCTGGCGGGCTGGCTGAGCGAGCCTTCTTCGAAACCGGCATGCTCGACCAGTTCCTTCACGTCCTTCAGCATGGCCATGGAGCCGCAGATCATCACCCGATCGGTTTCGGGGCTGAGCTTTTCGATGTCGAGATCGGACTGGAACTGGCCGGAGCCGATCAGCGCGGTGATGCGGCCCATGCGTTCGGAGGTTTCGCGCGTGGTGCTGTTGTAGAGCCGCACACGGCCATGCGTCAGCTCACCGATCAGCGGATCGTCGGCCAGAGCCCCGACCAATTCCTTGCCGAAGGTCAGCTCGGCGATGTCGCGGCAGGTGTGGGTGAGGATCACTTCCTCGAATTTCTCATAGGTGTCGGGATCGCGCAGCAGGCTGGCGAAGGGTGCGATGCCGGTGCCGGTCGAGATCATGATGAGGCGCTTGGCCGGCGTCAGCGCGTCGAGCACCAGCGTGCCGGTCGCCTTCTGGCGCATCAGCACCGTGTCGCCGGGCTGGATTTTCTGCAAGTGCGAGGTGAGCGGGCCGTCAGGCACCTTGATGGAGAAGAATTCGAGCTCCTCGTCCCAATTGGGGCTGGCGATGGAATAGGCGCGAAACACCGGTTTTTCGGCGTTCGGCAGGCCGATCATGACGAACTCGCCCGAGCGGAAGCGCAGCGTCTGCGGCCGCGTGATGCGGAAGGCGAACAGCCGGTCGGTGTAGTGCTTCACCCAGACGACCTTCTCGGCATAGACATTTGCGGGGATGGGAAAGGCGAGCGGCGTGTTGCCGGCAGGGGTCAATGCTGCTGCGCTCGTCATCGAATCCAAACCTTTCGTCATGAGGTGGAAGTAGGCGCCTGGGGCGGTGTTTTCAACTGGGCCACCGCCGCAAGTGACGGGAAACGGTAGACTTTCGCCAGCATGTTTAATTAGTATGCAAACAATATTCAGGTCAAGGTGACGGTATAAAACAGCTTTCCAAACGGATTGTCGTTCCCGGTTCTGGCATTTCGGTTTTCGAGCATGGCTGAGAATATTACCGCAAAAGCCGGAAATGTGGTGGCAGGCATCGATGTCGGCGGTACCTTCACCGACCTCTTGATGATCGATGGCCGAGAGGGCGGCCGGGTGCATATCGCCAAGACGCCGACCACCACCGACAACCAGGCATTCGGCGTGGTCGCGGCACTTGGCCAGACGGGCTTTCCGGTCGGCGAGATCGACCTGATCGTGCATGGCACGACCACCACCACAAATGCGGTGCTGGAGCGGCGGCTGGCGAAGACCGGCATGATCACCACGCAAGGCTTTCGCGACGTGATCGAGCTTGGAAGGCGAACGCGGCCGCAGGCCTATAGCATGACCGGGGTGTTCGTGCCGGTCATTCCGCGCGATCTCAGGCTCGAAGTCGCCGAGCGCATGGAGGCTTCCGGCGTGGTGCACACGCCGTTGGACGAGAACGGGCTGCGCGCGGCGATCGGCAAGCTGATCGAGGCCGGTTGCGAAGCGCTGGTCATCCATTTCCTGCATTCCTACGCCAATCCGGCGCATGAGGAGCGCGCCGCCGGGATCGCCGCTGAGCTTTGGCCGAACGGCTACATCACTGTCGGGCATCGGCTGCTTTCGGAGGCGCGCGAATTCGAGCGCGGGGTGACCGCTTCGGTGAATGCGGCCGTGCAACCGATCCTGGAGCGCTATGTCGAGAAGTTGCGCAGCGAATTGCAGGGGCGGGGGTACGCCCGCGATTTCCTGATCATGAACGGCAATGGCGGCATGATCTCGGCCCGCTACGTCACGCGGGAATCGGCGAAGACGGTGATGTCAGGCCCGGCTTCGGGGGTGATTGCGGCAGCCTATACCGGGCGGCGCGCCGGCTATGACAATCTCGTCACCTACGACATGGGCGGCACCTCGACCGATGTCGCGCTGGTCCGCAATGCCGAGCCGGCGGTCTCGAACGAGATCGAGATCGAATACGCGATGCCGATCCATGTGCCGATGATCGCCGTCCACACAGTCGGTGCCGGTGGCGGCTCGATCGCCAGGGTGGACGCATCGGGGCTGATCCAGGTCGGGCCGGAAAGTGCCGGGGCCGATCCGGGGCCAATCTGCTATGGGCGCGGCGGCGCGGCGCCGACGCTGACCGACGCCAATCTGGTGCTCGGGCGGCTCGATCCGGGCAGGCTGCTTGCAGTCGACACGCCGGTGAGCGTCGATCATGTGCGGGAAATCTTCGCCGAAAAGATTGGGCGCGCGGCGGGGCTCGACGGAGTGGCGGCGGCGGGCGCCGTGCTGCGGCTCGGCAATATGAAGATGGCGGGCGCGATCCGCATGGTTTCGGTGGCGCGCGGCAATGACCCGCGCGATTTTGTGCTGTTCGCCTTTGGCGGCGCGGGGCCGCTGCATGCCGCCGCGCTTGCGCGTGAACTTGGCCTGCCCCGGGTGCTGGTGCCGGCGAGGCCCGGCATCACCAACGCGCTGGGCTGTGTTGTGGCGGATCTGCGGCACGATTTCGTCAACACCATCAACCAGCCGGTGGCGCTGCTTGACGAAACGAAAATCCGGGAGGTGCTGGAACGGCATCGGCGGCAGGGCGAGGAGCTGATCGCCAAAGAGGCGGTGCAACCGGAGGCGATCAGGGTGACGCATTCAGCCGATATGCAGTTCGTCGGCCAGACCCACATCATCAATGTGCCGCTGCCTTCGCCCGAGGTCAGCCGCGCCATGCTGCAGGAACTGTTCGAGAAAGCCTATTTCGCCCGCTTCAAGGTCGAGCTGCCGGAAATCCGCGCCAATCTGGTCAATCTCAACACATCGGTCACCGGCATGCGTCCGCAAGTCGATCTGTCGGGGCTGATCGACCCCGCCGGCCGCGTGGCGACGCTCGAAGAGGCGCTGCGCGAGACAAGGCCGGTGTGGTTCGACGGTGTCTGGTACGACACGCCTGTCTATTCGCGTGAGAGAATGCCGCTGGATGCGGTATTCGAGGGACCGGCGATCCTGGAGCAGATGGACGCGACGACAGTGCTGGAGCCGGGCGACCGGGCGCGCTCGGACGCCGAAGGGAATATAATCATCGAGGTAGGGGTATGATGAAATTCCCCCTCACCCGGCCTCTGCGGAGCTCGTCCTCGGGCTTGCCTCCGGCAAGACCCGGGGGCTCGGCCACCCTCTCCCCGTTGGGGAGAGGAGAATTGGCGACGTCTGCGCCAACTCCCCTGCGATTGGAGCGACGACGTCTCACGATCTCCTCTCCCCAACGGGGAGAGGGTGGCCGAGCGAAGCGGAGGCCGGGTGAGGGGGTATCTTTCGACGCCTTCCTGATGATCTGCGGAAGAACCTGACCATGTCCCTCGACGCGATCACGCTTTCGGTCATCCAGGCGGCGCTGCAGCAGACCTGCGACGAGATGGATCTGACCTTCAGCCGCGCCGCCTTCTCGCCGGTGATCGCCGAGGCAAATGATCGCTCCGACGGCATCTATTCGGCCAAGGACGGTTCGCTGATCGCGCAGGGCAGCCAGGGCCTGCCGGTGTTCGTCGGCGTCATGCAGCATTCGACCGCCATCATCATAGAGATGATTCGCGACGGCCGCTGCCAAAAGCCCCAAGAGGGCGATATCTACATCGTCAACGATCCCTATCTCGGCGGTACGCATCTGATGGATGTGCGCTTCGCCATGCCGGTTTGGCGCGCAGGCAGGATTTTCTGCTGGCTTTCCAACACCGGCCACTGGCCGGATATTGGCGGCTCCGTGCCCGGCGGCTTCTCGGCCTCGGCCACAGCGGTCGAGCAGGAGGGACTGCGACTGCCGCCGGTGAAGCTGTTCAAAGGCAGACGGCTCGACCCGGAAATCTACTCGATTATCTGCTCCAACATCCGTGTGGCTGACCAGCGGATCGGCGATATCCGCGCCCAGGCTGCGGCGCTCTATGTCGGCGAGGAACGGCTTTGTGCCATTCTCGACCGTTACGGGGACGAAACGGTGCTTGCGGCAATAGGTGAGCTGCGGGAAAGGGCGGCCGCACAGATGCGTGCGAACATCGCCGCCATTCCCGACGGTGTCTATCGCTCCAAGGCTTTTGTCGACTCCGACGGCGTGGTGGACAAGCCCTTGACCATCGCGCTCACGGTGGAAAAGAAAGGCCAGTGTCTGACCTTCGACTTTTACGGGTCAAGCCCGCCTTGCGCAGGGCCGATGAACAGCGTGCTGGCGACGACGCTGTCGTCGGTCTATCTCGCCATGCGCCATATCTTTCCCGATGTGCCGATGAGCGCCGGCGCTTTCGAGCCGTTGGTGGTCCGGCGGCCGGAGGGCACCTTCCTCGATGCGCGCTATCCGCGGCCGGTGTCCGGCTGTGCCGCCGAGGTTTCCCAGCGCATTGCGGAGGCGGTGTTCGCGGCACTGGTGCAGGCGCTGCCGGACAAGGTGACGGCGGCGCCGGCAGGCTCCAGCGGCAATTTCGCGCTCGGCGGACACGACCCGGCGCGCGGCCGCGACTATGTCATGTACCAGATTTCCGGCGGCGGCTATGGCGGCAATGCCTTTTCTGACGGGCTATCGAACGGCTGCTCGACCATCGGTATCTCGAAATCTCCGCCAGTGGAGATCATGGAACAGGCCTATCCGGTGCTTTACCGGCACTATGCGTTGCGCGAAGGTTCAGGCGGAGCAGGCGAAAGGCGCGGCGGTTTCGGCCTTGCCTATGAGGTGGAGCTGCTGAGGGGCGAGGCGCGCGCTTCCTTCGTCATGGATCACGGCAGGGTCGGGCCGCAGGGCGTGCGCGGCGGCAAGGATGGCGCGGTCAACACGGTGACGGTGCATCGGGGAGGGCAGGCGCATGTGCCGCCGCATTTGTCGAAGGAGCAGGACATTCCGCTGAAGGCAGGCGACCGCGTCGCGGTCGGCACGCCGGGCGGCGGCGGCTATGGCGATCCGTTCCGCCGCGACCCGGCGCTGGTGCTAAACGATGTGAGGCTCGGTTATTACAGCCGGGAGGAAGCGGCTGAGCTGTTTGGCGTGGTGCTGGACGAGGCCGGAGCGGTGGATGAGGTGGCGACGGCGGCAAGGCGGAGCGGATAAACTGCCCCTCATCCCCTGCCTGTCCGGCAGGGGATGAGGGGCACTCTGCGGCCTACATATTTGCGCATGGTAGTCGGCCGCGCACTCAGCCTATGCCAGCTTGGTCAGCAGCTTCAGGAAGGTGGCGATTTCCTTGGGCGACAGCGGCGAAAGCGTCTCCTCTGTGATGCGCTCGGCAAGCGGGATCAGCCGCTCGACCGTGCGATTGCCTTCCTCGGTCAGGCTGACCAGCAGGCGGCGCTTGTCGCCCTCGTGGCGGGAAAGCTCCACCAGGCCGCGCGCCTTGAGCCGGTCGATGACGCCTTTGACGGTGGCGGCATCCATGGCGATCAGCGCGCCGAGCTGGTTCTGCGAGACCTGGCCGATATCGTGAAGCTTGGCGAGCGCGGCGAATTGCGGCGGTGTCAGGTCGGAAATGTAGGAGGAAAAGATCGCGACATGGCGCTGTTGCGCGCGGCGCAGGATGAAGCCCACCTGATCCTGCAGGTGATAGCCCTCATCCGCATCGGTTTCGACGAGCTTCAGGTTTTCCTGGCCGCTCACCGCAATCCATCCCACGCTTTGATGTCTTCGGCCCGCAGGCCGCCCATGCGGTTGTGGATGCGCGGGCCGCAGGCCATGGCGAGACAGAACAGGATCTCGTCGGGGCGCGGCCCGTCGCTAAGGCCAACTTCCATGGCGTCGAAATGGCTGCGCACATAGGCGGCATTGATGTGGCCGAGCGGCACGTCAAGCCGGGTGCCGAAGCCGCCGACCTTCTTGGCGGATGGCACGATCGCCTTGGCTTCACCCAGCCGTTCACGCATCGCATAACCACCCGGCACATGCCAGAGTGCGCCATGTTCGAGTTCGCCGTCGCTGCCGACAATGGCGCCCTTGCCGTAGGCGTCGATCGCCTTGATATCGCCGCCGAGGGCCGCGATCAGCCGGTCGGTGAGCATCAGGCCGAGCGGCTTCAAATCCTCCATCGCGCTTTCGAGATCGGCGGCGTAGCGGCCGGCAAAGGGGTTTTTCACCACCGCAAGCGCCGCCGCACGCCGGCGCGGCGCGGCCGGTGCTGGCCCGCCGTCATGGAATATCTCCTCGGTCACCACGGCGATCTTGCGGATGGGGAAGTCAGGCATTGGGGCAACTCCTTGGAAATGTCTGTGCCGTGTTAAATACGAATCGGGAAGGGCTGACGTTCCTTTGCACCCCCCTCTGTCCTGCCGGACATCTCCCCCTCAAGGGGGGGAGATCAGCAGCTTCATTTCCGGCGCATTTCTTGAGTCGTTGAGATTTGGCGAAGTCGCAGATGACGGAGAATCTCCCCCCTTGAGGGGGAGATGTCCGGCAGGACAGAGGGGGGTAACATCCGATGAAAGCTGTTCCGACAGAACTCTCCCGCTCAATCGCATTTCGCCACCCAGAAACAGCGCGGCCGCCTCGATCAGACCGCGCCGGCGAAGCTCTTCCGCGACGCCAAGCCCGCGATCAAGCGCGGTGGCGATCTCCGCCGCCGTGAGCGGGCCGACATCGACGGTGACCGGCGTGTCGCCAAGGTCGCTGTCGGGCTGCAACGAAGCGGCAGGGGCGCGGGTGATGGAAGGATGACCGGGCAGGTCAACCGCGTTGGCGATCAGCGTTGCGGCGGCATCCGCCTCGGCGGCGGTTCTAGCCAGGACCGTGACCGCATCGGCAATGCCGAGCGAATGGCTGCGCCCGCGCCAGCCGCTGGTGGCGATGCCGCGCACCGGGTCGGCGGCGCGGATGACGATCCGGTCTGCAAGCCCATGGAAAGTGCCGGCGATCGCCGCTCTGATAGTCTGGCTTTCACCCAGATAGAGCGCAATGTCGCCGCCATCATTGACATAGGCCTTTTCGAGCCGCCGCCCGGCGCACATGGCGCCAAGTATCTCTTCAGCCACCGCGCCGGCGACGGTAGCCATGGGCGTGATGAAAACGGGCGCATGGCGGCAGACGACGCGTTCCATGCGCTGCGCGATCGTTCCGCGAAAGGCGCGCGGCGTGGCGGTTGCGGGACGGCGCAGCTCAGAAAGTTCTTCTACCAGCTCAGGCAGCACCGTCTGGAAACGGGCTATCGCCTGATCGTAGGCGGCACGACGCTCAGCTTCGTGGCCGAACGCCTCGACGATGAGGTCGATCGGCCCGTGATTGAGATGGAGCCTCCTCGCATCGGCCAGCCATGCCACCTGAGGTCCGCTCATTTGCTCCCGGCCTCCGGTGCCGAAAGGTGCAGACCGCGCAACGGTGGCCAGGGGTTGTCGGCCCGCGCCAGGCGCCGTTCGCGCGCGTTGAAATAGACGCCGCCTGCGGCCTCCACGTCCTCGACGGTGCGTATCTCTTCGGCATAGCCGCCAAGCCTGAGATAGTCGTCGCGGCGCAGCGTGAATTCCAGCGGCGCCACAAGTGCCGGCGTCGGCACATAGCCGAAGGCGTTATCGGGCACCCGTGTGACATCGACCATCAGCGTGATGCCACCACCCGGCCAGACATAAACGGGCGCACCGCCGACAGTGACATAGGTTCTAAGACCGTGAACGGCCCGGGTGAGATTGACCGGGTTCTCGACCACACCGGCGCGCAAGGAACCGCCGGCGCCGCCGACGAACAGCACGGTGCACAGCGCCGGCTCGCAATTCTGCTCGATGAGGACGACCGATTTCCTCAGCCGCTCCGGGAACGGCCTGGCGACCGGCTTCAGCGCTTCGTCGAGCTCGAAATAGGCGAACTGCTCGCCGGTGGTGGAGACCATCAGCAGCGAAAGCCCAGGACGCGCGCCCTTCTTCGGGTTCCACTCGCCAAGGATCGACAGCGGATCGGAAATGGTCGTGCCGCCCCAGCCGAGACCGGGCTCCGAGACCTTGAAATAGCGCCCCGGCGTCGAGCGATGGCCGAGGATCTTGATGCCGGTTTCCTGCCAGCCCAGCACCTTGCCGGCCTGATGCTCGGAAACGACGCCGGTGATGTGGTCGTCGACCACCACGACCTCGTCGACCAGCCCGCGCCATTGCGTGGCGAACATGCCGATGGCCGCCGAACCGCAGCCGACGCGCATGCGGTGCTCGGGCTGGCCGTCGATCACCGGGGGCTGTCCGGCCTGGACGAGGACTGTGGAGCCGCCGTCGATCGTCAGCTCCACAGGCTTCTTGTTGCAGAGCGCAAGCAGCGTGGCGCAGGTGACGCGGCCTTCGGCTTTCGAGCCGCCGGTGAGGTGATTGACGCCGCCGAGCGACAGCATCTGTGAGCCATATTCGCCGGTGGTGACGTGCCCGATCGCCTCGCCCTCCGCGCGCACGGTGGCTGTTTCCGGGCCGAGAAACCGGTCGGTGTCGATCTTCACCTTGGCGCCGCAGTAGGAGAATATCGCCTCCGTTACCACGGTGACGAGATCGACGCCCTCGACCTCCTGTGAAACGATAAACGGCGCCGGCTTGTAGTCGGGATAGGTGGTGCCGGCGCCGATTGCCGAGACGAAACGGCGGTTGGTATTGACCAGTTCGCCGCTCCACTCCTCACCTGCCGCGGTAAACGGCACGGCGGCGGTGCCCGCATCGTTCTGGTGTTCCAGAATGGCCAGCGGGTCGAGCCGCACGATCCGGCCGCCGACATTGCCGTAGCGGTCGCAGGCACCGCTGCGGCCTTCGGCGATGTAACACATGACCGGGCAGGCATCGCAGCGGATTTTCTCGCCAACCTGCTTGGCGCCGGGATCGTGCGTTTCGAAGCGTTCGGAAAGCTCGCTCATGGCGTCACTTCCTTTCCTTCTCCCCGTTCGCGGGGAGAAGGTGGCCCGAAGGGTCGGATGAGGGGCAGCATGATGCTTCGCGGATTGGCGGCGCCCCTCATCTGCCTGCCGGCATCTTCTCCCCGTAAACGGGGAGAAGAGATCCTTCCGCAACGTTGCGCCCTCATCATCGTCCCGCCTCTTTCATCGCAGCACGGATGCGTGATGGCGTGGCAGGGAGCCTGGTGACCAGAACGCCGGTGGCGTGGCGGATTGCGTTGAGGATGGCGGGGGCGGTCGGGATCAGCACATGTTCGCCCAACCCCTTGGCGCCAAAGGGTCCTTCCGGGTCCGGAACTTCTACCAGGATGGTTTCGATCGGCGGTATGTCGCCGATCGTGGGAATGAGATAGTCATGCAAATTCTCGGTGCGGCCGGGAACATATTCCTCCATCAGCGCCATGCCGATGCCTTGCGCGATGCCGCCCTCGATCTGGCCTTGCGCCAGCAGCGGATTGATGGCGCGGCCGACATCATGCGCGGCGGTGAACTTGACCAGCCTGACGGTTCCGAGCTTGAGATCGACCTCCAGTTCGGCGATCTGCGCGCCATAGCCGAAGACGGCATAGGGCGTGCCCTGGCCTTTTTCGTTCAGCGGCGTGGTGGGCGGGTCATAAGTTGCCTCGGCCCTGAAAACGAGGCCGTCGGCATCGGGGACAAGATCGGCAAGATCGATGCGGCGGGTGGCCTCGCCCTCGCGGATGAGCAGCGCTGCATTTTCGAAGCCGAGCGTTGCGTGATCGGAAACATTGGCGAAGCGCAGGATCTTGTCGCGCAGGCTTCGTGCCGCCTTTTCCGCTGCCTTGCCGGACACGTAAGTCTGGCGCGAGGCGGAGGTCTTGCCGGCATCGGGCGTGATGGCAGTGTCGGCTCCCTTCAGCACTATCTGCGCCAGAGGCACGCCGAGCGCATCTGCGGCGATCTGGGCAATGACCGTGTTCGAGCCCTGGCCGATATCGACCGCGCCCTGATGCAGCACCACGCGGCCGTCGGGCGAAATGCCAAGCTTGATGGTCGAGGGATTGGGCAGCGAGGTATTGCCGCAGCCATACCAGCAGGAGGCGACGCCGACGCCGCGCTTCGTTTCACGATTTGTGGCGTTGAACTGCTCGGCATCGGCCAGCGCGCGTTGCCAGTGCGGGTTCAGCGCCTCCAGGCAATCGGCGATGCCGACGCCTTCGGCGAGCAGTTGGCCGGTGACCGTTTCGGAGCCGTTGCGAAGCGCGTTTCTCAAGCGAAATTCCAGCCGGTCGAGACCGGCTTGTTCGGCAAGCGCGTCGTACAGCGTTTCCTGGCAGATGGTCGCCTGCGGCACGCCGAAGCCACGAAATGCCCCGGAGATCGGTCCATTGGTGTGAATTGCGCGCCCAAGCGCCCGATAGTTGGGGGTCACATAGGGGCCGGAAGCGTGAACCGGGACGCGGTTCGCCACCGTCGGTCCCCAGCTCGCATAGGCGCCGGTGTTGAAATCGCCTGAAAAGACCATGCCACAAACACGGCCTTCGGCATCCGCTCCGATTGTCGCCCGCATCAAGGCCGGGTGGCGCTTGGTGGTCGACATCATGGATTCGCCGCGCGTATAGCAGAGCGCGGCCGGACGGCTGGTCTTCAGCGCCACCAGCCCGACCAGCGGCTGCACCGAAAGGTCGAGCTTGGAACCGAAGCCGCCGCCGGCGGCGGTCGGCACGATACGGACCTTTTCGGGCGCAAGGCCGAGCACGCGCGCCGTGTCGGCGCGGTCCATAAAGGGCGCCTGCGTGCAGGCGGTGACGACCAGCGTATCGCCGTCCATATGGGCGAAACCGGCTTCCGGCTCGATATAGGCGTGCTCGACATAGGAGGTCTCGATCACGCCCGAGACAATGTGCGCGGCCGCCGCCAGCGCGGTTTCAGGATCGCCACGCTCGACGAAGCCCTGGGTGAGCACATTGCCGGCGCGTGCGGCGTGGAGCAGCGCGGCATCGCCGGCCTGTGCCTCGTTGGTGTCGAGCAGGGGCGACAGCTCGGTCCAGATGATGGGGAAGGAGGAGAGGTCGAGGGCCCCGATGGCGTCAGGCTCTCCGGCAACGAGCGCCACCGCCTCGCCACGGAAACGCGCGCTACCTTCGGCCAGCGCCGGCTGATCGGCGAAGGGCGGGATGACACCGAAGGTATTTTCGCCAGGGATATCGGCGGCGGTGAAGATGGCGACGATGCCGGGATGTTCGGCCTGGTACGCTTCGAGATCACCGAAGGCGAAGCGCGCGTGATGATGCGGCGAACGGATGACCGCCACGGCAAGCGCGTCGGCCGGAAAGCTGTCGGCGCCGAATTTTTCCGTGCCATTGACCTTGGCAACCCCGTCGAGCCGGACCGGCGAAGCACCGACTGCCTGGCCGGCGGGAGGGAGGCGAAAATCGACGTCGTCGAGTTGCGCCTGCTGGCGCGCCGCCGGGGAGAGATTCGACGCATCCATCACCGCGCTGATGATCTTGCGGTAGCCGGTGCAGCGGCAGAGAACGCCGCCGAGCGCGTCCTTCACCTCCTCCTCGACCGGATGCGGATTGCGCTCCAGAAGGGCGGTCGCAGCCATCAGCATGCCCGGCGTGCAGATGCCGCATTGGGCCGCACCATGGCGCAGGAAGGAGACCTGCAGGGCCGACAGGCTGCCGTTAGCGAGGCCCTCGACGGTGCGCACCTGCAATCCGGCGACGGAAGCTGCGGGGACAAGGCAGGCGCAGACCGGCTGATCGTCGAGAAGCACGGTGCAGGCGCCGCAATCGCCGGCATCGCAGCCGACCTTGGTGCCGGTCAGCCGCAATTCGTCGCGCAGCACCGAAGACAGGCGCTGGACCGGCGCGGCCTCGACGGAGACGGCATCGCCATTGACGGTGAAGGCGATCTCCATGCGCGCGCCGCTCATGCCGCCACCGGAACGTTGGCGGTGGGATCGGCGGCGGCCAGCACGGCGCGCGTGACGATCTCGCGGGCCGCCTCGCGCCTGTAGTCGGCGCTGGCTCGCACATCGTCGATCGGTGCAAGCTCATCGATCGGCGCGCCAGCGACCGCTTCGGCAAGCTCCGTAACCGGCACCCCGCGCAGAGCGGCTTCGATGCCGGCGAGCCGCCTCGCAACCGCCGAGCAGGAGCCGACCGCGACCGTCGCATGTTCGACGCTGCGGTTCGTGACCACGATGCGCGCCGCGGCCATGGCAATGGAGATGACCAGATAGCGGCGTGCGCCGAGTTTGCAGAATGACGACGAACCGGCCGCCGATGCCTTCGGAATGTGGAGCGCGGTCATCAGTTCACTGGGCAGAAGAGCGGTGCGGCGATTGCCGAGAATGAAGCAGCCGAGCGGCATGAAACGGGTCGCGCCGGCGGATCGGATTTCCACCTCGGCATCCAGCGTCAGAAGCGGCGGCACGCCGTCCGCCGCCGGCGAGGCGTTGCACAGATTGCCGGCGACCGACGCCATGTTCTGGATCTGGATCGATCCGACCTCGCGCGCGGCAAGCTTCAGCCCGTCGAAAGCAGCGGGCAGATCATGGCGGATGACATCGGTCCAGGTGGTGCGCGCGCCGATGACGATATGCGTCGCCGTTTCGGAGATGCCGCGAAGTTCGGCAAGACCGTTGATGTCCAGCACATTCTCGCTGAGCGGGCGGTTGCCGAGCGCCGGATAGAAATCGGTGCCGCCTGCAAGTATCCGCCACGGCCCTTCGGCGAGCAGCGCCAGCGCCGCCTCGACATTGGTGGGTTTCGCGTAACGGATCACGCACTGCCTCCCGGTTCCGACGAATGTCGACGCCAAGCTGCCCGGGTTCGGCGGATTTTGCGTTCTTCCACGCCCGGATGGACGCATGCGCGCAATTCAGCGGACGGTCAAATTCGTTCGTATACAAATGATAACGCCACCAGGCGGGATTTCAAGGCGTGGTTTCATGTCGCGCAAGGGTCACCATGGGTCGCTTTTTGCCGATTGGCGGTTGACGCAAGTGGCCTTCTGGACGACTTTCCGATTTTCCGGGGAAGAAGGCGAAGGTTACATGGCGGGCGAGGCGCTGATCGTTGTCGATGTGCAGAACGATTTCTGTCCGGGAGGCAGCCTGGCGGTTGCCGGCGGCGGCGATATCGTGCCGCTGATCAACGAGATGATCGCCGGCTTCGAGCACGTGGTGCTGACGCAGGACTGGCACCCGGCCAACCATTCGAGCTTCGCCTCGAACCATCCGGGCCGTCAGCCTTTCGAGACGACGACCATGCCCTATGGCGAGCAAACGCTTTGGCCCGACCATTGCATCCAGGGGTCGGGTGGCGCCGCTTTCCATCCGGCGCTGAAATGGGCCAAGGCCGAACTGGTGCTGCGCAAGGGCTATAACCGCCAGATCGACAGCTATTCGGCGTTTTTCGAGAATGACCGCACCACGCCGACCGGCCTTGCCGGCTATCTGCGCGAGCGCGGCATTGATAAAATCACGCTTGCCGGTCTGGCGACCGATTTCTGCGTGGCCTTTTCGGCGCTCGATGCGATCGGCCATGGCTTCGACGTCAGCGTGCGGCTCGATGCCTGCCGCGCCATCGATCTCGGCGGCTCGCTCGAGGTAATGCTGGGAAAAATGAAAGAGGCGGGCGTCAAGCTGGCCTAGGTCGTGAATTTCATCGACGAAGACGTAGCGATTTCAAGGAAGGATAATCTTATGCGGCCATCGAAGGTCATGGCGGCGGGTCTTGCTGCCGTCATGTTGCTTGGCGCGACTGGATTTGCCATGGCGGCCGAAGAACATGGGCTGCCGGGCGCCAGCATGTCGCTGTGGTGGGCGCTTCCCTTTGTCGGCCTGCTCCTGTCGATCGCGACCGGCCCGCTCGTCTATCCGCATCTGTGGGAGCATCATTACGGCAAGATCACCGCTGCCTGGTCGGCGTTGGCGGTGGTGCCGATGGCGTTTTTCTATGGCCTACCTGCCGCCAGCGAGGCGGTGCTTCACGCGCTGTTGCTCGAATATATGTCGTTTATCATCCTTCTGTTTGCGCTGTTCACCATCGCAGGCGGCATTCTGGTGGCCGGCAACATCCATGGCACGCCGATGGTCAACACGACACTTCTGGTCATCGGCGCGCTGATGGCTTCGGTGGTGGGAACCACAGGCGCTTCGATGATCATGATCCGGCCGATTATCCGCGCCAATGACAATCGGCCGTTCAACGCCCATGTTATCGTCTTTTTCATCTTCCTCGTTTCCAACATCGGCGGCTCGCTGACGCCGCTCGGCGACCCGCCGTTGTTCGTCGGCTTTCTGCGCGGCGTCGATTTCTTCTGGACGACGACGCACATCTTCAAGGAGACGCTGCTGGTCGGCGGCATCGTGCTGGCGGTGTTCATCGTTCTGGATGTGGTGCTGCACCTGCGCGAAGAAGGCATGCCGAAGATCAAGGACCCGACGCCGGATTCGAAGGTGCGGATTCGCGGGCTTGCCAACATGCCGCTGCTTGCCGGCGTTATCGCCGCAATCCTTCTGTCCGCCGCCTGGAAGCCCGGCATAGCCCTTTCAGTGCAGGGCGTGGAGGTCGAATTGCAGAACCTGGTTCGTGACGCGATCATCGTTTTGCTCGCGCTGACCTCGCTCGTCATTACGCGCAAGGAATATCGCGCCGCCAACGGCTTCGCATGGGAGCCGATCCGCGAGGTTGCCAAGCTTTTCGTCGGCATCTTCATCTGCATCGTGCCCGTGGTTGCCATTTTGAAGGCAGGGATGGACGGCGCCTTCGCGCCGCTGGTGGCGATGGTGACGCTGCCTTCCGGCGAGCCGAACGATCTCGCCTATTTCTGGCTGACCGGCGTGCTTTCGGGGTTCCTCGACAATGCGCCGACCTATCTCGTCTTCTTCGAGCTCGCCGGGGGAAATGCGCAGCACCTAATGACCACGCTCGCCTCGACGCTGGTGGCGATCTCTGCCGGCGCGGTCTTCATGGGCGCGCTGACCTATATCGGCAACGCGCCCAACTTCATGGTCTACGCGATCGCCAAGAACCAGGGCGTCAACATGCCAAGCTTCTTCGGCTACATGGCGTGGTCGGGCATCGTGCTGTTGCCGACGTTCCTGCTGACCAGCTTGGTGTTCTTCTAGGGCTGAGCCCTGCTCAGCCAACGCCGACATAGCGCTTGATCAGCGAGGGATCTTCGCGCAGACGCTCGACTTCGAGAGTTTCGCGGTTGCGGCCGTTCTCGATGAAAGAGACGCGGTCGGCAAGCGACAGAACCGCATCGACGCGCTGCTCGACCAGTATGGTGGAGACGCCGCTTTCGCGTAGCCTGGCGACCGTTTCGCGGATTCGGGCGATCATCGACGGCATCAACCCTTCGGTCGGCTCGTCGAGCAGCAGCACGTCCGGTTCGAGGCAGAGCGCGCGGGCCATGGCAAGCATCTGCTGCTCGCCGCCGGAAAGCGTGCCGGAGCGCTGACCGAGCCGCTCGCGCAGGATCGGAAACAGTTCCAGAACGTTCTCGCGCGTCGCGCGGCCCTTGTTGCAGGTCATCAGGCCGATCTCGATGTTTTCGGCGACCGTCATTTCGGCAAACAGCCGCCGCCCCTGCGGGACATACGCGATGCCGGCCCTCGGCACCTCGTGAGCCGCAAGCGCGGTCAGTTCCTTGTCGCCGAGCTTAATCGAGCCGGCACGGGCGCGCACAAGACCCATGATCGCCTTCAGCGTCGTCGTCTTGCCGGCGCCGTTGCGGCCGAGCAGGCAGAGAACCTCACCCCGCTTCAGCGCAAGGTCCAGGCCGTGCAGCACCTGGACTTCGCCATAGAAGCAGTCGAGACCGGTGATGGTCAGCGCATCAGCCATGGTTTTCCGTCCCGAGATAGGCGCGCTGGACCGCGTCGTTGGCGGAAATCTCTTTTGGCGTGCCCTCGGCGAGAATGCGGCCGGCATTCATAACCGTGATGCGCCCGGCAAGCCCCATCACCACGTCCATATTGTGCTCGATCAAAAGCACGGTCGCCTCGCTGGCGATTTCGCGCACCAGTTCCATGAAGCTGGCGATCTCTCCGTCGGAAAGCCCCTGCGTCGGCTCGTCAAGAATGAGCAGGCGCGGCTTGAGGGCGAGGCCCATGGCCACTTCAAGCAACCGCTGGTGGCCGTAGGAAAGCGTGCCGGCGGGTGTGTCGGCGCGCTCGGCAAGGCCGGTGCGCTCCAGCGCGCTCATGACCGCCGAGTGGAGGCGGCCGCTGGAACTGCCGTCTTCCAATGTGCGCTGCGCCGGCAGGGCGACATTGTCATAGGCGCTGAGATGGCCGAACACGCTGGTGATCTGGAACGTGTAGGCGATGCCGCGCCGGACGCGCCGGTGCGCCGGCATCTGCGTGATGTCTTCGCCGTCGAAAATAATCGTGCCCGAGGTTGGCGGCACGCGGCCGCACACGAGGCTGACGAAGGTGGTCTTGCCGGCGCCGTTCGGTCCGATAATGGCGCGGATCTCGCCGGACTTCAGCGAAAAATCGACATGCTCGACGGCATGCAGGCCGCCATAGGTCTTTGTCAGCCCGTGTGTCGTGAGCAGCGGCGTCATGGCAGCCACTTGACCCAGCGCTCGCGGATGGTGCCGAGAATGCCTTTCGGGAAGAAAAGCACGAGCAGGATAAGGGCGGCGCCGACGATCAGCAGATAGGCCGACGTATAGCTCGAGGTGATGTCGATGACATAGTACATGAACAGCGTGCCGACGAAGGGGCCGAGCGTTGTCGCTGCGCCGCCGAGCAGCACCCACAGCAGCGGCAGGATCGAATATTGCACGCCGGCAAAGGTCGAGCCGATATAGCCGAACAGCAGCGCATAGGCTGCTCCCGCCGTCGCGCAGATGGTGCCCGACAGGACAACCGCCGCCAGCTTGTTGGCGAAAGTGTCGAAGCCCAGCATCCTGGTGCGTTCCTCGTTTTCGCGGATCGCCACCAGCACGCGGCCGAAGGCGGAGCGCACGGCAATGAGCGTGATGAAAAGCACGATCGAGAACACCGCCAGCGCCAGCATGTAGCGCGTCGTCGGCTCGGTCATGTCGAGATGGACATCGCCCACGACGATGCGGCGTGTTTCACGGCCGAGCACGATGCCGCCGTCGCCGCGGGTCCATTCGGCGAAATAGAAGGTGAGGAGATAGAACACCTGCGCGAACATCATGGTGACGATCATGAAGGCGACGCCGGTGGTGCGCAGCGCAAGCACCCCGATGACGAGCGCAAGCAGCGCGCCGCAGGCGATGCCGGCCGCGAAGCCGGCGGGCATGCTCCAGCCGAGATGGTAGGCGGTGAGGCCGGCGCCGTAGAGTCCCGCCGAGAAGAACATTGCGTGGCCCAGGCTGAGCAGGCCGGCATAGCCGAACAGGATATTGTAGCCCATGGCAAACACGGCAAGCAGCATGACGCGGGCAAGCACGCTGTGATGGTATGCGGGCAGCACGAAATTCAGCGCGAACAGAATGACGACCACCGCCGCATGCAGCGCCAGCACCTTGGCGGAGAGGGCGGATGTCCTCATCTGACGGCGGACCCGAACAGGCCCTGCGGCCGAAACACCAGCACCATTGCAACCGCAAGCGTCGCGATGATCTTGGCGAGCGTTGGCGAGAAGAAGGCCGAGATGACGCCATCGGACACGCCGATCAGCAGGGCGGCGACCACAGTCCCGCGTAGCGAACCAAGCCCGCCGATGATGACGACGATGAAGGACAAAAGCAGCGGATCGAGGCCCATGAGATAATGCGCCTGGGTGATCGGAACGATCAGCACGGCGGCGATGGCCGCCAGCATGGCGCCGAGCGCGAAGACGCCGGCATAGACGCGCCCCACCGGAATGCCGAAAGCCTGGGCGGTTTCGCGGTCATATTGCGTGGCGCGCATGACGAGCCCCATCCGCGTGCGGCTGAGCACGAACCAGGTCGCCAGCAGCAACAAGATCGAAACGGCGATGATCGACAGCTTGTAGCCGGAATAGCCGAACCACGGGAACAGGATGCGATAGCTGAAGGGCGCATCGACGGGGCGCGCCTGCGGCCCGTAGAAGGTGAGGGCAAGCTGCTGGATGATGTAGAGCAGGCCGATCGTGGCGACGATGGTCGCTTCGGGATCGTAGTTCAGCCGGCGCAGCACCAGGCGGTCGGCGGCGAGCGCGACCGCGCCGACGATGAGCGGGCTGACGATCAGCGCCGCCAGGAAGCCGAGCGCCGGATGGCCGCTGACCAGCGAGGCGATCCACCAGGCAAGCACGGCCCCTAGCATGTAGAATTCGCCATGGGCGACGTTGACCACGCGCATGACCCCGAACACCAGCGACAGGCCGAGCGCCATCAACGCCAGCACGGCGCTGGTGACGAGACCTTCGAGCGTGGCAAGCAGGAGATGCGGTGCGAAAGCCATTCAGGCGTTACCGTTTTCTGCGGGCGGTGGCCACTGGCGCGATGTATGCACTACCGCAAGAATACGGATCGTTCCTGCATCAAGATCATAGACGATCCGATAGTTTCTGTGCGGAAGCAATTCGCGTGTACCCGGAAGCAGGCCGGGCCTTCCGGAATTCGGAAAATCTGCCAGTCTGGCGGTGGCATTATACAAAAGCTCATCCATCCGCGCGGCGGCGTAAGGATTCTCAACGGCTATGAACTCAATAATCTTGGCAAGGTTCAGTTTGGCGGCGACGGACCACCTAACCCTCACGGCTAAGCCTCTTTAGCCCGAGCAAGCAGCTTTTTTCGCCTGGCCGCGACTTCCGTTTCGATTTCCTCCTGAGAAAAACTCATGCCGGCTTCGAACTGCTTGCGCGAAATTTCAACCTTGCGTTGCAGGAAGTCGAGATAGCTGCGCTCTTCTTCCTCTCGCGATCTGACAAAATCGCGCATCATTTCGCGGACAATTTGGGAGGCCGGTCGATCTGCAGCCTCGGCTGCAGCCATGAAAGCGTCGCGGAGCTCCGGCTCCAGCTTCATGGTGAAAACGGCTTCCTTGGCCATGGACGCTCTCCCCAGTGTGTAATGAAGTCGTATATACGACTTCATTACCGTGCCGACAAGTGAACCAGAGCTAGAGGGCGTTTCGTTTGACGTCCGCTTACTCTATCCGCTTAATGAAGCACGATCTTTCCGAAACCAGTTCGGCTTTCGGGATCGTGGCCTACAGTGGCTGCGTCGTATAGTCCGCCTCCGGCTCGTACATGCCGTCTTCGATGGAAGTGCGGTGAACCACGTTCAGCCGGCCGCCTTCCAGCTTCGAAATGTTCTGGTGGCCGAAGCACTGGTGGATCTTGCCGTTGAACTTCTTGTCGCCCTGCGGGTGCTCGTTGCCTTCCTTGAACTCGGTCAGCGCCTCGGTCGCCTCGATGAGCTTGGCGCGGTCCTCGGGGCCCTTGTAGCCGCTATCTTCCATCGCCTTCTTGATGACGTAGAGGGTTTCCCAGCAGCCGAACATATGGGCGGCGGTCGAGACGTCCTTGGGGTCGCCGACGGCCGCGCCATTGTCATCGATGCCGACGGCGGCGCGATAGGCCTTCTGCGCTTCCGAATCGTTCGGCTGCGCATAGCGCGGCGAGCCTTCCCAAAAGTGGCTGCCGTCGAGGAATTCGAGCCCCGGACTGTTGATGTCGACGGCTTCGAGCGAATCGATGAAGCCGAAAAGCTGCGGCCGGTTCGAGCCGTAGAACTCGCCGAGCTCCTTGACGAAGGTCAGCACCGCCGGCCCGACCATGACATGATAGATCACCTCGGTTTCAGCAGGAATTTGCGGGAAATAGCGGGTGAACGAGCTTTCCGTCGGCGGAATGGCGATCTGCGCGATCACTTCGGCGCCCTGCGCCTTCAGCGCCGGCGGCAGGTAGTCGCGGTGGTCGTAGCCGAATGCATAGTCGGGAAAGATCATGGTGACCTTCTTGCCGGCATTGGCGGCAATCCACGGCGCGACCGAAGTCACCTGGCTGCGCACGTCGGTGATGCCGGGCTGCAGACAGTAGCGATTGAGCTTGCCGGAGGCGACGTGATAGCCTTCACTGACGACGTAATAAGGTATCTTCAACTCGCCGGCCGTGGGGGCCGAGCCGGTGACCACGTGCGAAAACAGCGTGCCATAGACGATATCGGTCTTGTGCTGGCTGGCGAATTTGGCAACCACCTCGGCACCGCGCTTGGCATCGGTGCCGTCGTCCTCGATGACGATCTCGATCGGGCGGCCATTGATGCCGCCGGCATCGTTGATCTGCTTGACGGCGGCGTTCGTGGTCTTCTCGTACCAGCGCCCATAGGCGGCGCCGATGCCGGTGCGATGCGACTGAAAACCTATTCTGATCGGTGCGGAACTTTGCGCCTGGGAATAGCGCACGAAGCCTGGGGCAGCCGCGAGACCGGCCGATGCGGCGAGGCCCTTCAAGGCGGTACGACGATCGATCCGCAAGCCCCGCCGGGCGGAAAATCTGCTGGTGTCAGTCATGCCTGCTCCCCTCGTTTCTCAGGTGCCGACCGGCTTTTGAACCCGGTCGCCGCGCCCGCTTTTTTGAACGGCCGATAGCATTTCCACAAGCTAAACCATCAAAGCCCGGACATGGCAATAGCGCCTGCCTCGCGCAAATACCGGGTCTAACCAGCGGTCGGCGTCGACAGCAGCCACAGGCCGAACACGGTGTAGAAGATCATCAGAACGGTCAGCGGCAACTGGCTGAGCGTCGCCCGCGAGGCGGTCGGGTGCAGGCGAAACGCCAGCCCATGCGCGACGAGTACCGCCAGCACATGCCCTCCGACGATCGCCGCAGCTTGTGCGTTCCACAGAGCCTGGGCGGAATCGTGGCCGGCGACCACGCCGGCGCTGACGTGATATCCAGCCGTGCCGAGCAGGTCCCAACCGCGCGCGAACGGATCGGAAAGCGCGACCATCGCATATTGGCCATCGACCAGAAACGCTGCCAGATAATGTGAGAAATGATAGGCGAGCGCGATCGGCACGATCGACCAGACCAGCAGGCCGGCCGATTGCGCGAAGGCAGTTCGGCTTTTGGCGAGGCCCTCGCCAAGCGCGATCGCGGCGAGATAGATGCCGGCAAGGGCGGCAAGCATCAGTGCAAGGCCGATGGTGTTGGCGCCGATGACGGCCGAGCGTCCGGGAAACTCCAGCGGGTTGACGCCGTTCAAGCCGAGCCAGAAGAAGGTCTTTGACAGGCCGTCGAACGAGACTGAACTGAGCGTCAGGAGCAGGAAAGCCATGCCGCTTCGCGGCAGCGGCTTGGCGGACCATAGCTTAGCCCCCGGCCAGCACAGTGAAAGCCGACGACGGCCTTTGGCGAGCGTTGCCTCCAGCACCGCGAAGCGCGAGACCATGAAGAAGAAGACCGAGAGGAATTCGCCGCGCCGGCTCCAATCGCCATGGCCGAAGACGACAGACATCGCGAAGCTGACAAGCCAGTAGAGGCCGGCCGCCCAGGCAAGCCGCGCCGGATCGTCGGGTGCGGGGTCGATCAGCTCGAACCATGCGAAGGCGAAGAACAGCAAGAAGGCGGGCCAGTAGCCCAGCCATTCCGGCATGGTTCGACGATGCAATGCCGGAAACAAGGCGGCAAGCATGCGCCACGGTCCGTACCATGGATTGATCCAGGCCCAGAGATTGCCGAACAGGCCGTGGGCGAGGGTCAGCCCGACCCAGAGCAGCGTCCAGACGGTGAGCGGCAGCGGGTTGGACAAGGGATCGCGGCTGCCGAGGAAGCCGGCGGCGACAAGCAATGCGAAGAAAGAGAAGACAAGCAGGCTGGTGACGATGCGACCATCGCCAATGGGCCAAAGCGCCAGCCGCTGTGCCGAGAGCCGCTCGAGCCATTTCGGCGGAAGGACAGCAAGGACGAGGAAACTCGCAGCGACGGCCAGCGCGCCGCCGACTATGTAGTAGCCGGTCGGCAAGAGCAGCACATGCCCGCGTTCCGAGGCGTGCGCGAACGCGGGGCCTACCGACAGAAGCGAGAAAGCGGCAAATAAAGCTGCGACCGGGACGGGTAACTTTGAACTTGATAATTGGAGCGCCAAAGTCTCGCCTGTCTGCTTGACGGTTTGAAAGCTCAGCCGGTGTCCTGGTTCCTAGCTCACACCTTTACCAGATGTTCGACGCGGTCCTTCGCGCCGAAAACGCGCAAATAGCGCTCCAGCTCGCGCTTGTCGCCGGTTGCCTTGGCAGGGTTGTCGGAGAGCTTCACCGCGTTGCGGCCATTGACCTTGGTAACCTTGCAGACCAGCGAAATGGCGGTGAGGCCCTCGGTTTCCTGCGGCGCACAGCCCTCGAAATCGTTGGTGAGGTTGGTTCCCCAGCCGAAGGCCATGCGCACCTTGCCGTGGAAGTGCCGATGGGCCTTCTCGATGGTGTCGACCTCCAGCCCGTCGGAGAAGATGAGCAGCTTCTTTTTCGGGTCCACGCCCTTCTGCCGCCACCATGCCATGATCTTCTCGCCCGCCTCGATCGGCGGAGCGCTGTCGGGGCGAAAGCCGGTCCAGTTCGCCACCCAGTCGGGCGCGTCGCGCAGGAAGGCGGTGGTGCCGAAAGCGTCTGGCAACACGATCAGCAGGTTGCCGCCATAATAGCGCTGCCAGTCCTGCAACACCCGATAGGGCGAGCGCTTGAGTTCCTCCTCGCTGTCGGTCAGCGCGGCCAGCACCATGGGTAGTTCGTGCGCATTGGTGCCGAGGGCCTCGAGGTCGGTGTCCATCGCCAGCAGCACGTTGGAGGTGCCGGTGAAGGCCGAGCCGATGCCTTCCTTCAATGCTTCCACACACCAGCGCTGCCAAAGGAAGCTGTGGCGGCGGCGCGTGCCGAAATCGGAGATGTTGAGGTCGGGAAGCTTGCGCAGCCGCTCGGTCTTGGCCCAGAGCTTGGCCTTGGCGCGCGCATAGAGCACGTCTAGCGCGAACGGGCCGAACGGCCGCATGGCCGAACGCGAGCGCAACTCGTTGATGATGGCGAGCGCGGGGATTTCCCACAGCGTTGTGTACATCCAGGGCCCGTGGAATTCGAGCTGGTACTGGCCGTCGCGGCTGGTCAGTTCGTATTCCGGCAACTGGAAATCCTGCAGCCAGGCGAGGAACTCCGGCTCGAAAATCTGCTTGTGGCCGTAGAAGGTGTTGCCGCCCAGCCAGATCATTTCCTTCTTGGTAAAGCGCAGCGTGCGCGCATGGTCGAGTTGTTCGCGCAACTCCTGTTCGTCGATCTCATGGGCGAGCTTGACCGAGGTGGTACGATTGATGAGCGAGAAGGTGGCGTCGACCTTGGGATACATGCCCCAGATCATCTGCAGCATCAAAAGCTTGTAGAAGTCGGTATCGAGCAGGCTGCGCACGATCGGGTCGAGCTTCCAGGCATGATTGTAGACGCGCCGGGCGATATCGGTTCTAGGCATGCACCGGGTCCCTTTTTATTGCCGCTCTCAAAGCCTGATCCGTGTCCGGAATTTCCAGGCAAGATCACGCGTCAAAACAAGAGCTTAGATAAGCACGAGGCTCCAGCCGAACGCAATCCATTGCTTTCCCGGCGCGGATCGGATGGACAACCCACCGAAAGCTCACATCTAGGTCGTGGACTCACGACCTAGTGCCCCGCAGCGAACGCCGCCGTTTCGGCGCCGGGGTGAAACCGCGTCAGCCCCAGCCGGTCACGCCGCAGCCAGCGCACGAACAACAGCATCGCCACCACCGCCAGGCCGAGTGACAGGCCGATCCAGACGCCGTTGCCGCGCAGGCCGAAATGGAAGGCAAGCAGCGCGCCGAGCGGCAGGCCTATGCCCCAATAGCCGATCGCCGCGAACAGCATCGGCATATTGGTATCGTGCAGTCCGCGCAGCATGCCGGCTCCCACTGCCTGCGCGCCGTCGACGATCTGGAACAGCGCCGCAAAGGCCAGGAACGTCACCGCGATGCCGATGACCTCGGCGTTGGCGGAATCGCCAGCATCGATGAATATGCCGATGAGCGTGTGGGGCGCTGCAATCATCGCCAGCGCCGCCAGCGCCATGAAGCCGACGCCGATCACATAGGCCGTCCAGCCCGCGCGGCTGATACCGTGCGGATCGCCGGCGCCATAGGCGATGCCGACGCGCACGGTGGCTGCCTGGTTGACGCCGAGCGGCACCATGAAGCTGATCGAGCAGATCTGGATGGCGATGGCATAGGCGGCAAGCGAGGCGGCGTCGATCAGCCCCATCATGAAGGCGGCAGCGTTGAACAGGGTCACCTCGAAGGCCATCATGGCGGCGATCGGCAGGCCGAGCCGCATCAGTTCGGCAAGCCTTGGCCAGTCGGAGCGCCAGAAGCGTCCAAACAGGCGGTAGCGGCGGAAGCGGCGGTCAAGCGACACCACCAGCGCCATGCCGAGAAACATCAGCAGGCTGGAAAGGCTGGTGGCGATGCCCGAGCCGACAATGCCGAGTTCCGGGAAGCCCAGCTTGCCGAACACCAGCGCCCAGTTGGCGAGCGCGTTGAAGCCGACTGCCACGAAAGCCACCACCGTCGCCCAGCCGGGACGCTCGAGCGTGGCGATGAAGGAGCGCAGCACGATGTAGCAATAGAACGGCAGCAGGCCCCATTGCAGCGCATGCAGATAGATGCCGGCTTCCGCCGCCAGCGCCGGCTCCTGTCCCATCGCCAGCAGAATGGTCTCGCCGTTCCACAGCAGAACCCAGATCGGAATGGTGATCAGCACGGCGGCCCAGAGACCCTGGCGCACCGTGCGGCGCAAGTCGCGCACCGAATGCCGGTTGCGTCCGACCTCTCGCGCCATCATCGGAACGGTCGCAAGCATCAGCCCGAGACCGAAGATCAGCGGCGCAAAGTAAAGGTTGGCGCCCAGCGCGCTTGCGGCCAGCGTGGTCGCGCTGACATGGCCGAGAATCATGACGTCCGTCGCCGTCATTGCCGTCTGGGCAAGGTTGGTGAGGATCATCGGCCAGCTCAATGCCAGCATTGCGCCGATCTCGCGGCGCCAAAGGCTTCCGGCAGCTTGCGCGCCGGCGTCGGCAACAGACATTTTTCCAACTTTCAAATCGCGCGGCCGACGCTTATGCCGAGACGTCGCGCTCTTCGTGGCAAGCGAAGCACTTGCGGACAAGCGGACGTTTTTGAACCAAATGTCCGTGACAGGCAAGCGCCAGCCGACTGAACGATGAGGCCAGAGACGGAGCGGCCGATGCGGCGCGATGGTCAGCCTATACGCAGCAGGTGGTTGTCCCAGACGAAATCCGGATTGTGGGTGAGGCTGCCTTTCGGATCGGCGATTTCGCCGGTGCCGGTGGTGGCGCGAAAGGCGGCGTGATCGGGCGCAAGGCCGCAGACTTCCCGGAGGTCGTGGCTGGCGACCACGCGGCCGCTTGCGGCATCGAAAACGGCGAAGCAATTGCCCTGCGGCGAGGACACCGCGACAGTGCCCGCATCGCGATTGGCCGCGACCGAGCCGATATAGTTGCGGAAGCCGCCAAGGACATCGTCGGGCATGTCGATCAGTTGCAGGTCCCGGCCGAGTGCGGCGCGGCCGACCAGCAGCGGCGTTTCGGTCGCCGGCCCCTCGTGCTGGCAGCCGAACCACACCGTGCCGGCGGCGTCGATGTCCATGTGGCGGATGGAAAGCCTGTGCAGCGCGGCCGGCAATTCGTGGCTTTCGAGCAGATCGCCCGAGATCCGGTCGACAAAGACCAGCGACGGCTTCATGGTCGAGAGATTGAGCTTGGCCCGGCCGAAATCCGGATGGGTTTCAATCCCGCCATTGGCGATGGCGAGCGTTGTGCCGTCGCCGAGAAGCAGGAGTTCGTGCGGGCCGACGCCATGGGTCGGAAATTCGCCGAGACGCCGGAAATTGTCGCGGGCGTCATAGATGCCGACCATGCCGGCTGCGTTGTCGAAGTCGTTTTCGGTGGCGTAAAGCAGCGCGCCGTCGGGTGAAAATACGCCATGGCCGAAGAAATGCCTGTCGGGCACGCTGGCGATGGTCACAGGCGCGCGCCGCCCGGAATGGTCGAACACCACCGCGAAGGTGCCGGGCTGGCGGGCAAACACCACGGACTGCCGCAATACCGGATCGAAGGCGACGTCATGTCCGCGGTCGGGGAGGGCGACCTGATGCAGTATTTTGCCGGCTTCCGAGAGGATCGCCGCGCCGAAGCTGCCGTCGCGTTTCTGGAAGGCCGTGGCGAACACAGCATCGGTGTCGAGGGTCGACGCGCGGGCCGGCGCGGAGAGGCCGGCAAAGAAGGTCGCGCCGGCTGCCTTGAGAAAATGGCGGCGGTCTATCAGTGGCGAGCGCATCGTCAGTCGCCGTCCAGCGAGGAGAAACCAGCGGTCAGGCCGAGTTCGCCCGATAGCCTGGTGCCGAACAGCTCGCTGAGACTAGACGTGACGACGCCGGCATAGTCGAGCTTGCCGCGCAGCTCCGGGTCGGCGAGTACTTGCGCCACCGGACCATCGGCGCTCGCCAGCGCGTCCAGCGCGTTGTCGAACTCGAACCCGATCGAACCCACGATCCAGCGCGCACCGGTTGGCAGCATCTCGCCAAGCCCTGATGCTTCGAACAGCGACTTCATGCCGGACAGATTGCCCGAGACCGAGGCGACGGTCCGGTTGGAACGCCAGAACAGCGCCTGTCTTGGCTTGTCCTGTTCGGGCGTCTTGCCGAGAAATCCGCCGAGCCGGACGTCGCGGTCGAGTTCAAGGCCGGTGACGAAGACGTCCAGCAATTCGCCGAGCGCCTCGGCATCGTCGCGGTAGAGCGCGTTGGCGGCGGCAGGCTTGGCCCATGTTCCGGCAAAGCCGTCGGAGGCGGCCCAAGCAGCCTCGATCTCGCCGGCGATTGTGTCGAGATTGGCGGAAATCGCCGCGCCATAGGCGCAGCGGTATGCGGCCTCACTGGTGGCGAGGCGGTCGGCATCGGTGCCGAACAGCACGAATTCCAGCGCACCGAGCCCCTGCATGGCAACGCTCTTGCCCGGCAGCTTGTCCGCATCGGCGGCGGTCGCGTCCCTGGCATGGAGCGCCGCCTGCACCTGCTTCAGCCCGGTGCTCTTGCGGTCCGGCCAGAACAGGATGCGCTCCAGCCGGTTCTGTTCGGTGACCGGACCGAAGCGGATGATCTCGGCGCGTGACCAGGCGTCGACGGTGTCGCCAAAGGAGTTGCGCGCGGCCTTGAGGGTTTCGGGGGAAGGCGCAGCACACAGCTCGGCAGCCGCTTCGCTCATTTTCGAGGTCGCGGCATGGAAGTCGCGATAGGCCGGCCGCACGAAGCCGTCGATGGCATTGGTGATGACGGCTGAGGCATCCACATCCGCCGCAATGGAAGGCGCGGCAACGCCGAGCAGCAGGCCGGCGGTCAAGGCCAGGGATTTCAGCATCACAACGACTCCAGGAACGTGATCAGCGCTTCTCGATCAGCCTTGGCCAGTCCGGCAAAGCCGTCGCGCGCCGCTTGCGCCTCGCCGCCGTGCCAGAGGATGGCTTCGGTGAGGTTGCGCGCGCGTCCATCATGCAGGAAGAAGGTATGTCCGTTGACGGTCTCGGTCAGGCCGATCCCCCAGAGCGGCGGCGTGCGCCATTCGGTGCCGGTGGCATCTCCCACCTGCTGGCCATCCGCCAGGCCCTCGCCCATGTCGTGCAGCAGGAAATCGGAATAGGGCCAGATCAACTGGAAGGCGTGCGCCTTGTTCGGCGCGTCGCGGCGCGTGACGAATTTCGGCGTGTGGCAGGAGGCGCAGCCGAGATCGTAGAACGCCTTCTTGCCGGTAAGGACCTCCGGCTTGTCGATATCGCGGCGGGCCGGGACGGCGAGATGCTGCGAATAGAAGGTGACAAGGTCCATGATCGGGTCGGGCAGTTCGGTGTCGCCAAGCCGCTCCTGCACGCCGTTGGGCATGGCAAGACAGTCTTTCTGCGCCTCGGTGCAGCCGCCCCAATGCTGCGGAATGTCGGGGCTGGAAAGGCCGATATCCTTGGCGAAAGCTTCCGCCGCCTGCCGCCTTATGGTGGCGTTCGAGGCCTTCCAGCCGAACCGGCCGAGCGTCAGTTCGTTCGTCTGATGGTCGCGCACGATCGAGGGCTTGCCGGAAATGCCGTCGCCGTCCCGATCGTCGGGGTCGGCATGGGCGAGGATGTTGGCGGAATGGATCTGCTCGACCAGCCCGAGGCCGATCATCTGCGGCGTCACGCGCGGCGACAGCGTGGTACGCGGATCGAGAGGTCCCTGCGCCAGATCGGTTGCCGCATAGCGCGGCTGCCGCAGCGATAGCACCGTGCCGTCCTTCAGCGTGAGAGGAATTTCAATGTAGGAAACGGCCATCTTGCCCTCGGCCGCAAGGCCGGGCACGGCCAGATCCTGGAACTGGCCGCCATAGACCGGATCGGGGAAATTGAGGACGGCGCGCTCGGCGACGGCACGCTTTTCTTCGTCGGTTTCGGCCTGCCGGGCCAGCCGCAGGAACATGGAGGTGGCGTCGGCCGCACCTTCCGGCGGGTGACCGCGACCGTCCTTCAGATGGCAGCTCTGGCAGGCGCGGGCGTTGAACAGCGGCCCGAGCCCGTCGGATGCCTGGGTGGAGGAGGGTGCCGAAACCCAGAGCTTGCGAAACAGCCCGTTGCCGACCTTGAATGTCGCTTCCTCCTCGAAGGTGATGTTAGCGGAGGAATGCGAGTAGGCGTCGCGATTGACGGCGTTGAGCGCCGTGCCGGCGCCGCCCTGCATCAGTTCGAACTGTTCGGGTTTGGAAAAATCGCTGGCTGGACGCGTAATCGCCGTGACGCGGCGCTGGTCCTTCGGCGTGAGATCGCCGCGGATGGAGGCGAGGCCCGCCGGTTCGGCTTCGCCCGCGAGCGAGGAGATTGGCAGCGTCATCGCCAATGTGAGGGCGAGCCAGCCGGAACACACCAGATGGTGCCATGGAGCACGTTGGACGCGGCGCGTCAGGAGGCAGGCGCGCCGCATCAAGGCATGACCCTATTCGGCCTCGTCGGCCGGGGCGGCGTTGAGCTGGCCGTACTTCTCTTCGCCGATCGAATTCAGCAGATCGAGCTGGGTTTCGAGGAAATCGATATGGCCTTCCTCATCCTTGAGAAGGTCCTCGAACAACTGCATGGTCACATAGTCGCCAAGGTCGTGGCAGATCTCACGCGACTGCTTGTAGGAGGTGCGCGCGTCGTACTCGCCGGCAAGATCGGATTCCAGCACTTCCTTGACGTCCTGGCCGATACGCAGAGCCGCGAGCGACTGAAGGTTGGGATGACCTTCGAGAAAGATGATTCGTTCGATGATGCGATCGGCGTGGTGCATTTCCTCGATCGATTCTTCGCGTTCCTTCTTGGCGAGCTTTCTGTATCCCCAATCATCGAGCAGCCTGTAGTGCAGCCAGTACTGGTTGACGGCGCCAAGCTCCAGAAACAGAGCCTCGTTAAGCCGCTCGATGACCTGTTTTTCGCCTTTCATGGCCTCTGCTCCCATATTCTGCCCGCAACTCGCGGACACGGTCCAGGTGTGAAACGACATCCATCCCGCTCCCCTCCGAGCGGGAATGGTAGTTCTCGGTGACCCGAATTATCGTTTCCACCACATTTGGGAAGCAGCCGCAACAGCGTCCGCGCTTCTGAATGGAATGATAGACCTTCGCCGGGACGATGAGTGACCATGGATCGGCGTCCAGCAGGGCGACGATGGCTTCCTCCACCTCCTTTTGCGTTATCAGATTGCACTGGCATACGAGCATGGTTCACACTGTCGGCTGACGGCGCCGGAGCGCCGTTTGGCTATGATATTTCCTGACCTCGATCTACTGGAAGACCTTGTCGGGAGCATCGAGGCTGTCGGAGCCCTCGAATTCGATTGCATTGAGCTTCAGGCTGGCCACCGCGCGCTCGATCGACTTGGTCTGGTCGATCAGCCCGTCTATCGCCTTCTGCACCGCCGCGTTGCCTTCCGCATTGCCTTCGCCGATCTGCTGGTCGTAGGCCTCGCCGCCTTCGGCGCGCTTGGCCACGGCCTCCATCGCCGCGACAGTAGCATTGAGCTTGCCCGAAAGCTCGGCATCGACCGCCGGATCGGCCGCCTGGACCAGTGCCGAAAGCGACGGACCTTCGACCACGGTGCCGTCGACGCGCTTGTAGCTGCCCTTATAGGCGTCGCGGATGCCGATGGCGTCATAGAGATGCGAGATATGGGTGTTGTCGGAGAAGCAGTCATGCTCCTCTTCCGGGTCGTGCAGCAGCAGGCCGAGCTTCATGCGTTCACCGGCAAGTTCGCCATAGGAGAGCGAGCCCATGCCGGTCAGGATAGTTGAAAGCCCGGCATTGGCGTCGCCTTCGGTCAGCGCCTTGCGGGCGGCGCCATCGGCGCTCCAGTTGGCGACCATCTCCTCCAGGTCGCTGACCAGCAGCTTGGAAGCGGCGGCCAGATATTCGGCGCGCCGGTCGCAATTGCCGCCGGTGCAATTGGCGGTGTCGAAATCGGTATGGGGGCGGTTGCCCGCGCCCGGCCCGGTGCCGTTCAAATCCTGGCCCCAGAGCAGGAATTCGATGGCATGATAGCCGGTGGCGACATTGGCTTCGATGTCGCCGGCTTCCTGAAGTGTCTTCGACAGCAACTCCGGCGTGATCGCCGAAACGTCGACCTTGCTGCCGTTGATCTCGATCTCCTTGTTGGCGATCACATTGGCGGTATAGAGGTTGTTTTCGTCGGATTCGGTGCCGTAGCCGGCATCGACATAGTCGATCAGCCCCTCATCGAGCGGCCAGGCGTTCACCCGTCCCTCCCACTCGTCGACGATCGCGTTGCCGAACCGGTAGACTTCCGTCTGCTGGTAGGGAATGCGGGCGGCCTTCCAGGCGCTGCGGGCGGCTTCCAGCGTTTCCGCCGAAGGGGAGGCGATCAGCGCGGCGGTCGCCTCATTGAGCAACTGGGCGGTCGCCAGCGAGTCCTCGTATTTGGCAAGCGCGATGTCGGCATAGGTGGCGATCACGGCCTTGGGGTCGGTTTCGGCCTTGACGGGAAGGACGAAGATCGCCGCCGTCAGCGCGGCGGTTGCCGCAATCGTCGCCAGGCGCCCGCCCCGCGGCATCCTCACCAGTGTCGTCTTCATCGCGTTCTCCTCAGTGAATGGTGGTGCGCGTCGCGCGCGACAGCACGTCCTCGATCGCACTTCGCGGGATGGGCAACAGGTCATGTTCGAGCTCGGAGAGCGTGCGGGCAAAGCCGCAGGCGGCTTCGCCGATCGCGCCGCGACGCGCCTGACATGCAACTGCGTCAAGACAAAGGCGCGCCGTCTCGGTGTCGCCATGCTGAAAGGAAGCGATCAGGCCGAGCGCCATGCATTCGTCGCGGCAGATATGATGCGCGCCGAACGGAAAGCTGCGCAGCGGGCAGGCCGCGCATTGCCGCAAGGTGCGCACAAAATGCGACAGTTCGGTAAGCGCGCGCCGGCCCTCGGCTGCGCCGAGAATTTCGGTGTAAAGCGTGAAAGTGAGTTCCCACGGCGCCACCGAGCCGGTCTCGAAGCCGGCAAGCCAGCGCCGGTAGCCTTCAAGCACCAGCTTTTCGGGCGCGCGTTCGAAGTAGCAGCCGGCCTCGCCGAAGTCGGAAATCATTGCCGACATCAGCAGGTCGCCCCGCAGCCAAGCGTCGATGGAAGGACGGCCGTCAGGCGCGGCCGAAGAAAAACAGGCACCGGAATTCCTCCAATCGAACGGGTTCAAGGCCCAGACATCAAAGGGACGCGCCATCATGAACGCGAGTGCCATAAAACGCCCGGATTGGAAAAAGTCAACGGTTTTCTGGGTAAAAACACGATAAATCAATAGCTTAGAACTATTCTAAACTAGCACTCTCAAGTTTAATCCCCGGAAGTGAGTGCCCTGGCATTCGGGATGCGGCCGAGCCTCGATGACGATCCTGCTTGACACGACCTCGTCCAAGGTGCGACCGAAATGTCCTCGGCCATGTCGGACAGGGATCACTTCGGCGGCGGAGAAGACCCATGATCGGGTTGCCATACTCGCGTTTTGCCAAGAGTGGTTCTCATGAAAAACGGCGTAGTCATTGTCGGTGCGGGTCATGCAGGAGTGCAGGCGGCCGCCAGCTTGCGTGACGAGGGCTATGACGTCCCGGTCACACTGATCGGCGACGAGAACGAACTGCCCTATCACAAGCCGCCGCTTTCGAAGACCTTCATCAAGGACAGTGCGGCGGTGCCGCAGATATTGCGCGCCGAGGCGTTCTACGAGACGGGCAGGATCGAGCTTCGGCGCGGCGTGCTTGTCGAGCGCATCGATCCGGTGGGGAAAAGGCTCGATCTGGCTGGAGGCGGCAGCATTTCCTTCGACGCCGCCATATTGGCGACCGGTTCTCGGCCACGCGTGCTGAGGCTTGGCGGAGGCGAACTCGGCGGCGTGCTGTCGCTACGCTCGGTCGCCGATGCGCGCAGCATTCGTGAGCTGAGCGCGAGGATCGAGGATGCGGTCATTCTCGGCGGCGGCTTCATCGGGCTGGAGATTGCCGCGACGCTTTCCGCCGGCGGACGGCGGGTGACGGTGATCGAGGCGCAGGACCGGCTGCTCGGCAGGGCGGTGGCCCCGGCGATTTCCAGCCATGTGCGCCAGCGCCTGGAAGCTTCGGGCATCAGGGTGCTTACGCAGACGACCGTCGAGCGGCTGGAGGGCTCGAATGGCCGGGTCGAGGCGGCGATCGCCTCCACCGGTGAGCGCCTGCCTGCGCAGATGGTGATCGTTGGCATCGGCGTGGTGCCGAACATGGAACTTGCCGCCGAGGCCGGGCTGGAGACGGCCAACGGCATCCGCGTCGATGGGCAGATGCGCACCTCCGTTCCGGAAATCCTGGCGATTGGCGACAATGCCAGCTATCGCCACTGGTTTTCCGGCGCCGATGTAAGGCTGGAATCGGTGCAGAACGCCACCGACCAGGCGCGGCTTGCCGCCCGCACCATCACCGGCCATCACGACGTCTATCGCAGCGTTCCCTGGTTCTGGTCCGACATAGGCGACATGAAATTGCAGATGGTCGGGCTGGCGCAGGCGAGCGACCGCAGTCTCGTCGTCGGCGATGTCAGCGACAACAAGTTTTCGGTTTTCCATTATGGCGGCGAGCGGCTGATCGCGATCGAATCCGTCAATCGGCCGGCCGACCACATGCTCGGCCGCAAGATGCTGGGCGCGGGCTTCTCGCCCTCGGTGGAAGTGGTCGCGGCGGGTGCCGACGCGGTGAAATCCGCCTTCATGGACGCGCAAAAGCAGGTCGCCGCCGATCCGGCGTAGCGGCAGAATCGCCCCTCATCCCCTGCCTCCTTCTCCCGTTGAGACAGGGGGGAAGGAGGCTGGCCGCAACGCCCGGTCACCCCTCCTCCTGCGTGCGGGGGGAGTGTAGGGGGATGGACAGTTCTGGGCTTCCCGGCAGCCATATGGGGATAGTGGCGTGCGCCACTTGATTAAGCAAATCGACCGTCTAGTCTCGCGTTGCGGACCGGGGAAGTCCGCCAGACACAATGGTTGAGGGGACGATAATCTGATGGGTCCGGGAATATTTGGCGCGCTTTCAGCCAGCGCGCTCGGCACTGCTGACTTCATGGGGCGTTTCAGCAGCCGCGCGGTGGGCTTCCAGAACGCCTTGCTTGGAATGCTGGTCGTCGGCGTTCTGCTGCTGACGCTGCGCGTCGCCGTTACCGGCCAATTCATGCTGCCGGCAGCTGGAGGTTACCATTGGCTGCTGATCTACGGCGTGGCCACGACCGTGGCGACGCTGCTTCTCTATATGGGGCTGGCGCGCGGTGCCGTCAGCGTCGTGATGTCGATCGTCGCGGCGCATCCGGTGCTTGTCGTGTTGTTCTACGCCGCTGGCGCCGGCTTCTTCCCGTCCGCCTTGGCCATGGCCGCCATGGCCTGGACCGTGCTCGGCACCATACTTGTCGCATATGGGGCGAGCGAGCCGGCGGACGAAGCCGGCGGGCATTCGCCGGCGGCGGCAAGCGCGGTCGCTTCTGGCAATGTGCGGGCAACGGTGCTGATCGCCGTCGGCTCCAGCGTGTTCTACGCGGCGATGGTCATTGCCGGCCAGGCCTCGTCGCCGATTTACGGCGAGTGGCACACGCTCTGGTATGGGCGTACAATCAGCCTGATAACCCTGATCGTCTTCTTCGCCATCGCCCGCGCCAAGCCCAACGTTCCGTTGCGCTGGTGGCCGTTCATTGGCGCGCAGGGCCTGCTCGACGCCGGTGGCTATATGGCGCTTTTTGCCGGAAGCACCGCGGAAAGCCGCGAGATCGTGACGATCATCGCGTCAACCTTCGGAGCGGTGGCCGTGCTGCTGGCCCGCATCATCCTGAAGGAGAGAATCGTGCCGCTGCAGTGGTTCGGTATCTTGCTCGTGTTCTCGGGCGTGGTGGTTCTGTCCACCAACTGAGGCAACCAGGCGGGAGAAGCAGTGCGATTCCGCTTGAGCCTGCGCCGCTCCCGGTGAATAAATATCCGGCTGCCTATGTTGGGACTTGAAGCGGGGGGCAAGCTGATGACTGACGCCATGCCGGGGATTGTCCTTGAAGGCGGTCGGCATGCGAGAAGCCGCCGAAGCCGGCACGATTTCTTGAGCGCGGCCTGCAAAAGTCTCGGCGCGCGACGCGGGACGGGCGCGTGACGGCGCCCTATGCCAGGCTACCCCGCTGGGCCGACTATGGCCTGATCCCGATCATCAACCTCGCCGTTGCCTTCCTGGTTGCCGGCCTCGTCGTCATGCTGGTCGGCGAAAACCCGCTGCATGCGGCGGCGGTTCTGGTGGAAGGCGCCTTCGGCAACGGCCAGAACATCGCCTATACGCTGTTTTACGCTACCAATTTCATCTTCACCGGCCTTGCCGTCGCGGTCGCATTCCATTGCGGTTTGTTCAACATCGGCGGCGAAGGACAGGCCTATATCGCCGGGCTCGGCGTGGCGCTGGTCTGCCTTTCCGTCGACAGTTTCCTGCCGTGGTGGTTGACCTTTCCGCTGGCGATACTGAGCTCGGCCGCAGTCGGCGCGTTCTGGGCGCTGATTCCGGCCTATCTGCAGGCAAAACGCGGCTCGCACATCGTCATCACCACCATCATGTTCAATTTCATCGCCGCCAGCGCCATGGTCTATCTGCTGGTCGACGTGCTGAAGCCGGCCAATTCGATGGCGCCGCAGACCCGCGATTTCCTGCCCGGCGCACAGTTGCCGAAAATGGGCTGGCTGCTTGAGGCGCTGGGTTTCTCGGTGCGCTCGGCGCCGCTCAACATCTCGTTCCTGCTGGCGTTGCTGATGGCATTCCTCGTCTGGGTGCTGATCTGGCGCACCAGGCTCGGCTACGAGATCCGCACCATGGGCTTCAGTCCCAAGGCGGCACGCTATGCAGGCATTTCCGAAACCCGCATCATCGTCATCACCATGATGATCTCGGGCGCACTCGCCGGCATGATGGCGCTCAACCCGATCATGGGGGATCAGCACCGGGTGCAGCTCGATTTCGTCACCGGCGCCGGTTTCGTCGGCATCGCCGTGGCGCTGATGGGACGCTCGCATCCGGCCGGCATCGTGCCGGCCGCGATCCTGTTTGGCATGCTCTATCAGGGTGGAGCGGAACTCGCCTTCGAGATGCCGGCGATCTCGCGCGACATGATCGTCATCATCCAGGGTCTGGTGATCCTGTTTGCCGGCGCCTTGGAAAACATGTTCCGGCCGACCATCCAGACGATCTTCGCCAGCCTCAGCCCGCGTTCGGTCGGGGTCGCCACGGCGAAGGGGGAGGGCGGCTGAATGGCCTTTCTCGACCTGATCGCACAGCTTGCCGACGCCACAATCCGTGTTTCTGTGCCGTTGCTGCTTGCCTGTCTCGCCGGTCTCTACTCCGAGCGGTCCGGCATTTTCGACATCGGCCTTGAGGGCAAGATGCTGGCCGGCGCCTTTGCCGGCGCATCGGCTGCCGCCGTCACCGGCTCGGCCTGGCTTGGCCTGGCCGCGGCCGTGCTGATCGCGGTGTTCTTCGCGCTGGTGCACGGCTTTGCCTCGATCACCCATCGCGGCAACCAGATCGTTTCCGGCGTCGCCATCAATTTCATCGCCGCCGGCGCCACCATCATCCTCGGGCAAGCGTGGTTTCAGCAAGGCGGCCGCACGCCCTCGCTGGCGGGAGAGGCAAGGTTCCAGACCATCGACCTGCCGGGCGCCGACGCCTTGCGCGATGTTCCGCTGGTCGGGCTGGTCTATACGGAGATCATTTCCGGCCATTCACTGTTGGTCTACATCGCCTTCCTGATGGTGCCGTTTACCTGGTGGGTGCTCCATCGCACCCGCTTCGGCCTGAGGCTGCGGGCAGTCGGCGAAAACCCGGCGGCGGTCGATACCGCCGGCATTTCGGTCGCCTGGCTGCGTTATCGCGCGGTGCTGTGCACCGGCGTGCTGACCGGCGTTGCTGGTGCCTATCTGTCGGTGGCGCAGAATGCCGGTTTCGTGAAGGACATGACCGCCGGCAAGGGCTTTATCGCGCTCGCGGCTCTGATCTTCGCCAAATGGAAGCCGGTGCCGGCGATGTTTGCCTGCCTGCTGTTCGGGTTTCTGGAAGCCGCCTCCATCCGCTTCCAGGGCATGGCCTGGCCGCTGATCGGCAAGGTGCCGGTGCAGCTCATGCAGGCGCTGCCCTATATTCTCACGGTCGTGCTTCTCGCCGGTTTCATCGGCAAGGCGATCCCGCCGCGCGCCGGCGGCGTGCCCTATGTGAAGGAGCGGTGATGAGGCCCTTCATGCGATCGGACCGAACGGCAGCACATGATGTCCCATGACCTTTATCTTGCCGCCAGGCAGGCCATGCAAAACGCCTATGCGCCCTATTCGAAATTTCCGGTGGGGGCGGCGCTGCGCACAGAGGATGGCCGCATCTTTTCCGGCTGCAACATTGAGGTCGCATCCTATCCGGAAGGCTGGTGCGCCGAAACCACCGCGCTTGGAGCCTACATCATGGGCGGCGGCGGCAGGATCACCGAAATTGCCGTCGTTGCCGAGCGAATGGCGCGCATCACGCCCTGCGGCGGCTGCCGCCAGCGGCTGGCCGAATTCGCCTCCGCCGAGACAAGCCTTTATCTCTGCGACGAGGTCGGTGTGGTCGAAACGGTGAGGCTTGGCGACATGCTGCCCTACGGCTTCAAAGGCGAGACGCTGAGATGAGCCGGGCGATCGACATTATCGTCGAGCGGCTTGGCGGGCTGGCGCCGACCACTGCCGTCGTTCTCGGCTCCGGCCTGGGACCCCTTGCCGACGAGATCGCGAACGCCGTGCGCATTCCCTACGGAGATCTGCCGGGCTTTCCTGATATGGGAGGCGTGAGCGGCCATGCCGGCGAACTGGTTGCCGGCGCTTTCGCCGGAACGCAGGTGCTGATGCTTTCGGGCCGTGCCCATTATTACGAAAAGGGCGATGCCGCCGCCATGCGCCCGGTCATCGAGGCGCTGGCCGGCATCGGCATCACCAAGCTGATCCTCACCAATGCCGCCGGGTCGGTCGATCCTGAAATGCTGCCTGGATCGATCATGCTGATCGAGGACCACATCAATTTTTCGGGCGCCAATCCGCTAATCGGCGAGCCCGATGAGCGCCGCTTCGTCGGCCTGACGCGGGCCTACGATGCGGATTTGCGCGCCAGCGTGGAAAAGGCGGCCGGGATTGCCGGCGTCCGCCTGCGCAAGGGCGTCTACATGTGGTTTTCCGGCCCGAGCTTCGAGACGCCGGCTGAAATCCGCATGGCGCGGCTGATGGGGGCGAGCGCGGTCGGCATGTCGACGGTGCCGGAGGTCATCCTCGCGCGGTTCTTCGGCCTCAGAGTGGCGGCCTGTTCGGTGATTACCAATCTCGCGGCCGGCATGACCGGGGCGGAACTTTCGCATAGCGAGACGAAGGACATGGCGCCGGTCGGCGGCGCGCGGCTTGCCGCCGTGCTGAAGACAATGTTCGCGGAGGGGTTGGCGGATGGATAGGGACCGATCGGAAACGTCCACCTTTTTCCAGCCCACCCCCCTCTTGCCTGCCAGACTGCGGGGGCCGAGCCGCGGATCTCGGCCCGTCCTGAGGACCCCCCTCAAGGGGGGAGATTGGCAGCTTCCGCCTCAGCGTCTTTCCTGCAGTGTTGAAGATCGGCGAAAGCAGCGATGCAAGCTGATCTCCCCCCTTGAGGGGGAGATGGCCGGCAGGCTGGAGGGGGGTATTCCCAAGCACACGCTCCGCCTCCGCGACGCGTTATGACCATGCTTCCCCAGGAGATCATCCGCCGCAAGCGCGACGGCAAGGCGCTGTCGGGCGAGGAAATTGCGAGTTTCGTGCGCGGGCTGACTTCGGGCACGGTTTCCGAAGGGCAGATCGCGGCGTTGGCTATGGCGGTGTTCTTCAACGGCATGACCCGCGACGAGGCGGTGGCGCTAACGCTCGCCATGCGCGATTCCGGCGATGTGCTGGACTGGTCGGACCTGCCGGGACCCGTGACTGACAAGCATTCGACCGGTGGCGTCGGCGACAATGTCTCGCTGATTCTGGCGCCGATCGTGGCAGCCTGTGGTGCCTATGTGCCGATGATTTCCGGGCGCGGCCTCGGCCACACCGGCGGCACGCTCGACAAGATGGATGCCATCCCCGGCTATGTCAGCCAGCCGGACAATGCGCTGTTTCGCAAGACGGTGCTTTCCGCCGGCTGCGCCATCATCGGCCAGACCGCCGATCTGGCCCCGGCCGACAAGCGCATCTACGCCATTCGCGACGTGACGGCGACGGTGGAATCGGTGCCGCTGATCACCGCCTCGATCCTTTCGAAGAAACTTGCCGCCGGACTGCAATCGCTGGTGCTCGACGTCAAGCTGGGCAACGGCGCCTTCATGACGAAAAGCCGCGACGCTGCCGCTCTGGCAACCAGCCTGGTCGAGGTGGCGAACGGCGCTGGACTGAAAACCTCGGCATTGGTAACCGACATGAACGAGCCGCTGGCGTCGGCCGCCGGCAATGCCGTCGAGGTGGAAAACGCCGTCGATTTCCTGACCGGACGCAGGCGTGATGCGAGGCTGGAACAGGTGGTGCTGGCGCTCGCTGCCGAAATGCTGCAGCAGGCCGGGCTTGCCTCCTCCAATCAGGAGGGCGAGCGGCTGGCCATGGATGCACTCGCCAGCGGCAGGGCGGCGGAAGTCTTTGCGCGGATGGTTGCCTCCTTGGGCGGGCCGCGTGATTTCATCGAAAGGAGCACGAAATATCTGCCGAAAGCCGAGGTGGAACTGCCGGTGAAGGCGGCGCGGGATGGCTTTGTGACGGGCATCGAGACGCGCGACATTGGCCTTGTCGTCGTGGCGCTGGGCGGCGGTCGCACCAGGCCGGGGGACGGAATCGACCACGCTGTCGGCATCACAAGGCTGTTGCCGCTGGGGGCGGAAGTCCGGGCGGGCGAGGCGCTGGCGCTGGTTCATGCGCAAAGCAGGGCCGATGCCGAACGTGCCGCAGCCGCCGTGCTGTCGGCCTACACGCTTGGCGCGGCGAAGCCGGCGGCGCAGAAGGTCATCGTCAGGCGCATCCGCCCGACGTGATTACTGCTCCAGCAACAGCCGGCCGTTTTCGACCTGGTACTTGCCGAGACGGTTGAGGAAGCTCATGCCGATCAGCGTGCCACTGAGCGCACTGTCGTCAAGCACCACCGCCTGCACCTTGTCGACGGTTATGCGGCCGATCTGCAGCCGGTCGATGGTCACAGTGGCGGCGCGGGTCCTGCCATTTGCGGTGGAGATTTCGTGCACGAAATCGGCCTGCGGCGGCGAGATGCCGATGCGCCGTGCCGTCGAGCGGTTAAGCGCCACGACAGTGGCGCCAGTGTCGATAAGCGCCGGCACCGTTCGGCCGTTCAGTCGGAAATCGCCGATGAAGTGGCCGCGCCCGTCGGCATTCAACTGCACCTTGCGGCCGGTGAGCAGGGCGCCGCCGGTGGCTCCTTTGGTCTCGCCGGTCACAGCCGTCTGAAGCGAGGGCTTGTCCGCGCCGAACTGTTGCCTGACAAAGCCCAGGACCGCGTCCTGATGTTTCTGGTAGAGCGCCGGGAGCGACGCCGATGTTGCGGCGCAGACGGCGAAGATGATGAATTTGCGCAGCATGATGACGCCCGATTTCCGGGCGAACCATAAGCCTGACGGATATTCGGCGCCTTAACGGCGCACGGATTTCCGTATCTGTCCTTAATCGCCGGTAAAGCCGGTCACTTGGTTCCATAGAGCCGGTCGCCGGCGTCGCCAAGGCCCGGGATGATGTAGCCCTTCTCGTTGAGCTGGCGGTCGATCGCGGCGGTGAACACCGGCACATCGGGGTGGGCTTTGGTGAAGTGCTCGATGCCTTCGGGAGCCGCGAGCAGGCAAAGGTAGCGAATGTTCGTGGCGCCGCGATCCTTCAGCTTGTCGATTGCCGCGACCGCCGAATTGGCGGTGGCGAGCATAGGGTCGACGACGATGACCAGCCGGTCGGCAAGGTCGCTCGGCGCCTTGAAGAAATATTCGATGGCCTCGAGCGTTTCATGGTCGCGGTAGAGCCCGATATGGGCGACACGCGCGGCCGGCACCAGGTCGAGCAGGCCTTCGAGCAGCCCGTTTCCGGCGCGCAGCACCGAGGCGAAGACCAGCTTCTTGCCCTCGAGCGTTGGCGCCTCCATCGTCTCGATCGGTGTCTCGATGGTCTTGGTGGTGAGTTCGAGGTCGCGCGTCACCTCGTAGCCGAGCAGCAGCGAAATCTCGCGCAGCAACCGCCGGAAGCTCGCAGTCGACGTCTCCTTGTCCCGCATGATGGTGAGCTTGTGCTGGACAAGCGGATGGTCGACGACGGTAACGCCCATGAAAAGTCGCTCCTGCAAGCTGCTATCTTCGCGATACTATCGGGCAAAGCGCCGCCGAGAAACCGCTTGTGGCCTGCCAATCACAATTTTGTCGCCGCGGCCAACGCCAGCATGCGGCCTGTCAGCGCCGACCGTCGTTCAAGCGGGCGAGCAGTTCGGCGCGCGTCTTCCGGTCGACGAAAGCGGCTTCGATGGCGGTGCGGGTCAAGCCGGTCAGCGCCTTTTCGCTCATGCCGAAATGGGCGGCGGCGTTGTCATATTCGCGTTTCAGAGTCGTTGCGAAAAACGGCGGATCGTCGGAATTGAGCGTGACCTTGCAGCCGGCGTCGCGCAGTCGCGGAAACGGATGGTCTTCAAAGCCGTTGAAGACCCCAAGCGCGATATTGGAGCCGGGGCAGCATTCCAGCACCACGCCCTGCTCGGCGATACGCCTGACCAGATCCGGGTTTTCGATGGCGCGCACGCCATGGCCGATGCGCGATGGACGGATGTGGTCGAGGACGGCCTTCACGCTTTCCCACCCGGCGAACTCTCCGGCATGGATGGTGACGCCAAGGCCGGCCTCGCGCGCGATCTCGAAGGCGCGCACATAATCCTCCACATCGCCATGGCGCTCGTCGCCGGCGACGCCGAAGCCGGTGACCAAGGGGTGGCCGCATCTGGCGGCAAAGCGCGCCGCCGCCTCGATGGATTCGACGCCGTGGTGCCTGACACCGGTGACGATCATGCGAGCCTCGATCCCGGTTTTGGCGCGGGCGCGTTCAATGCCTGCGCCGAGTGCCGCCGTATAGGCCTGCGGCGAGAGACCGGCTTTGGCGGCGTGGTCCGGCGAGGTGAATATTTCCGAATAGATGGCGCCGTCGCGCGCCAGGCTGGTCAGATAGTGATCGGCCAGTCGCGCATAGTCGTCCTCGCTGCGGAACAGGTCGGATGCCGCGTCATAGGCCGCCAGAAAGCTGGTGAAATCATGCCAGACATAGCCGCCGTCGCGGATGAAGTGCGAGACGTCCTTGCCATATTTCTGCGCTTGCTTCAGCACCAGATCGGGCGTGGCCGCACCTTCGATATGGCAATGAAGCTCGGCTTTCAAAGGCATGCGTGTGTTCCCCGGTTGCGTCGCAAGCGCGTCGGTTGACCGCGCCTTAAACGATAGCGTCGTCCATCCTGATCGGCTATGGTCCCGCCGGTTTTATGGCGGATCGGAATAATGTCGGAACAACGCGCGACTTCTGCCGGTGGCATGGAGACTTCCTTCGGCTTCACTGAGGTCGGCACCGGCGATAAGCAGACACTGGTCAACGATGTGTTCCATCGCGTCGCCAACCGCTATGACCTGATGAACGACCTGATGTCGGGCGGACTGCACCGTCTGTGGAAGGACGGTATGGTGTCCTGGCTCAACCCGCCGAAGCGCCCGGGTTGGAGGTCGCTCGACGTTGCCGGCGGCACCGGCGACATCGCCTTTCGCATCATCGATGCCTCGAACAGGCAGGCGCATGTGACGGTGCTCGACATCAACGGATCGATGCTGGCCGTGGGGCGCGAGCGCGCCGAAAAGCGAGGCGTGGCCGCCAACGCCGATTTCGTCGAGGCCAATGCGGAGGAACTGCCCTTCGCGGATGCAAGTTTCGACGCCTACACCATCGCTTTCGGCATCCGTAACGTGCCGCGCATCGAAACGGCGCTTGCCGAGGCTTACCGGGTGCTGAAGCCCGGCGGACGCTTTCTTTGCCTGGAGTTTTCCGAAGTCGACATGCCGCTGCTCGACCGCGTTTATGAAGCATGGTCGTTCAACGCCATTCCGCGTATCGGTCAGGCGGTGGCCGGTGATGGCCAGCCCTATTCCTATCTCGTCGAATCGATCCGCAAATTTCCCAATCAGGCCAATTTCGCCGCAATGATTTCGCGCGCCGGCTTCGATCGGGTGACGTTCCGCAATTATTCCGGTGGCATCGCTGCCCTGCATTCGGGTTGGAAGCTTTGACGGATCCTTGCGTATGAGTTCGCCCGGCGCTGCGTTCCGCCTGCTTCGGGCCGGCTGGATATTGACCCGCGAAGGCGTTATCGCCGCACTCCCCGGAGATGAGCTTTCCGGCCTGCCGAGGCTCGGCTGGCGGGTTGCCAGGCTGTTCACGCGTCGTCGCGCGCGAAAGCGCATGCGCTCCGAGCGGCTGGCCGGCGCTGTCGCTCGTCTCGGGCCTTCTTATGTCAAGCTCGGTCAGTTCCTGGCCACGCGTCCCGACGTCGTCGGCAACGACATCGCGCTCGATCTGGCGTTGCTGCAGGATCGCATGCACACCTTCGGACGCGAGCAGGCGATCCATGCCGTCGAGGGGTCGCTTGGCCGACCGATGGACGACCTGTTCGTGAGCTTCGGCGATCCAGTCGCCGCCGCTTCCATTGCCCAGGTCCATGCGGCCGGAGTTGTGCGTCCGGATGGCAGCGCTGCCAAGGTGGCGGTCAAGGTCATCCGGCCCGGCGTGCGCAAGGCTTTCTTTCGCGACCTCGAGAGCTTCTTTCTCGCCGCGCGCCTGCAGGAACGTTACATCCCGTCGAGTCGGCGCCTGCGTCCGATAGAAGTGACCGAAACCCTGGCGCAGACGACGCGCATCGAGATGGATCTGCGGCTGGAGGCGGCAGCCCTTTCCGAAATCGGCGAGAACACCCGCGACGATCCGGGGTTTCGGGTGCCGCATGTCGATTGGGAGCGCACCGGCCGCGATGTGCTGACCCTCGAATGGGTCGACGGCATCAAAATGAGCGATGTCGAGGGGTTGCGCGCCGCCGGCCACGACTTGCCGCTGATCGCCACGAACCTTGTCCAATCGTTCCTGAGGCACACGTTGCGCGACGGCTTCTTCCATGCCGACATGCATCCGGGAAACCTTTTCGTCGAGGGAAGCGGCACCATCGTCGCCGTCGATCTCGGCATCGCCGGGCGGCTCGGCAAGAAGGAACGCCATTTCCTGGCTGAAATCCTCTACGGCTTCATCACTCGCGACTACGTGCGAGTGGCGGAAGTGCATTTCGAAGCCGGCTACGTGCCGGGCAAGCACAATGTTTCGGCCTTCGCCCAGGCCATCCGCGCCATTGGCGAGCCGATCCACGGGCAACCTGCCGAAACCATTTCGATGGCCAAGCTTCTGACCCTGCTGTTCGAAGTCACCGAACTGTTCGACATGCAGACTCGACCGGAACTGATCCTGCTGCAAAAGACCATGGTGGTGGTCGAGGGGGTCGCGCGCACGCTCGACCCTGCTTTCAACATGTGGAAGACTTCCGAGCCGGTGGTCAGCAAGTGGATCGCAGATAATCTGGGACCGCGCGGAATGCTGAACGATGCGCGTGATGGTCTGGGCGCGCTCGTTTCGCTGGTGCGCCAGGTCCCCGATCTTGCGGTGCGGACTGAGCGGCTGTCACGCGAGATCGACGGCATGGCCGAGCATGGCTTGCGCTTCGACGACGCCACCGCAAATGCCATCGGGCAGGCCGAGGCGCGACATACGCGCTCGGGCCGCGTGGCGCTTTGGGTGATTGCACTCGCGCTGGTGTGGATCGCCTGGCGGCTGTTCTAGTCGCGGCGATGCATGCAGTGCTGTCAATGCATGCATTGCATGCAGGGTCTCTCCTGCCTATATTGGTTCAAGGAGTTGAGCCATGACGACGCTGACCATTCGCAATCTCGACGAGCGTGTGAAGCAGGCATTGCGCAAGCGCGCCGCTGCCAATGGTGTTTCGATGGAGCAGGAAGTGCGCACGATTATTGGTGAAGCGGTCCGCCGGGGCGGAGAAGGGGCGCAAGGCGAGAGCCTTATGGCTTCCATCAATCGTCTCAAGGCGAAGTATGGGGCGTTCGAACTTGAGATTCCCGAGCGCAGCTCCGCCGTTAGAGAACCGCCGAAGTTCGAATGAACCGCCAATATGTTCATTCTTGACACCAATGTCATATCGGAGATGTTCACGCCAAGGCCATCTCCCAGTGTCGTGGCTTGGTTGGATGCGCATGGTCGCGACGACTATTGGATCACGGCCATCAGCCGCGCGGAGCTTCTGTTGGGTATGCTTCTATTGCCGGAAGGCAAGCAACAGCAGGCACTTGGTGATCTGATCGAAGGATTTTTCCGCTTGACGATCAGGAATGAAGTCTTGCCTTTCGGCAAGGACGAGGCGGATATTTTCGCTGAACTGGTCGCGTTGAGACGCAGGCGCGGCCGTCCCATAGGGGAGTTCGATGCGCAGATTGCGGCGATAGCACGCTCTCATGGCTTTGCTGTTGTAACGCGCAATGTCGGCGATTTCGAGCATTGCGGCATCGATGTCATCAATCCATGGGAAGGACGCACGCCATGACACTTTCGGGCAAGCGTATTCTCCTGATCATCGGGGGCGGTATTGCGGCCTACAAGTCGCTCGATCTCATCCGACGCCTACGCGAGCGCGGTGCGGCGGTGCGATGCGTGATGACGCAAGGCGCGCAGGCTTTCGTCACGCCGCTTTCAGTCGGCGCGCTCAGTGCCGATCAAGTCTTCACCGATCTGTTCGATCACCGGTCCGAACACGATGTCGGCCATATCCGTTTGACGCGCGAGGCCGATCTGGTGGTGGTGGCGCCCGCGACCGCCGACCTGATGGCGAAGCTTGCCGGCGGCCTTGCCAACGATCTTGCCTCGGCCACCCTGCTGGCGACCGACAAGAAAGTGCTGATGGCACCGGCGATGAACCCGATGATGTGGGCGCATCCGGCGACAAGGCGCAACCGCGCCATGCTGGAAGGCGATGGCATGATCTTTGTCGGACCAAACAGAGGCGAGATGGCCGAGAGCGGCGAAGCGGGAGAGGGCCGCATGGCCGAGCCGCTGGAGATCGTTGCGGCCGTGGAGGCGCAGTTCAAGTCGCGTCCCGGCCCGCTCGCTGGCAGGAAGATCATCGTCACCTCCGGTCCGACACATGAGCCGATCGATCCGGTGCGCTATATCGCCAACCGTTCGTCCGGCAAGCAGGGCCATGCGATCGCGGCAGCTTTGGCAAGGCTGGGTGCGGATGTGCGTCTCGTTTCCGGCCCGGTTTCGATTGCAGATCCGGCAGGCGTCAACACCGTTCATGTCGAGAGTGCGCAGGAAATGCGCGATGCGGTCGAACAGTTGCTGCCGGCCGATGCCGCGATCTTCGTCGCCGCCGTTGCCGATTGGCGCGTCGAAAAATCGGCAGCGGAAAAGATCAAGAAGGCGCCCGGCGCCACCCCGCCTTCGCTGCGGATGGCAGAGAACCCGGACATTCTGGCGGGTGTCGGCCACCATGCAAATCGGCCATATCTCGTGGTCGGTTTTGCGGCCGAAACCCAGAATGTTGTCGCCAATGCGCAGGCCAAGCTGAAGAAGAAGGGCGCCGATTTCATCGTCGCCAACAATGTCGCGCATGCGGGCGGGGTTATGGGTGGCGACCGCAACCGCGTGACCATCGTTGCTCCGGACGGCACGGATGAATGGCCCGAAATGAGCAAGGAAGCGGTCGCCGAGCGTTTGGCGAGCCTCATCGCCGAGCGTTTGAAGACAACCATGGCGTGACCTGCGGAACACATTGCGCGCCAGCGTGTTCACTATGGTAACCTGTTGTTGCCGGAATGTTTTACGGCGAACTGAGTTGAGTTGGCGCGGGCCTCGGCCGGCGTTTCCGATTTCGGATTTCAACCTCGGGAGAGACAAAATGGACGTAAATGGCGTTGGATGGTTGGCAGCAATCATCATCGGGGGACTTGCAGGCTGGCTGGCCGAGCAATTCATGAAAAGCAATATGGGTCTTCTCATGAACATCGTTCTCGGCGTCGTCGGCGCCATCGTTCTGAACGCCATATTGGCGGCGTTGAACGTCGGCTTTACGGGTTGGCTGGCCTATCTGATCGTCGGCTTCATCGGCGCCTGCATATTGATAGCCCTCGGCCGAATGGTACGACGCTGAGGCCCGAGGCAGCACGGGCGCCCATCCTCCAGCGCTGTGTCATTGACGGGAGCCGCCTCGCACGAGGCGGCTTTTTTGATCCGCGACCGACCGAAGAGCCGTTCACGCCGTTCCTGGAATTGCTCCGGGCGGCGTAGCCTGCCAATGTAGGCGAATGCTTGTGAGGCCCCCAAAGTGACCGAAGCCTTTATCTGCGACTATATCCGCACGCCTATCGGCCGTTTCGGAGGCGCGCTGGCGCCGGTTCGCACCGACGATCTCGGCGCAGTTCCGCCAAGGCGCTGATTGAGCGCAATATCGCGGTCGATTGGGAAGCGGTGGACGAAGTGGTTCTCGGCTGCGCCAACCAGGCGGGCGAGGACAACCGCAATGTCGCGCGCATGTCCCTGCTGCTGGCCGGCCTGCCCGAATGCGTTCCGGGGGTAACGCTCAATCGCCTGTGCGGCTCCGGAATGGACGCGGTGTTGACCGCTGCCCGCGCCATTCGCGCCGGCGAAATCGAATTTGCGATTGCCGGCGGCGTGGAATCCATGTCGCGCGCGCCCTTCGTTCTACCCAAGGCCGACAGCGCCTTTTCGCGCCATGCCGAAATCCATGACACCACCATCGGCTGGCGTTTCGTCAATCCGCTGATGAAGGCGCAGTATGGCATCGATTCCATGCCCGAGACGGGAGAGAATGTCGCCGCTGAGTTCGGCATCTCGCGCGCCGACCAGGACGCATTCGCCGTTCGCTCTCAAACCCGTGCCGGTGTCGCCATGGAAAACGGCAGGCTGGCGCGAGAGATCGTCCCGGTCACCATTCCCCGACGCAAGGGTACGCCGACCGTTGTGGATCGGGACGAACATCCGCGCCCAACAGCGACGGTCGAGGATCTCGGCAGGTTGCCGACGCCATTTCGCCAAGGCGGCTCGGTCACTGCCGGGAACGCATCGGGAGTCAACGATGGCGCGGCGGCGCTGATCGTGGCGTCGGAGGCGGCGGCGAGAAAGCATGGCTTGAAACCGATCGCGCGCATACTCGGCGGCGCGACGGCCGGAATTGCGCCGCGCATCATGGGAATGGGGCCGGTTCCGGCAACGCGCAAGCTGTGCGCGCGGCTCGGTATCATGCCGCAGGATTTCGACATCGTTGAACTCAACGAGGCGTTCGCCGCGCAAGGCATTGCGGTGCTGCGCGCCCTCGAGATCGATGAGGATGCCGCCCATGTCAATGCCAATGGTGGGGCGATAGCGCTGGGCCATCCGCTCGGCATGTCGGGCGCGCGCATTACCGGAACCGCGGCCCTCGAATTGCAGCTTCGCGGTGTCAGGCGTGCGCTTGCCACGATGTGCATCGGCGTCGGCCAGGGCATCGCGCTTGCGCTGGAACGGGTTTAGACTAGATGGAAGCTGGCCTGCGGGCACCCCGCAGGCCTTTACGTGCCCCGGCGCGTCAGACGTCCAGATTGGCGACCGATAGCGCATTTTCCTGGATGAAGTCGCGGCGCGGCTCGACCTCGTCGCCCATCAGGCGCGAGAACAGGCTGTCGGCCTTGGTCGCGTCGTTGATCTTGACCTGCAGCAGCGAGCGCACATTCGGGTCGAGCGTCGTCTCCCAAAGCTGCTCGGCATTCATTTCGCCAAGCCCCTTGTAGCGCTGCATGGTAAGGCCCTTCTTGCCGGCGGCGAAAACCGAATCGAGCAGCGCGATGGGGCCGGATATCGCTTCGGAAACATCCTTGCGGCGAAGCACGGGCGACTGCGCATAAACCTCGCCCAGCCGGGCCGCATAGCGGTCCAGCGCGCGTGCATCGGCCGAGTGAAGCAACGCCATGTCGAGATAGGCATGCTCCTTCACGCCGCGAACCGTTCGCTCGAAGAGGAAGCCACCCGGACCTTCATTCGATATCGAGGTGCGTCCCTCCCAGCCGCGCTCGGTGTCCTCGGCAATGGCATCGAGGCGTGCGGCGATCGTGGCCGCCATCTGGTTGGCGCGGCCAAGATCGGAAAACACCTCCGGGTTGAAGGCGCCGGCGATCGCCGCCTGCTCGACCACCGCCCGCGAATAGCGCGTGTGCAGTCCGTTGATGAGCGCACGCACGGCAAGCGCATCGTCCACCGCACCTCTGAGGTCGCGTCCCCTGCGCACTTCACCCGAGGAAAGCGTCAGCGAAGCCTCATCAAGGCCGCTTTCGATCAGGAACTCCTCGAAAGCGGTTTCGTCCTTGATGTATTGCGAGCTCTTGCCGCGCGAAACCTTATAAAGCGGCGGCTGGGCGATATAGAGGTGCCCGCGCTCGATCAGCTCCGGCATTTGCCGGAAGAAGAAGGTGAGCAGAAGGGTGCGGATATGCGCGCCGTCGACGTCGGCGTCGGTCATGATGATGATCTTGTGATAGCGCAGCTTGTCGGCGTTGAATTCGTCCTTGCCGATCGAGGTGCCGAGCGCGGTGATCAGCGTGCCGATCATGTCGGACGACAGCATGCGGTCGAAACGCGCCCGCTCGACATTGAGGATCTTGCCGCGCAGCGGCAGGATCGCCTGGTTCTGCCGCGAGCGTCCGCCCTTGGCCGAGCCGCCGGCGGAGTCACCCTCGACGATGAACAGCTCGGACTTGGCCGGATCGCGTTCCTGACAATCGGCAAGCTTCCCGGGCAGCGAGGTGATGTCGAGGGCGCCCTTGCGCCGCGTGAGTTCGCGGGCCTTGCGCGCCGCCTCGCGCGCTGCGGCAGCCTCGACCACCTTGCCAATCAGCACCTTGGCCTCAGCCGGGTGTTCTTCGAACCAGGTGCCGAGCGCCTCGTTGACCAGACTTTCGACGACCGGCCGAACCTCGGATGAGACGAGCTTGTCCTTGGTCTGCGAGGAAAATTTCGGATCGGGAACCTTGACCGAAAGGACCGCCGTCAAGCCTTCGCGGCTATCGTCGCCGGTGATCGACACCTTTTCCTTCTTGGAGATGCCGGAGGATTCAGCATAGCCGGTAACCTGCCGGGTAAGTGCGGCACGGAAGCCGGCCAGGTGCGTGCCGCCGTCGCGCTGCGGAATGTTGTTGGTGAAGGCGAGTACGTTTTCGTGGTAGCTGTCGTTCCACCACATAGCCACTTCAACCGTGATGCCGTCGCGCTCGGCGCGGATGGCGATGGGCGCCGAAATCAGCGGCTTCTTGGCCTTGTCGAGATATTTGACGAATTCCTCCAGACCGCCGTCATAATGCAGTTCCTGCAGTTTCACGTCGGCATGGCGCTTGTCCGACAGGACGATGCGGACGCCCGAATTCAGGAAGGCCAGCTCACGCAGCCGGTGCTCCAGCGTCGAATAGTCGAACTCGACCATCGTGAAGGTCTCGCTCGACGGCAGGAAGGTGACCTCGGTGCCGGTCTCGCCGCCGGAATCGCCCGTTATCGTCAGCGGGCCGTCGGCGACGCCGTGGGTGAACGACATTTCGTGAACATGGCCATGGCGGCGGATCTTGAGTTTCAGCCAGAGCGACAGCGCGTTGACGACCGAAACGCCGACGCCGTGCAGGCCGCCCGAAACCTTGTAGGAGTTCTGGTCGAACTTACCGCCGGCATGAAGCTGGGTCATGATGACCTCGGCAGCCGAAATGCCTTCGCCGGTGTGGATGTCGGTCGGGATGCCGCGGCCGTTGTCGGTGACCGTCACCGACCCGTCCGGATTGAGCGTCACGGTCACCAGCGTGGCGTGGCCCGCAAGCGCCTCGTCGATGGCGTTGTCGACCACCTCGTAGACCATGTGATGCAGGCCGGAACCGTCGTCGGTGTCGCCGATATACATTCCCGGCCGTTTGCGCACCGCATCGAGGCCTTTGAGGACCTTGATGGAATCGGCACTATATTCGGCTTGCGCGCCGGCTGGGTTGTCGGTCGTGTCGTTCATGAAAAGCTTTCGTTTCGTTTCAGCAGAAAAGTGCGCCGATTCCCGCCCCGAATCGCGCACTTCGAGATCACCCAGATATAGGAGTTTTCCGCGGTTTTTCCAAGTTTTGCGCGGATTTTACCGCGAAATCGCGGCAATATGCTCCAACACCGGAACGGTCGGTTCAGGAGTGGGTCGGATTGTCTGCGCCCGTCTCGCGAGCCCGCAGATAGTCGTCCGTGGTGACGACCGGCGGGCGCTGCGGAATGTTGGGATCGAAGCCTTCGTTCACCACCGCCGAGACGCGGCACTTGTCGCACATTTTCACCACGTCGATCCGGCGGGCATGCTCGCCCTTGAACATCCAGTGCTTTTCCTCAAGCCTTGCGACGACGCGCTCGATGGTGCTTTTGGTGCCGAACGGCTCGCCGCAGGCGATGCACCGGAACGGCTCTTCCTGCTTCAATGTGCGCCGCGGCGCGCTCCAGGCCAGGAAATCGAGCTGCGGTTCGAGCGTCAGCGCATCTTCCGGGCAGGTGGCGGCGCAGAGGCCGCATTGCACGCAGGCGCTTTCGGCAAAGCGCAGCATCGGCCGCTCCGGGTCGTCCGAGAGGGCGCCGGTCGGGCAGGCCGTCACGCAGGAATGGCAAAGCGTGCAGCTCTCGACGTCGAGCGCGAGCGAACCGAACGGGGCGCCGCGTGGCAGCGCGATGCGATCGACGGGGGCAGGTGCGGCCCGGTGCAATTCGGAAAAGGCGGTTTCGAGAAGTCCTCGCTTGGCGCCGCGCGCCACGAATGAGGCCGTATTTATCGCGGCCGTGCCACGGGGGGCTGCATCGAGGAAGGCGCGCAGCCGATCAGGATCGTCCGCCTGCACGATCCGCACGACGTCCTCGCCGAAGCCGAGCGAACCGACGATCGTCTGCGAAAGTTCGACCACCTGCCGCATGCCGAGCATGTCGTGCCGTGGCCGCTCGCGGGCGAGAAGTGTCACGCCCGTGGCTCCATAGGCGAAGGCGGCTGCGATCGCCTCCGGGCCGACCTGGCTGACTTCGTTGACGGCAACGGGGATGACCTCGGCCGGCAAGCCGTCACCGAATCGCGCCAGCGCGTCGATCAGCGGCCTGCCGTGATCACCATCGTGGAACAGGATCCTGGGACCGACGCCGCCTGCCTTCGTGTAGGTCTGCAGCAGCGTGCGAAGCCGGCTCATCAGCATATCGGCTGGCGGCACCGCGTAGGAGGCGGCCCCCGTGGGGCAGGTGGCCGCACAGAAGCCGCAGCCGCCGCAAATGGCCGGGTCGATTGCCACCGCATCGCCATTCGGTGTGATCGCGCCGGTGGGGCAGAGGTCGAGGCAACGCGTGCAGCCGGTGATCTTCGAGCGCGAATGAGCGCAGAGCGAGGCGTCGAACCGGATGAACAACGGCTTGTCGAAGGTGCCGACCAGATTGCCGGCCTCGGCGATCGCTTTTTCGACGGCGAGAGGATCGCGCGGATCGGCGCGAACATAGCCCGGCCGCAGTTCATGTGCCGGAAACAGCGGCATGCCGCCGCTGAGATCGAGGATCAGGTCGCAGTTCGAGACAGCGCCGTCACGCGCCGGACCGAAACGCAGTTTTTCGCGAGAGGAAGGGGCCGGCAGGGCATAATCGTCGATGGTCAGTTCGAAGCGGCCGAGGTATCCCTGAGCATTGCGTACGCTGCCTTTCAGGACAGGAAACTCATTGACGGCGCGCGGCGTGATGTCGCCGGGGCGGGTGAGAAGCACTGTGATGTCGAGGCGATCGGCAAGCTGCCTTCCAGCCTCCACCGCCACGTCGTCGCAGCCATAGATGAGCGCGACGCCGGCGCTTTCAAGCGTCACCGGGGTGACCAGCGGCGGCTCCTCGATTGCCGCGGCAATCAGTGCGGCGGCCTTCGGCCCGGCTGCGGCGGCATCCCGCGACCAGCCGCCGTTTTCACGAATATTGGCGAAGGACAGCGGCGCGTCGGACGAGAGGCTCTCGGCCACTTCGCGAAACAGCGGTGTTTCCTGCGTGCAGGCGACGACGATCGCCTCACCAGCCGAAACAGCGTGCCGGAACTCGCCAAGCTCCGCACCGCAAAGATGGTCGTGCCGGGTCACGTTGCCGTTGCAGCCGCGGCTCACCGCCTGCGGATCGAGCGGCATCGTCCGCTCGCATGTGCAGATCATCAGATGAGGTTTTGCGCCGCCCATAGTGCACCTCCCTGTGAGAGGCCCGCAGCCCCTCGTCGCCGACCGCGAGTGATGCACCGTCGGCTTGACCTGTACCTTATAGCCTGTTCAAATTTAAACCAGTCGAAAGATACCGTCCATGATCACACAAGCTGGCGAGCGTCGCCTTGATCTGCCCCCGGGCTATGCGCTCGTTGCCCTGCGCGAACACGCCGACGCGTTCCAACATGCAATGCATGTTGCGGCCGAAGCTGGTGCCGGAACGCTTTTTCGGGTGGGGCGCTACGATCTGATCGAATTCGCGCTGGTGCTGGAGCCGGACGAGGAACTGCCCTCCAGCCGCCGCGCGCTTTTCGCTGGCATGAACGCGGTCGGCGACGCCATTTCGGCCCTCTGCCCGCCGGAGCGTCCGGTAAGCTTCGGCTGGCCCGACGCGGTGTTCTTCGATGGCGCGCTGATCGGCGGCGTCCGGCTCGGCTGGCCTCGGGGCTGCGCCGAAGACGAGGTGCCGGACTGGCTGGTGCTCGGCGTCATGCTGCGCCGCGCCGGCGAGGGCGAGGTGTCGCTGGTCGGCGACGGGTTTGACGAGGGCGGGACGGAGCCGATCGTCAGCAGCTTTGCCCGCCATCTCATGAAGGGCTTCGACCAGTGGAGCGAAGCGGGGTTCGACGCCGTGGCAAGCGCTTATCTGGCGCGGCTGCAGCCCGTGTCTGGACAGGGGCGACGTCTCGCCGGCAATGGCGACCTGCTCCTTGAGCCAGGCGCTGCACCCTTGGCGCTCGGCGGGGCGCTTGCGCGCCCTTCCTGGCTGGATGCCGACAGCCAGAGTCCGAGATATGGGTGAGCGGCGATGCTGAAGCTTCCGCGAACGATCCGGCTTGATCCGTCCGACACCTTTGTCTTCGCGCGCGCGGCCGAGCCGGGGGAGTGGGCCGTCTCCGGCGCTTTCGTCTTCTGGGATTGCGAAGATGCCGCCAAGCTCGACACGAAGTCGCGCGTGGCGCTGCGCTCAGGCTTCCTCGGCCTGGACAGTCTCGGCTGGTCGACGCTGGCCGTCGTTACCGAGGCGACGGAGGCCGATCGCGCCGAAGCGGTCGAACGGCTTGCCACGCAACTGGTCGCACAGTTCGGCGCGCCCGATCTCGATGCGGCGCGCGCCAGCGCGGAAGAGGAGGTCGCCTTTGCCGCTTCGCTCTGCGATCACCCCACCCAGACGCTGCTTGCGGTCAGACGATCGATCGAGAAGGGCGAGTTGCACGAGGAGTTTCGCACGCTGAGGCCGCGCGAACCCGAAATCGGCGGTGACCCTCTGCACGCCCATGCCCGGGCCTTCACCTTCCGTGAGGTCGAGGGCGAAGACGAACCCGTCGAAGAGATCGATCTCCTGGGTCTGCTGAAGACTGAGGAAAAGTAACGGCAGGCGGAAGCGCGGCTCAGTCGACGACGATGAGGTTGTGGCCCGGCTCGCCGACTCGCGTGCTGTTTGTCGCGAACGCCTGATCGACGCTCTTTTGTTGCGCCTCAAGTACAAACGATGCGCCGATGGCTACTACAACTGCTGCAATGACTGCTGCGACAAAGGCTTTCATGGCTTCCCTCCGCTCCAATTCTTCGATTGCGCAATTCGGCCCGGAAAACCCGGCTCGGAATTGCTCCAGTTACGACGACAACTATGGATCATACAGTCGACAAATCAAGCGATGCTTTATCGGTCAGAGCCTGAGATCGGCGAGGTAGCTGTTTGCTGCTGCCGAGTCCGCATAGGCGCTGCGGTCGATCTCGGCAAACAACAGCGCCTCGCCGTTCCGCCCCGCTTCGGCAAGCATGGTGCCGTCCGGCGCCGCGATGCCGGTGAGACCGGCATAGGAAAACAGTGCGTCGTTGCCGCAATGATTCACATAGGCCACGAAAATCTGGTTCTCGAAGGCGCGAACCGGGATCATCTTGCGGGCGATCAGCTCGGCATGATCGCTGGCCGGCAATGCCGTAGGCACGACAACGGCATCGGCTCCGGCCTGGGCGAGACGGCGCACATTCCGGAAATTCAACGTCGTAGCAGATGAGCACGCCGATCCTGACGCCATCGAGCTCCACCACGAATGCGCAAGGAGGCTCGGGCTTGAACAGGCCGCGCTCATAAGGGCCGTAGAGATGCGATTTCCGGTAGACCCTGGGCTGATTGGCGCCATCGAGGTAAAGCGCGCTGTTGAAGAGTGTGTCGCCGGATCTCTCGGCAAAGCCGGTGACGATCGCCACGCCGGTCTCGGCTGAGATCTGCGCCAGCCGTCGCGCCTGCGGACCGTCGGCCGGCTCGGCCAACGCCCTGATCACCTCGCCGGCGCCATAGCCGGTTAGCGCCAGTTCCGGCGTGACCAGCAGGGCAGCGCCCTCGGCTGCGGCCTCGCGTGTGGCGCGTTCGATCCGGGCGAGATTGGCCTGAACGTCGCCAGCGCGTGCCCGCATCTGCAAGGCAGCAATCTTCATGTCTTTTCGTCCGAGCCGAGCGCGCCGAGCAGACGTCGGATGTCGCCGAACCGTGCGATCAGCCCGAACACGATGGCCGCCACCGCGACGAAGAACACGGTCACCGAAGCCATGGTCGGCGTATAGCCATAGCGCAGCGCGTTGAAGATCTTGATCGGCAGCGTTTCCAGGGTGAAGCCGATGGTCATATAGGCCACGATATATTCGTTGAGCGACAGCACGAAGGCGAAGGCATAGCCGGAGACAAGATAGGGCAGGATCAGCGGCAGCACGACGGTTCGCGCCACTGTGCGGTCATCCGCGCCCATGGTGGCGGCGGCTTCCGTCAGCGAGCGATCGATCGAGGCAAAGCCGAGCGACAGCGTCACCAGCGGCAGCGTCACGAAAAAGATGCCGTGGCTGATCGCCGCCGTCCAGGGCCGGCCGTAGAAGCCGGTTGTCGCCCAGAAGGTCAAGAGGCCGAGCGCGGTGATCACCGGCGGCAGGATGAAAGGGGCGATGCCGAGCAACTGGAAGATGTTTGCCCAGGGCGCGCGCCGGCGCCACAGGAACCAGGCCAGCGGCAGCGCGATCGCCACGGCGATGGCCGCCGCCGAGACGGCCAGCAGCACCGAGGCGACGAGTGCACTCCGCCACTCCGGGTCGGTGAATATCTGCGCGTACCAGGCGAGCGAAAAGCCTTTCGGCGGAAAGGTAAGGTCCTGCTTCTCGTTGACCGAGACGCCGAGCACCACGATCAGCGGCGCGGCCAGGAACAGCGCGACCGCCGCGAAATAGAAGCGCCGGAACAGTTTCTCGATCATGCCGCCGCCTCCCTTCGCCCGACCAGCAAGGTGAGGCCGACCAGCGCCAGCGAGATCAGCACCAGGAACACCGCCATGGCTGCGGCAAACGGCATGTTGGACTGGTAGATCGCCTGGTCGGTGATCAGCACCGAGAGCGTCCAGTGCTGCGGCCGCCCGAGGATCTGCGGCAGAAGATAGGAGCCGAGCGCGAAGACGAAGACCATGATCAGCGTGGCCACGATGGTGTTGCGCGACACCGGCGCCACCACGTTGAAGAAGGCGCGCAGCGGGGAGGCGCCGAGCGTGCGCGCCGCCTCCAACAGCGTCGGGTCGAGCCGCACCAGGGCAGGGTAGAGCACCAGGATCGTATAGGGCATCGCCTGGTAGACCATGCCCACCAGCACTGCGCCGAAGCTTGGCAGCAGCGCCTCCGGCTCCCCCATCAGGCCGACGGCAGCCAGCAGATTGGTGATGCCGGCGGTGCGCGACAGCAGCGTCGACCAGGCGAAGCCGATGATGACCTCCGACAGCGACAGCACCGAAAGAAGCGCGACCAGCCACACGGTCTGAACGCGCCGCGAGCAGCGCGTCAGCAGATAGGTGAAGGGAAAAGCGATCGCCACGCAGCAGATGGCGACCAGCACCGCCAGCATCAGCGAAAAGCCGAGCACATTGCCGAAGAACAGCGACAGGAAGCGGGCATAATTGTCCAGCACGAAGTCGGGCGTGTAGAAGCCGCCCTGCTGGCGTCGGAAGAAGCTGACGGCAATCATCGTGGAGAACGGCACCACGAAGAACACGATCAGCATCAGTCCGGGAAAGAACAGCGGCGAATAGTCGGCAATCGACTGCGGGGCTTCGCGTCTCATGAGCGCACGACCACGCAGCTTTCCGGCGGCAGCACCACACCGACCTCAGCCCCTGCCGTGACGTCGGGCCGCTCGCGCGGCGTTGCCACCGCAATGATCGTCGTGCCGGCGGTCTCGACGAAAGTTTCGATCGTGCCGCCGAGATCGCGCACGAAGGTGACCTTGCCCGTAATGCTGCCGGCGCCTGGCGCACTCAGCCGCACATCCTCCGGCCGCACCGAAACCGATGCCCTGGTGACGCCGTCAGGCAGGCGAAGGCCGGGAATTGCCGTGTCCAGGACCATGGCGCGGCCGGCGCGGTCGGTCTCCACCGGCAGAAGGTTGGTCATGCCGATGAAGCCGGCAACGAAGGCGTCGGCGGGCTTGCGATAGATCTCGATCGGCGGTGCGGCCTGGCGGATCTTGCCGTCGCCCATGACCACGACCAGATCGGCCATGGTCATCGCCTCGCGCTGGTCGTGGGTGACGACGATGGTGGTTATGCCGAGCCGCTGCTGCAACTGGCGAAGCTCCACCTGCATGGCTTCGCGCAGCTTGGCGTCGAGCGCCGAAAGCGGCTCATCGAGCAGGAACAGGCGCGGTGACAGCGCCAGCGCGCGGGCAATCGCCACGCGCTGTCGCTGGCCGCCGGAAAGCTTGGCGACCGGCCGGTCTCCGGAGCCGGGAAGATGGACCATCCTCAACAGCTCTTGCGTGCGCTTTGCCTGCTCTTCGCGCGCCACGCCGCGAATGCGTAGCGGGTAGGCGATGTTTTCACCCACCGACAAATGCGGAAACAGTGCCAGCGACTGGAACACCATGCCGAGATTGCGCTTATGGGTCGGCACGTCGGTGATGTCTTCGTCGTCTATGACGATGCGGCCGGAACTCGGCTCTTCGAGCCCGGCGATCATCCTGAGCAGAGTGGTCTTGCCGCAGCCCGAAGGCCCGAGCAGACAGACAAAGGTGCCGTGCGGCACGGAGAGATTTACCCGGTCGACCGCCGTGAATGATCCGAACTGCTTCGAGATGTCGTTCAGCGACAGGCCGGACATGGTTCACCCGCTCCCGGATTGCGTGAGGATAGAATGGCTGCCGGAGCAGCCATTCTCAGACGTCAAGATACAAGGGTTATCCGACGATCATCTCGGTCCATTTCTGGTTCAGCCAGTCCGCCTTGGTCGTGTAGAGATCGTAGCGCGGGATGATCGGCTCGATCTCCGATGACACCGCGGCGAATTCCTCCGGCGTCAGGTCCAGCACCTCCTTCTTCAGCGTCGGTGCGGTGCCGACCTTGCGTGACATCAGGCCCTGGATGGAAGGCTGGCTCATATAGTCGATGAAGACATGCGCCTCCTCGACCTTCTTGGAAGCGCGCGACAGGACCCAGTTGCCGGAATCCTGGATGCCGCCTTCCTTCGGGAAGGTTGAACGCACCGGCTGGCCGTCGGCGGCGGCAAGGCCGGTGACGTCGTGGTAATACTGGCCCATCGGGATTTCGCCGGATTTCAACGCCTGTTCGAACTGCGCCTCGTCGCGATACCAGAGCCGCACATTCGGCTTAACCTCGGCGAGCTTCTCGAAGGCCTTGATCTGGCCTTCCTCCGTGTCGAGCGCGTTGGTGCCGCCGAAGAAGGTCTTGGCGGTCACTTCGAGCAGGAAGGAGTTGGAGACGAGCGCCAGGAGGCCGAGCTTGTCGGTATTTGCCGGGTCCCACAGGGCGGCCCAGGAGGTCGGCGGCTCCTTGTAGACATTGGTGTTGGTGACCAGCGTGATGTACCACGCCACCGCCCCGATGCCGGCGACGCGGCCGTCCGGATATTTGTTGACGAAACGCTCGAGCAGGTCGCCGCCATTCTTGATCTTGGCGATGTCGAGCGGCGTCCAAAGCTCGGTGGACTGGCCCTTCAGCGTGGACGTCTGCGACATCATCGAAACGTCGGCCGGAGCCTGGCCGGCCTTGGCCGCCTGTTCGAGCTGCACCAGCCAGGCCTCGCCGGTCGGCTCGGCGATCGATTCGACGGCGATGCCGCTTGCCTTGGTGAATTCCGGGAAGATGTGCTCGTCGAACGACTTCTTGAAGTAACCGCCATAGACGCCGATCTTCAGCGACTTGTCCTGCGCCCTCAATATGGACGGCATGGCAAGCATGCCGGCTGCTGAAATGCCTGCTGCAAGTACGGCGCGGCGGCTGACGCCTTCGCGATGGTTCGTCATTTGCTTCTCCTCCTTGAAGACCGCCGGTTTGCCGGCGTGTTATTTTATCCTTGTTGGCGGTGCTTGCCAGTGATCGACGGGCTGAACACCATCAGGCTGAGGATCTCGAAAAGCACCTGCGCGCCGGCATGGGCGGTATTGGTGGTGGAATCATATTGCGGCGCAACCTCCACGACATCGCCGCCGACGAGATTGACGCCCTTCAGTCCGCGCAGGATTTCCAGAACCTCACGCGTGGTCAGGCCGCCGACTTCCGGCGTGCCGGTTCCGGGCGCGAAGGCGGGGTCGAGGCTGTCTATGTCGAAGGACAGATAGGTGGGGCCGTCACCGACAATTCGCCGTGCCTTCTCGACAACGGCCGGTATGCCCATGCCGGAAATCTCCTCGGCATGGATCACCGTCATGCCGGATTCATAGGTGAACTCCCAAAGATATTCCGCCGAACCGCGAATGCCGATCTGGATCGTGCGGGAGGGGTCGAGCACGCCGTCGAGCACCGCGTTGCGGAATGGCCCGCCATGGTGGAACTTGGTCCCGTCGAAGGCGCCGCCGGTATCGCAATGGGCATCGATATGGATCAGCCCGACCGGCCGATCCCTCCCGACCGCCTTCAGGATCGGATGGGTGATGGAATGATCGCCGCCGACGGAAAGCGGCGCGACGCCGGCCGACACCATCTGGCCGATGCGGCGCTCGATGTTTTCATGGCTGAGTTCCAGCCGGTAGCGGCTGTCGAAGGCGATGTCGCCGATATCGGCGACGCGCAGGTCTTGCACCGGTGCGCAGTCCAGCACGTGGTTATAGGGGCCGATGCGCTCGATGGCCCGCAAGGCGCGCGGACCGAAGCGCGAGCCGGGACGGTTGGTGACGCCGAGGTCCATCGGCACGCCGACCATGGCGACCTGGAGATCGCCGAAATTCGGATTGTCGTTGTCGACCTGCCTGTATGGCGCCGTCAGGAAGGTCGGCACGCCCGAATAGGGCGCAAGCCGGGTGCCGCTTTCGGAGAAAATCTTGTCGGCGACGCGCCTGAACTGCGGGTTGAAGAGCTCGCCGCCGTGGCTGTCGGCATATTTGCGGCGCAAGGCTTCAAGTTTCTCGCCATCGAAACTCATGCCGTCGATCTCCCTGATGTTCGCCCGTTTGCCGGGTTTCGGAGTGCGCGCGCCGGAATTCGCAAGCGCTGCTTTCGCCCGAAACCAGGTCGCAACGTCGTCTTCCAAAGCTGATTGTTGGGCAAGGCGGCTGGAAAATCAATTGATATTGCTGTAGCCCTCATTGTGAGAAATTCTAACAATCGCGAGCCAGAGGAAAATCCGATGTCCAGGCGGTTGCCTCCGCTTAATCCGCTGCGGGCCTTTGAGGCGGTGGCGCGCAGCGGCTCGCTGACCAGGGCCGCGGCCGAACTCAATGTCACCCACGGTGCCGTCAGCCACCAGGTGCGGGCGCTGGAAGCGGCGCTCAAGGTCAAGCTGTTCGAGCGGGCCGGCCCGCGGCTGAAGGTGACTCCGCAGGGCGCGGAGTTGCTGCCGGTGGTGTCGGGGGCTTTCGACGGGATCGCCGCCGCGACGGCACGCATGACGCGGCCGTCGAGTTCGGGAACGCTGGCGGTGAGCTGCGTGCCGGCGCTGCTGTCGCTGTGGCTGATCCCGCGCCTCGGCACCTTCATCGCGCAGTTTCCCGATATCAGCCTGCGGCTTTCCGCATCCAACGACCCGCAAGACATCCGCTCGCCCGATATCGACATCTGCATCCGCTATGGTGATGCGAGCTGGTCCGACTGCTGGTATAGGAAGTGGACCGATCTCGAGCTTTTCCCTGTGGTCAGTCCGACGCTGGTCAACAACCGGCCGATCCGCACTATCCGCGACCTTGCCGATCATGTCCTGTTGCATGGCGACGACGGCCGGGAGTGGCACACCTGGCTTGCCGCCGCGGATGCGCTCGATCTGCGCGGCGCTCAGCACCACCATCTGGGCGACGCCAGGCTGTCGACCGAAGCCGCTGTTCATGGCCACGGCGTGGCGCTGGGAGATTCCGTCACCGCGAGCAGCCTGCTCGCCAAGGGACAATTGATGACGCCGTTCAAGCTCTCTGTGCCGGCGGTCGATGCCTTCTACGTCGCCTGTCGCAATGAGGTGCGATCGGCCGCGGTGGCGCAGGTGTTCATCGACTGGCTCTTTGCCGAGCGCGACAAGTCGAGCATCGGAAGCGGCGTGGGAGTATCCGGTCAGTTCAACATGCGACCGCGCCGCAAGCGCAAACGGAGCGACGACAGGATGCCATCGGAGTTACCGGCGCCATTGTCGGAATAGCCCAACCTGATCACTCTAAGTCGCCGGGGCGAAGCGGCAATTCCGACCGTGTCGAAACTGCCGCTTCAGGACCCGAAAACGGCCCCCCACTTTCGGGTCCGAAGTTCTACTCGGCGGGGGTCGACAGCGCCGAAGGTGCCGTGTTGCTCTTGGCTTGGGCCTGTTTCGTCTGTTCGGCAAACCAGAGACTATGGTGCTCATTGGCCCAGTTCACGTCAACTGTGCCGCTGCCCATCGCCTCGAAGGCGCCTTCCATGCCGATGGTGCCGATATAGATGTGGGCGAGCATGACGGCCACGAACAGGACGGAGACGATGGCGTGAACCATCTGCGCCGTCTGCATGTCGGCGATGCCGGTGCCGTAGAATGGGAACATCAGCATGTAGCCGCTGATCGCGACGGCCGCCCCGCCGAGCACGACGATCCAGTAGATCGCCTTCTGGCCGGCATTGAACCGATAGGCGGGCGGGTGCTCGTCGCCGACGATGCCGCCGCCGCGCTTCAGCCATTCGACATCGACCCGGTTGGGAATGTTGCCGGCAATCCATATGAGGAAGATCAGCACCACGCCGATGGTGAAAGGGAAGCTCAGATAGTTGTGCGAGGCCTTGGCCAGCACCGACCATGAGGAAAATGCCTCCGGCCCGATCAGCGGCAGCAGCACCGACTTGCCGAAGGTGATGTTCAGGCCGGATATGCCGAGGATGATGAAACAGGTGGCGGTCATCCAGTGGACGAACCGCTCGAAGGCGTTGAAGCGCACCACGGTGCGGCCCGAGCGTCCGCTTTCGAGTTTCACCATGCCGCGCCACAGGTAGAAGATGACGAGAATCGCAAGCATGCCGAGGATGGCGATGGCGCCGATCCATGGCAGCGTGCCCTGATGGAAGGCGCGCCAGTCACGGCCGGCCGGCTGTTCCAGAACGTAGGAACGCGCATCCGGAATGGTGCCGCGCCCCTCGATCCTGCCCAACTGCTCAAGAAGCTGCTCTTCGGTGACGGCGGCGGGACCGTCCTGCGCCTGTTGGGCCACCGACGGGCTGGAAACGATTGCGAGCGTCATGAACAGAAGAGCGCCCGCGAAAAAACGAAGCTTGGCGGCGAAGGTCGTCACGTCACTTCCTCCTTTGAACATCGTTGTTCGCGGCCGGCGGCGCCGGGCGCGAGTAAAAAATCACGCGGTGGTGATCGTCTCCCGATAGGCGGTCTGCCAGCCCCAGGCGCCGGAGCCGTAGCCGCGCTTGAGGACACGCTCCTTGTAGATCTGGGCGATGATCTCGCCGTCGCCGGCCAGC
>NZ_JBLLVA010000039.1:0-32284 GCF_047739745.1 Borborobacter xinjiangensis | reverse complement strand
GGCGCCGCCGCACCACACGCCGTGGAAGGACGCCCTCGACGATTCGCTCGAGGCGTATCTGCATGCTCCCGAAATCGTGGAAGCGGCGGAATAGCGTTGTGGCGATAACGTCGGCGGTCAACTCGGTTGCCGCCGACGCCTAAGACTTGAAGCATTCGGATTTGAAGAGATGGCGTCCAGCGGCATCTGTCGCTCTGGATGACGGTTGTCGACGCCTGAAATCTCGCTTGGGAAATCGAACCGTAAGGCGAGGCCCCGGACCCAACGCCTCTGTCGCGTGGGTCTGTTCGTGAACCAGTGGATCGGCATCGGAGAATGGGCCGACGTCGAACTGGAAAGACGCGCTTCCGCCGGGTGAATGCTCATCCGGCTCTGGATGCGAACTACATACGACAACAATAACGGGAACTTACGCTATGAGCGTTGTGGCAGAATCCATACCGGCGCAGGCCGGCGGGGAACTTCATCGAACCATCGACTGGCGAGGCGCATTCTGGGTTGCCAGTGGCGTGCCGCCTCTTGTCCTCTTCTCGATCGGCGGCATTGCCGGCACCGTCGGCCAGATAGCCTTCGCGATCTGGATCGTGTCCATCCTAATGGGCTTCCTCCAATCGTTCACCTATGCGGAAATTGCCGGCCTGTTTCCCAATAAATCGGGCGGCGCTTCCGTTTATGGTGCCACCGCATGGCTTCGCTATTCGAAACTGATCGCGCCACTCTCGGTCTGGTGCAACTGGTTCGCCTGGTCGCCGGTTCTTTCACTCGGCTGTTCCATCGCCGCCGCTTACATTCTTAACGCGTTGGCGCCAATCCCGAGCTTCACCGAAACGTCTCCGGAAGTCGTCCAGTATCTTGCCACCCATGCAGGCGTCAGCGCCGCCGATGCCATTGCAGCTGTCACCGCGGCGGCGACGCCGGCAATTCGCGAGTGGACGCTGTACAGCCATACGCTCGGCCCCGTCGGCTTTTCGCTTAACGCGACCTTCTGGATCGGCGCCGTGCTGATGCTGGTCACCTTCGCCATCCAGCATCGCGGCATCGTCGGCACCGCCAATGTGCAGAAGGTCATTGGTCTGTTGGTTATCATCCCGCTCTTGATCGTTGGGGTCGTGCCTATCCTGACGGGCCAGATCAGCTGGGACAACTATTCGCCATTCGTGCCCCTGGCCACCGCCTACTCGCCTGAACCCGGCGCGTGGAACGTGTCCGGCTGGACGCTCGTGCTTGGCGGCATGTTCATCGCCGCCTGGTCGACCTATGGTTTTGAGACGGCCGTGTGCTATACGCGCGAATTCAAGAACCCGGCGACCGATACTTTCAAGGCCATCTTCTACTCCGGCCTGCTATGCATGCTGCTCTTCATTCTCGTGCCCTTTACCTTTCAGGGCGTTCTGGGCCTGAATGGCATGCTGGCCACCCCGATCATCGATGGCTCCGGCGTAGCGGAAGCGATGGCCACGATGGTCGGCGGCGGCGCGCTGATCAAGAATCTTCTGGTCATGCTCATGATCCTGGCGCTGTTGCTGTCGATCATGACGGCGATGGCTGGATCATCACGGACGCTTTATCAGGGTGCCGTCGATGGTTGGCTGCCTAAATATCTGTCGCATGTGAACGAGCATGGTGCGCCGACCCGAGCCATGTGGACCGATCTGATCGTCAATCTCGGTGTTCTGGCGATCGCCTCGACCGATGCGACCAGCTTCTTCTTCATCCTTGCCGTCGCCAATTGCGGCTACATCATCTTCAACTTCCTCAACCTGAACGCCGGCTGGATCCACCGCCTCGACAATGGCCACCTTCCGCGGCCGTGGAAGGCCCCGACCTGGCTGATCGTAATGGGTGGCATCTTCGCCTATGTGAACGCGATGTTCATGGGCGCCGGCGCAAAGATCTGGAATCCGACCGCGTTGTGGGCGGGCCTGATCACCGCAGCGCTGATCATTCCAGTGTTCTGCTTCCGCCACTATATCCAGGACGGAGGGAAATTTCCGCCCCATATGCTGGAGGACCTTGGAATGACGCAGAGCGATCTGAAGGTGAAAAAGGCAGGCATCCTCCCCTATCTGACGCTCGTGGCGGGATTAGCGGTCGTGCTGATAGCCAACTGGTACTTCGTTCTCTGAACGCGCCATACCAGCGGGCATTCTAGCGGGGCCGGCCTGGCAATTGCGCCAGGCCGGCCCAAATTCGCAGGCACCCGACGCTATTTCTATAAAAACCCGATGAAACGTCCGCACAACAAAACGGCACACCAGAGCAGAATTGAAACCACCGCAAGCGGGCGTAGCACCTTTGGCGAGTGATGGGTTTGGCGACTGGCCTCGATTGAGGTGAAGACAATGAAATTGGCTCCAGCCAGGGCAATGATGCCCATCTTGGCGATAAAGACCGGCAGCTGCGCATAGTGCGCGGCGCGAACGGAAAACAGCAGGAGCCCGCTCAGTGCGGCCAGGCTGAACGCCAGCAAGGCAAGCCGCCTCAATAACTTGATAAAAGGGCGCTCGGGCAAAGCATGAAATGCGCCGACGATGCGCAGGTCCATCAGCACGACCGAGGTAAGCAATGCGCCGATCGCAGCGATATGGACCGCATTGACGATAGGATAGGCGATAAAGGAGGCCTTGAGCAGCCGGACCGGGGCAAGCTGCTCGACCGCCTGGAAGAACTCCACCTTTTCTACCCCGCTCAGCTTGGCGGCACGCGATCCGGATAGACATCGTAAGTCTTGCCATTGACCATGATGCGGACTGCTTTCATGCGCCTTTCGGTTTCGTCGCGCGAGCGGTTTCCAATCGCCGTTACCTCGTCGCCTTTCTTGACCACCTCATCTGTGAAGCCAGCGGCCATCGTGCGCGCCGGCGGAGCAAGTTCCACCCGCCAAATGGCGCCTTCGACATCGACGTCGAGCGTGGCGTGCGGATTGCCGATATAGATTTCGGTGATGATGCCTGTGAGCTCGAAAAAGCCGTCCTGAGTCCATGACCAGCCGTGATGGGCGAGCGCCGGCAGCGAGAACATGGCTGCCGCAGCCAGTGCGGCCGCGATGCGGACACGTTTCGACAGGATTTTCATAGAGTTCCTCCGTCAATCGATCCGCAGCGAAGCCTAGGTCGCTCACGACAAAGGTCAAATCACAACCGCCGGAGGATGTTGTCGACTGCTTCGCGCTGCTGCGATACGTTGCGCTCTTTCGAGAGACCCATAGCATCGTTCAATCCTTGCCATACTCGTCGTGGCGGCGCACCCAAAAGCCGGTCTCGTTTCGTCCCTTGGGAGCGCGATCAAGCCATTGGTACATGCCCCAAAGGCCGTCCAGGCCGCGCGCATACGCCGAATAGGTGTGGTAAACGACACCGTTCTCAAGCACGAATGCGCTCACGCCCGGCCTCTCGCGCGTGTAAGTGGCCACGTCGGTTCCGGTCATAGCGGCGATTTGCGCGTCCGGCCCTTCGCCATCACGCGACTGCCACTTTTGAGCTGTCTCGCCTGCCAGCGGCTCAGGTGTCGCCGCCTCGCGTTGGTAGTTGTATTCGATGCCTCCCTCGCGCTGTTGCTCCTCGGTGAACCAGACGTTGAAGTCGGCGTTGAAATCGCCGCCGAACGAGGATGCCCAGGGAAATGTCCACCCCATCCGCTGCTTGTATGCCTGCAGCTTCGCCAGCGGCGCCCGCGACACCGCCGAAAAGGCGACATCGTGGTTTTCCAGATGGACGACGAAGCCGTTAAACCCGTCCGCGATTGACGAGCAGGATGGGCAACCAGCGGTGTAGTCAGGTCCGAACATGAAATGATAGACGAGGAGCTGCGAGCGTCCTTTGAAGAGGTCTGCCAACGAGGCGCTCCCCGTTCAGTCTCAAATCGATATTCCTTGTCGATCCGAACCCATGGCAACTCCTGCCGACGCCGCGCCAGCTCGTCGCTGCGCCTTGTTAGCTCCTTTTCCTCCTTAAGCAGCCCGAGCCGGGCCTTCAGCCATTCATCGCGCGAAACGATTTTATCGTGCATAGCCAAACTCCTATTCTCTTTTGATGCCTGCTGCGTAGCCGATCAATTGCCGGGTGAGCGGCGGCATCGGCTTCTATCAACCCTTCAGGCCGGTATCCGCTGGTCGTATTCCTTCCGCAGGCGGCTCCAGCCGTCCCAGAATGGCTCCGGCTCCTTGGCGGTGATACGAGCGACCAGAATGTCGAGGTGCATGTGCCAGCCTGCGCCGACCATCAGCATGTTTGGACGATCGGACAGTCCGCGGTGGATCACGGTGAGCAGCACATCCCTCCCCTTCGGCTCCAGCTCGAACGATGCCTCGCCGCCAACTCCCCAGGTGAAGGCGAGCTTGCGCGGAGGATCGATCTCTGTGATGCGGCTCTGCATCCGGTGTTCGTCAGAGAAGCCGGACGGACGCTGGCCGGGTGGATCGGTAAGCTCGTCGTTTCGCCAGACCAGCTCGAAAGGTGTGCCGACTTTCATTTCCATTTCGCCCGCCGCCAGCCACTGACGACGCAAGTCGCTTTGCGTGAGGTAAGCCCAGACGCGCTCGACAGGTCCGGGCAGAAGGCGTTGGATCTTCAGCGTGGCAGGCTCGATCTGCTCGCCATAGGCGTCCAAGGTAGCGCGTTCGTTCATCGGTCGTCTCCTTTCGAAGGGGGGGATGGTGGAGATTCACATGCTGCCCCGTCGTGGAGGAGTCGCTCGAGTACGTTCAAACGGTCAGTCCAGAAGCGCTCATAGAAGCCCAGCCACTGGTGGGCGCTGGCGAGCGGTCCGGGGTCGAGGCGACACAAATGAGTGCGGCCGTGCACCTCGCGACGGATCAGTCCGGCGTGCTCCAGTGCCTTGATGTGCTTGGAGGCGGCCGCAAGCGAGATCGCGAAGGGTTCTGCAAGCTGGCTTACCGTCAGCTCGCCACCAGCAAGTTCGCGGAGCATCCGCCGGCGCGTAGCATCGCCGAGGGCGTGAAAGATGGAATTCAACTGAGATGTTTCTAGTTCAACCATGTGGTTGAATATAGGCGTGCGTTTCCGGAGAGTCAACCGATCGGTTGAATAATGGTTGAGGACATGGGGAGGACTGCTTCGGTTGACGCGCTTCCGGCATATGCGGGTGTAAAGCGCCCTCCCCTTCTCTATTGTAATCTGCGTGGTGTTGAGGAAGCGGACCGGGATTGCTGTTGATGAAGCACGGACAAGTTGTCGGACTTTAGCCGGCTGTGGTCCATTGCGAGCAATGAAGCATTTCAAGATGCTGGAGGGGTCACCGCTGATCGAAGATAGGAAAATGTGCACATGGACACCTCCGCGATAGGCCAGCTCAGAGTTTTCCTAGCAGATCTGAGAAACGCCATCGGCGTGAAAGCAACCGGTGATATCCCACTGAAAGAGGCTTTTCATCGCGCCTTCGCCAAGCTGCCGGACGAAGAAGTCGCTTTGGGCAATGTACGCGCCGCCAGATTGCCCGCGTGCGAGCATCTTGAAAGCTGCTACGGCAATCTCTCGACGGCCGAGCCGCGCCTCAGGGATTTGGTAAAGTCGTTCAAGCAGATCGAACCAATGCTCGCCTGGTACAATCGGACAGGCTCGACGTCTTCGTCATTCAACGAGAACCACGCAAATTCGATCGTCGTCGGACCCGGAGCTCTGCTGCCAAGCGATGAGGTGCAGATAGGTGTAACGATCATGGCGCCGCAAACGACCTATCCAGATCATCGCCACCCGCCGGAGGAAGTGTACATTGCCCTTTCGCGCGGACAATGGCGCCAGGACAATGGGCCGTGGAAGGAGCCCGGAGTCGGTGGGCTGATCTACAATCCGGGCAACATCGTGCATGCGATGCGCTCCGGCCAGGAGCCTCTTTTCGCCTTCTGGTGCTTGCCGCTCTCTTGAGCTGTCGGGTTAGGATTCCTGACCGGGCAAGCCACGGGACGGCCGAACTGGTCTCGACCAGCAGCGGCGGGTCATCAGCCCGCCGCTTTCCGCCGGGCCGTCGCACTCACCTGCTATTCGCCCGGCAGGATATGGCTCGCCTCGGCGCGCCAGGAGATCCATATCTTCGCCCCAGGCGACGTATTTAGGTGCTCCAATTCGTCATGGCTTTTTTGCGCCTTCAGCTCGATGCCGTCGGCGCCTTCAAGGTGGATGACAGCGGTCGCGCCGACGAACTCCTCGCCGACGACCGATGCTTGCATCCCGTTCAAGCCGCAGGCCGGACGCTCGTTGGACAAGTGCACGCGGTCACCCGAAATGACGAACGTCGCGTCGTCGCCCTTGGCCAAGGCGATATTGTCATTGCGGGCGGCATCGAACTCACCGACCGACGTCGCGATCCTGATAGTGTCGCCGGCTATGCTCGAGACTTGGCCGGCAAGGATGTTGGAAGAGCCAAGAAATTCCGCGACGAAGCGTGTGCGCGGCGTTCGGTAAATTTCCTGCGGGTTGCCGATCTGCTCCACCCTGCCCCGGCTCATTATGACGACGCGGTCGGCCATCGAGAACGCCTCGGACTGGCTATGCGTCACATAGACGAACGTGATGCCGAGTTCTCTTTGAAGGTTCGACAACACGGTCTGCATGCGAACTTTCAAATGCGCGTCAAGCGCCGAAAGAGGCTCGTCAAGCAGCAGGATTTCCGGCTCGGTCACCAGGGAGCGCGCCAGCGCGACGCGCTGACGCTGGCCACCCGACAGATGCGCGACATTGCGGTCGGCAAATTCCGTGATCTGCATTCGCTCCAGCCACTTGTCGACGCGCTTTCGCCGTTCGGGCTTTTGCACATTGCGCATGCGCAAGCCGAACTCGACATTTTCGCGCACCGTCAAGAAGGGAAACAGCGCCAGGCTTTGCCAGACCATCGGGGTGTCGCGTTCCCATGTGGGCAGGTCGTCAATGCGTTTGCCGCCAAGGCGGATCTCGCCTTCGCTGGGAAGTTCGAGACCGGCAAGCATGCGGAGCGTAGTCGTCTTCCCGCAACCGCTCGAACCCATGATGGCCAGGAACTCGCCCTTGTGGATTTCGAGATCCATGCGCTCGACGGCCACGAAATCACCGAAGCGTTTGACGACACCATCGAAAACGACCAGTGCTTTGTCAGTCATGCCAATATCACTCCGACGATTGGCCGCTCGCCTTCGGCGCCCGGCTTCGTTTCATGAGAAGAATTTGTGCGAGGACCACGAGCGTCATCGAGGTGATGAAGACGAACGTGCCTATGACGTTGATGCGCGGGCTGACCTGCCCCTGAAGGAAACCGAGGACCTTGACCGGCAGCGTTTCATGAAGACCGGAAACGAACCACGCAACGGCGAACTCGTCGAAGGAAACCGCCATCGTGATGAACAGCGCGGCGAAGATCGCCGGCCGACAAAACGGTATGATGACATGGCGCATTGCCTTCCATTCGGAGGCTCCGAGATTCCAGGCGGCGGCTTCGAGCGACGGGTCCATTTGCGAAAGCCTCAGCCTGACGATCGCCATGGCGAAGGGCGCGCACATCACCACATGGGCGATGATGACCGCATGGATTTCGCCTGAAAGGCTGACACGTGACAGAAAAGCCAGCATAGCCAGGCCGAGAATGACAACCGGAACGGTCGGCGGCAAAAGCGCCAATGCCAGATAGAACGGCTTGCCGGAAAACTTGTATCGGAAGTCGGTATATGCCGCGCCGAAGCCTATCGCCGTGGCGACCACGGAAACGATGGTGCCCGAGATCAGCGTATTGCGCAGCCCCTCCCAGACCAGCGGATCGGCAGCAACGGCCTCGTACCAGACAGTTGAGAACCCGCCAAGCGGCAAGGACGGAAAGCGATCGACGTTGAGAGAAAAGACGAAGCTCGCCGCAATTGGCGCGAATATGAAGGCGAAGGACAGAACGATGTAGAGTTTCAGCGCCCAGTCGATCAATGGGTTTCGGTTGAAGCCGCTCATCGGCCACGCTCCCGATAAGCATATCCGATCGCCGCGAAGGCTACCGCCAATAGCGTTGCAATCATGGTGAGCGCGATTACCGCGGCGCGCGGCCACTGCTGGCCCGACTTGGTCGTGTCGGTGATCAGGATCGATAGAGTCGGTGGATCGCCGCCGCCGAGATAGAGCGGGCTGACGAAATCGCCGAAGGTGAGGATAAAGCAGAAAAGCGCGGCGATGACCAAACCGACCTTGGCCGAAGGCACGACAATTTCGAAAACAGTACGCAGCCGGCCGCAGCGAAGATTGTGCGCTGCTTCGATCAAGGTTCGATCGACGAAGATGAGGCTGAACAGCTGCAGCAGCACGACGAGAGGGAAACTCAACGTCAGATAACCGACCATCGTCCCAAATGCAGAATTCAGCATGCCGAGCGGGCCGATTCCAACCCGCGCCAGAAGCGCGTTGATGATGCCATTGTCGGACAGGAACACCTGCCAGGAATAGACGCGCACCAGATAGCTGGTAAAGAAGGGTATGACCATCAGGAACACTGCCCAGCGCCGCGCCGTTTCCGAGAGCTTGAAAGCAATTCCATAAGCGCAAGGGAAGGCAAGCGCACTGGTCAGGACTGCCGCGGCGGCTGCCAGCAACAGCGTGCGGAAATAGGCATCCCAGAACACGCTGCGCCCAAGCATTCTGACCCAGTTGACGGTATCGAAATCCGGTTCCATCCGGAAATTCTTTACTGTCCAGAAGCTAAGGGCGACCAGAAAGACCAATGGAGTGAGAAAGAATAGCAACTGCCAGATCAGCATAGGCAGGGAGAATGTCAGGCTATAAAGACTTATCGATTTCCGCATATAAATAGGTCCCGCCCGTTGAACACGGCCTGTTGTGCTGCCGCACATGGAACGGTGACGTTCAAAGTGGCGGACGCAAATGTCCGCCACTTTGAACCTTAAGATCCTTTATATTCTGACCAGAAGTCATTCCAGTCTTCAAGGCTCTGCTGAACCGGCAACTGCCGGTATTTGATCCGGCCGGCCCGTATCATATCCATGACATTGCTTTCGTTCAGCAGCATGCCCTGGCGCTTGGCTTCTTCGGGCGTTTCCTTCGCCAGAAGTTCCCAGCCTTTCCGGCTAGGGATAAGGCATGGATATGCAGCCATATTGGCCGACTTCACCTGCCCCTTGGCCGAGGTGATGTATTGGATCCATTTCTTCGCCAGATCGGCCTTCTGGGAGCCTTTGCCGATCGAGAAGGACTCGGTGAACTGCAAGCCGCCCTCCTCCGGGATGACAGTGCGAACCTTCGCACCACCCTTCTCGAGGGCCCCGGTTATCCAGTCGCCGATGCCGGCCATCGCCAGCATCTGGCCGTTTTGAAGCGAGGAGAATGTGCCACCGTAATCGAAGAAGCCGCCGATTTGCGGCCGCAGGCTGGATGTCTTTTCCTGGACTGTCGTCCAGGCAGCCTCATCGATCTCATAAGGCGAGGCGTTGCCGTTAAGCAGGCTGATCTGGCCGAGATTGGGGAGATGCCAATCGAAATGCCCTACCTTGCCCTTGAGCTTTTCAGCCCAGTAGACATTGTAACTGGAAGCTTCCTTTTCGGTGATCGCTTCTGTGTTGTAGGCAACGCCGAGAAAACCGAAGCGGGTGATGACCGAATAGAGGTCATTACCCTGCCAATGCCCCGGGAAACGCTGAAATTCGGGAAAGAATTCATCAAACGGATAATCGGCAGGATCGAGCTTCGCGATATAACCGGCCGCGTTCAGCTGCTGAACATATTCGGCATCTGAAAGAATGACGTCAAATGTTCCTGGGGGAGACTGCGCGATCAAGCCAAGCATATTGTCGCCGCCGGTATAATATTTCGGCTTGAACTTGACGTTGTTCGCTGCTTCGAATTCGGCGACGACATCAGGCTCGGCATGGCCGTACCATGCGAGCATGTTTACTTCGACCGGCGCCGCAAAGGCAAGCCGGCTAACGAACGGCATTGCCAGAACGCCGCCGCCGAGAACGCTTGCGCTTTTCAGAACGTCGCGACGCGTGCGCTTCTTCGAAATGACATTGTCTATGGTCATGAGCCTTCCCCTTCTCATTTGTTATTTTTCTGAAGGGTACGAAGCACTTATGTATTTGAAAAATTAATTCTCATAATAAATGCATTTGCCGCCTTTATCCGCGGCGCAATTCACCATGACGATGGACTGGATCGCTGGAAACACCGGCCTCGTCCAGACGCCCGATTATGTGATTGACCAGGCCGATCCCCGCGTCTGAAAGACGGGGATGCTTGTAGAACAGGCCAACACGAATTTCAGCAAGAGGCGGAAAACCGTCCCCTTCATCGAGCGCCCGCATGCCGGGCAACATCGTGTAACGCGTCAAGGCGCTTACACCGAGGCCGCATACCACCGCATTTTGCAGTCCGCTGACGCCGGAACCGGTATAGGCGATGCGCCAACGCATCTGAGCGGCGTCCAAGGCCTGAATCATTCGCGCCCGGTAGGCGCAGCCTTCCGGATGGGCGGCAAGAGGCACCCCTTTGGCCGGGTCGAACCGGGCGGATTCAGCCGCCGCCCAGATCGGCCGTTCGATCCAGGAACGTGAGAGATATTGCGTGCGCTCGCCATTTACCATCGCCACCGCAAGATCAAGTTCGTCGGCGCGCAGCCGATCGAGTATTCCCGAACTCCAGCCACAATGAATCTCCAGCGATAGGTCCGTATGCTGGCGTGTATATTCGATGATGACGCCTTGCAGAAAGGCAACAGCATAGTCGTTGGGCAATCCGACGCGCAGTACACCCGCGATCTTTGCTCGGTTGAAGTAGGACGCCGCATCGTCATTCAGGCGCAGGATTTCGCGGGCATAACTTAATAACATTTCACCTTCGCTGGTGAGTAAAAGCGTGCGTCCCGTCTGCTTTATCAACGGCGCACCGACCAGTTCCTCCAGTCGGCGGATTTGAAGTGAGATCGCCGGTTGAGTGCGGCCAAGCGCTTCACCTGCCTTGGTATAGGCACCCAGATCGATGACGGAGACAAATGTTCGCAGCAGATCAGTCTGAAAATTAGTAATGTTCTGCATTTCATTTCCTCATGAACGGATGAGAAATATAAATTTCTCATATCATAGAGCTGCCTTCTATTCATCCTGCAGGGCTCAAAAATGGGAGATGAGCATGCAGGATGACACTGTTTTCGCCGCCGAACTGTCATGGCCGCAATATCATGATCGAGTTCGGGACGGCTCGGTTCCGATTCTGTTGCCGATCGGCTCGATGGAGCAGCACGGACATCATATGCCGATGCATGTCGACGTGCTGTTGCCGGTGGAGTTTGGTCGACGCGTCGCCAGCGAGATCGGCGCTCTCGTCGCTCCGCCTTTTACCTACGGCTACAAGTCGCATCAGAAATCCGGCGGTGGCAACCACCTGCCCGGAACCACCAGCCTGGATGGTGGAACGCTTGTTGCGGCTTTGCGTGATGTCATCAAGGAATTTGCCCGCCATGGGGTGCGCCAAATCTGCCTGATGAACGGGCATTTCGAAAACTCCTGGTTCATCATTGAGGGCGTCGACCTTGCCTTGCGCGAACTGCGCTGGGATGGCATCGACGGCCTGAAGATCGTCGTCCTGAGCTATTGGGACTTCGTGGACAAGGCGACCATCGAGCGCCTCTATCCCAATGGCTTCACCGGCTGGGATCTCGAACATGGCGGGGTGCTTGAAACGTCGCTGATGCTGGCTCTCCATCCCGATCTGGTCAGGCTCGACCGGGCTGTCGACCATGAGCCGGCAAGCTTCCCGCCCTATGATGTCTATCCGTCCAAGCCGGAATGGACGCCGGCAAGCGGCACGCTTTCGTCGCCCAAGGAAGCCTCCAAGGAAAAGGGGGAAATTCTCCTGGACGTTTGCGTGAAAGGGATCGTGGGAGCCTTGAAGCCGGAGTTTGCCCGCTAAAACGCTCAAGGAGCCATCCAGTTCGGCAATCTTGAACGACAGAAAAGCCGCGTGAAAAGCGGCTTTTCTGTGTGTTTAAAAACATCTGTTCGGTGGCGCCACCCTGTGCGCTTGACGAACATCTTCATTCTCTTCGTCGAGAAGGCTTCTGCCGCCGCTATATAGCCCCGATTTCGCTAACGCCCGTCTTATGGCGGAGATAAGACGGCCAACGGGATTTCGAAGGCGCGGCCTGGATGCGAGGCGATCAGGCCCGCCGATCCTTCCGGCGGGCCAATCAAAAGGGATATGGAACACCGCCCTCAGTTCCGGATGACGTTGTGCTCCGGACCGAAGGGGAAGCCGGTGATGTTTTCCGCCCCGTCTTCCTTGACGATCAGGATGTCGTGCTCGCGATAGCCGCCAGCACCCGGCATGCCTTCCGGCAGCATGACCATCGGCTCCATCGAAACCACCATCCCCGGCTGCAGTTCGGTGTCGATGTCCTCACGCAATTCCACACCGGCTTCGCGGCCGTAATAGTGGCAGAGCACGCCGAAGGAGTGGCCGTAGCCGAAGGAGCGGTACTTCAGCAAATCCCATTCCCGGTACATTTCGTTCAGTTCAATGGCGATGTCCTTGCAGCGCGCGCCGGGCTTGATCAGTTCGAGCCCGCGGCGATGCACGGCAACGTTTTTTTGCCAGATGTCGAGGCTGGCATCGTCGACATGGTCGCAGAACAGCGTCCGCTCCAGGGCCGTGTAATAGCCGAAGATCATCGGAAAGGTGTTGAGCGAGAGAATGTCGCCGGATTGCACGACGCGGTTGGTCACCGGATTGTGCGCGCCATCGGTGTTTATGCCGGACTGGAACCAGGTCCATGTGTCCATCAGTTCGACGAAGGGGAACGACTTGGCGATTTCGCGGATCATCGCATTCGTCGTGGCGATCGCGACTTCGTGCTCGGGAACACCGGCCCTGATTGCCGCGGCACATGCAGCGCCGCCGACGTCGCAGACACGCGCGCCCTCGCGGATCAGCTTCTGCTCCTCGGCCGACTTGATGGTGCGCATCCACATGGATGGCTGGCTGATGTCCACGAATTCGACGCCCGGCAACGCCACCTCGAGCAGCCGGCGGAAGTCGAGTGAGACGTGATCGAATTCGATGCCGATCCGCTTGGCGCCGGGCGTCAGCTGACGCACGGCATTGTAGAAATTGTCGCGGCGCCAATCGGTGTAGGTGATGTTGTCACCAAAGCTGCGGCGATAAGGTTGGCCGCCGTCGATGCCAGCCGAAATAGTGGTCGCCTTTTCGGGGTCGATGACCATGCCGTATTTGCGGCCGAAATAGCAGTAAAGCCAGCCGGAATAGTAGTTGATGCAGTGATAGGAGGTGAACAGCGCCGCATCGACATTGTTGTCCGCCATCCAGCGCCGGACGTCGTTTTGACGACGGGCCATTTCGGCGTCCGAAAATGGCGAGAACTCCTTCTCGCCGTTGTGCCACTTCATCACATGCAACATGTCGTCCGTCATCGCTTGCTCCTTCCGGGAATGAAACTCTATGCGGCGCAAGCTAAATTCAACCGACTTATTTCCGAAATTTATTCATCTGATGCTTGAATTTTGGAAATTTATAATTCCGCGATTACATGCGATCACCGGTTGTCGGTCGCGCGGCGTCATGAACCTGCTCGTGTGGATCAAATGACACTCGGAAAGTGATCGTGCGGTAGGCCCGTGTCCCAAGCAACCCGCGTTACAGGGATGCTTCTGTGCCGGTTGATTCACCGCGATGTTGCGAGGTGCGTGCGGCCAGTGAGTTCAAGTTGTCCGCGGACAACAGTCGTCAAATTGCGCCGAGTTGTCCGCGGACAACGGCATCGCGGACGTCAGGGTTAAGCATTTGTATATTCGTAACGAATCGGCTCTTATAGTAACTGCGCAGTTTGCTAAGTTTTCGCATCAATTGCGCAGCTCGAGGGCCGGTGATGTTACAGACCACAATTCAAGGCGGTGAGCAGGAGCATCTGCCATCCATATTGTCCGCGGATTCTCTGGAATTGTCACGGCAGCTTCAGCTCCATCAGCAGAAGATCTTCCCGCCGACCTCTCAAAAAACGATCCGTCAGTTCAGTCCGGCTGAAGCGGCTTACTACATCGGAATCGGTGAAGGTTATCTGAGGCAAGTCGCTTCGGAAGGCTACGGTCCTGAGCCGCTGGCAAATGGTCGGCGCATGTACACGCCGGAGGATATGGATCGAATCCGCAGAAACCTCGATGGGAAAAACGGAGCGCCAAAATACGTTCCGTGCCGCCGCCCAGGAGAGAAGCTCCAGGTAATCGCGGTGATGAATTTCAAGGGAGGTTCGGCGAAGACCACGACGTCGGCTCACCTTGCCCAGTATCTGGCTATTCGTGGTTATCGGGTGTTGGCCGTCGATCTTGACCCGCAGGCCTCGCTGTCTGCGCTCTTTGGGCACCAGCCGGAGCTCGACGTGGGGCCGGGCGAAACTCTGTATGGGGCGATCCGCTACGAAGAGCCCTGCCCTATCACCGATATCGTGCGTGCGACCTATACGCCGAACCTGCACATTGTGCCCGGCAATCTCGAATTAATGGAATTCGAACACGAGACGCCGAGAGCGATTACTTCCGGATCCGCTGAATCGATGTTTTTCGCGCGCATTGGCGAGGTCCTGACGAGCATTGAAAGCCTGTACGACGTGGTCGTGATCGACTGCCCGCCCCAGCTTGGCTTTCTGACGATGTCGGCACTGTGTGCGGCGACATCGATGCTGATAACAGTGCATCCCCAAATGCTCGATGTGATGTCCATGAGCCAATTTTTGGCGATGACCAGCGAATTGATGGCTGTGGTCGAAAGGGCAGGGGGGCGCACAAGCTACGACTGGATGCGCTATCTCGTAACCCGCTTCGAGCCGAATGATGGACCCCAAAGTCAGATGACAGGTTTCATGCGGGCGATTTTCGGCAATCGCATGCTGCACAACCCGATGCTGAAATCGACTGCCATATCCGACGCCGGTGTGACCAAGCAGACGCTCTATGAAGTCGAACGATCTCAGTTCACTCGTGGAACTTACGATCGGGCAATGCAGTCGTTGAACACCGTGAACTCTGAAATCGAAGACCTGCTCAAGGCCACTTGGGGGAGAAGGTGATGGCCCGGAAGAATCTGATCGGGATTTCGATGGATGACAATCCGACGGCCGAGGCCTCGGCGCCGATGACGGCAGCGAGGCCAATTGCAGGCTTTGTTTCACCAGTTGCTCGCAGTGCCGTCCCGGTGGGCGGAATCACCAAAACGCTCGGAAACATCACTCAAAAGTTCGAGCGAGCTCAGGATCTCGAAAGGCAACTGGCGGAAGGACAGACGGTCGTCGACATCGACCCCGCTCTGGTCGACGGCTCATTCGTCAGCGACAGGCTCGGCGTCGATGCTGCCGAGCTTGCCCAGCTTGTTGAACAGATCAGAGACCACGGACAACAGGTGCCCATTCTCGTCCGGCCGAATCCCGGAGCTATGGGGCGTTTCCAGGTTGCCTATGGACATAGGCGCCTGGCGGCGGTCAAAGAACTCGGCATCAAGGTTCGTGCAGTTGTCCGCGAACTTTCCGACGACCAGTTGGTGGTGAGCCAAGGGCAGGAGAACAACGCTCGAACGAACCTGTCATATATCGAGAGAGCCTTGTTTGCGGTTCGCTTGGAAGACCGCTCGTTCTCGCGTGACACCATCATGGCGGCTCTTGGCGTGGACAAGGCCGCCTTGTCGAAAATGATCTCCGTTGTACGCCAGATACCAATCGAGTTGATCGAGGCCATTGGTGCCGCACCCGAGATTGGTCGTCGGCGGTGGATGGAACTGGCTGACCTGCTGCCCAAAGGCAAGGTGAGCGAGCTGCTGGCGATCCTGTCACAGGCGCAAGCGACAGCGTTGTCGAGCGATGGTCGCTTTCAAGCTGTGGTCGATGCTCTGACACGAAAGCCGCAGCAGACAAAAAATGCTCGCCAGGCCCGGTCTTGGGCGGCCGCCGACAAATCAGTTAGTGTCACTTCGAAAGCTGCCGGGAAGGGCTACACACTTGCCCTGAAATCCACGGACGCAGCCACATTCGGCGAATTCATAACCGAGCAACTGGACGATCTCTATACGGCGTTCAGGAACTCGGGGACGAAAGCAACAGGAGACTAGAAACCGCAAAAGAAAAAGGCCCCGTAACGTCGCCGTCGCGGAACCTCTCTCGTATGTAGCAATCCGAGAATCTCATTTCCGCGAATCACTGTCAAGAGTCATAGCGTCGTTTTCGGCGTGCGGGATTCTTTTGCCCAATTGAAGGCGAAGATAATGGAACCGGGAATGACGCCCTTTGGTGGGCGGCCGATGACGCTTGGGCTTTTGCAAGCTAGAAACGCCTCGCTTGAGATCGCCGAGGGGGCAATCGTAGACAAGTGGCAGGTCTATAGATGGCTTTGTGAGGGCAAGAGCATCATCGGCATTGGCGATCGTGCACTGGCGGTCCTGAGCGGCCTGTTGTCGTTTTATCCCGACAGCGAGCTGAGTCGGGAAAATGGCTTGATGGTGTTCCCGTCGAACAGGCAATTGTCGTTGCGGGCACACGGTATGGCTGACGCCACACTACGGCGCCACCTTGCGACCCTGGTCGGCTGCGGCCTCATAGTCCGCCGCGACAGCCCAAACGGAAAGAGATACGCCAGGAAGGGCAGGGGAGGGGAGCTTGCGGAAGCCTTCGGCTTCTCGTTGGCGCCTTTGCTTGCCCGTGCCGCCGAATTTCAGCAGGTGGCCGAGCGTGTCAGAGCTGACAACCGAGCCCTGAAACTCATGAGGGAACGGATTACGCTGCATCGACGCGATATTCAAAAACTGGTGGAAGCGGCAGTTGAAGAAGACGCGCCTGGCGACTGGGGAGCCATCTGGAAGCGGTTCCGTGCCATCGTGGACACAATCCCCCGCCGGGCGGCGTTAAGCCAACTGGAGCCCATTGTGGGCGATTTGGCCGCACTGCATGAAGAAGTCGATATCATGCTGGAAATGTTCATGGATTCCGTAAATCCGAGCGCCAATGAGTCTCAAGATGAGCGGCAGCAATCTGATTCAAACACCAATGCCCTTACTGAATTTGAACTCGCTTTAGAAAAAAGCAAGGCGAGGGTGGAGGCCAACCAGAACCCTGGAGAAAAGCCTAAAACATATCCGCTGGGATTGGTGCTGAAAGCCTGCCCGGACATTGTGGACTACGCCATCGACGGAATAGGCAGTTGGCGAGATTTAATGGCAACCGCGGCACAGGTGCGCGGCTTTTTGGGCGTGTCCCCGTCGGCCTATGAGGATGCCTGCCACGTCATGGGTCAGGAAACCGCCGCCATGGTGATTGCGTGCATTCTTCAGCGGGCGCAACATATTCATTCGGCGGGTGGATATCTGCGCGTTTTGACCGAGAAAGCGAGGGTAGGGGAGTTTTCCGTTGGCCCGATGTTGATGGCGGCATTGAAGGCGAGTGCAGGATTCTCGCGCATGACTGGATGATTTGAAGTGTTTGCCGCAACCGAGAACGGTCATCCGAGGCTCGCCTCGTTTCGAGAAGCGAAGCGTATTTTCGTGTAGCATGAGGTTCGGTGCTGAGGTGCTGAGCGGATTCTGCGGTCGGGCAGGAGTTCTGGACGAGGCACCAAACCCTGGGCTTGTTGGTCCGTTTTCGGCCGCTTCCAACGCTTCCATGAAATCTTCGCTGGCAGGATATGGACTTGCATACAACCTGTTGGCGTCGGTGAGATTGACGCGGACGCGGTCGTGGCGGCGCTGGTATTTGCGGTCATTTCCGCCGAAGCGTGCCCGAGCTATTTCCCCCAACGGCGCGAGCTCTGCGTCGGCAGTTGGGAGGCGGCGGCCTTATCGGGGCGGGCGTCCAATGTGCGGTCCACCGCCATGACTGTTGCACGTTGTCAGGCAGCGCGGCTGGATGTAATTTTTGGGCTGCTGCGCGCCGAGAACGGCGGTTTTTTGCCTCTGAGCCTAGACGACCGATAAGCCGGCATTATCGCTCATTCTGCGGGGAGGACGGGCGGTGCGGTTTGGCGCCGTGATCATCGCATCAAGCGCACCGTCGATTTATCATCTCGTGCATGATTGGCGCGCTCCATCGCCCGCGGCCTCGCTGCCGCCACCCCGTGTGCCGGGCTGAGCGCTGCCGCAGCGGCCGGTTTTCGGCCATGCCGAGGCCGCCTTCCATGCCGGCGCCGCCTTGCACGGGCTCGACTTTTCGGTGCGCGCGCAACCGGCCCGGGCCGGCGCCTGGTATCTGCGGCCGGCCGACGGCGATCCCGGTCCCGCCGGTGCGATCTGGCCCGCGCGGCCCGGCCGGCGCCGTTCGCCGCCGCGGCGATCGCCAGCCATGTCGTTGCCAGGCACCCTGACGCCGAACTGCTGGCCTGGTGGGGCGCCGACCTGGTTGTGGCGCAAAGCCTGGGCTGGCCACGGCCGCTGCCGCTGCTGATGGCGCAGGCGTTTGCTCCGGCATTTCGGGCTGAGGGCGGCCACGGCAAGCGGCTCCGGCCGGGAGAGGCGGGTTTTGAGCGCGCCGTCTGCCTTGGGCTGGCGCAGGGCGCGGCCGACGCTTGCCGGCTGGCTGGTGAGATCCAGCGGCGTGCCGCGCGGCTTGCCGTGGTGGCGCCGAAGCTGCGGGCCAAGGGGGCGGCGGCGATGATCCAGAAACTTTCGGACGACGACGCCGTGCCCGGCGCGCTGACCACCAAGACCCTGTCGCGGTTCCAAATGCTGTCCAAAACCGGCCCTGTATTCATGGACCGTCTGACGTGTCCCGGGCCGAAGCATCGGCACTCGAAAGTTTAGGCTCGGTCGAGTCCCTTCCCACGTCGCGTCGTTGAATTAGATATTTCCCCAGCGAACCAGCACTCCGGGAGCTCGATCGCATGGCATGGTCCTTCAAAATCGGAACGATCGCGGGCACCGCGCTGCGGGTGCATGTCACTTTTGTTCTCATGCTAATGTGGATTTGGTTCACGCATTATCGGATCGGCGGCGCACCGGCGGCTTGGGAAGGTGTGGCATTCATCCTCGCTATCTTTGGGTGCGTTGTGCTGCACGAATTCGGCCATATTGCTGCGGCGCGCTTTTACGGAATCAGAACGCCGGATATTACGCTCCTGCCGATCGGCGGAGTCGCTCGGCTCGAACGAATGCCTGAGAAGCCCGGACAGGAGTTGGTGGTCGCTATTTCCGGGCCGCTCGTTAATGTGGCGATCGCGGCAGTCATTTTTTTTTCGTGGACTATTCCGTCGGCGCCGGGCAGATGGCGCAAGTGGAGGATCCACGCGCCGGCTTCCTCGCGCGCCTGGCGGGCGTGAATGTTTTCCTCGTCCTCTTCAACCTGATCCCGGCTTTTCCGATGGACGGCGGACGAGTACTCAGGGCAGTGCTCGCCTGGCGTATGTCTTGGGCGCGTGCAACTCAGCTTGCCGCCTCTATTGGCCAAGGCCTCGCCTTCGTCTTCGGCTTCCTGGGCCTTTTCTACAATCCGCTCCTGATCTTCATCGGCATCTTCGTCTATCTTGCTGCAGCGGCGGAGGCGCAGAACGCCCAAATCCGCAGCGTAGCCGCCAGCGTGCTCGTCGGCGACGTGATGATCACCGAATTCGTTACGCTCCCGCGGTCGGCGAATATCGACGAGGCGATCGAGAGATTGCTCTCGACGACACAGCGCGAGTTTCCCGTGGTCGACGCCGCTGGCCACCTGGAAGGCGTGCTCACCCGCGACAACATGATACGCGCGCTTAAGGAGACAGGCCCCGATACTCCAGTCGCGAGCGCGATGCGTACCGATATCCCGCGGATCGATCACCGCCAGTGCCTCGAGGATGGCTTCCGGCAGATGCAGCAGGCGAACTCACCGGCCGTCGCCGTCGTCGACCGCACAGGCCGCTTAGTGGGCCTCATGACGCATGAGACCATCGGCGAGATGATGATGGTGCGTGCGGCCGCCCAAGATCGGTTTCGGTTCGGCCGCCTGCGCCGGGGCGAAGCCCGCCTGCGCTCAAGCGGCGAGGGATGATCGATCATGGACGCATCGGCGGCTACAAAGGGCGGCGTGTATTGCTTGACCCTGCTTGGATGAGACCTCATTCGTGTGCCCGCCGCGTTCTGGCCGACATTTGCGGTTCTGAGGAGATGCCACAATGGTGAACACGACCTTGTTCTTGCTCAGCAACGCAGCGCGGCTCAGCTGAAGGCAAGCAGCAGCAGGCGGGAAGTAGTCGCGGACTGACCAAGTGCACCGCGCAGCGCTCGCAGATTGGTACGACTCGGCTGAGGACGACGCGATTTGCACGGCTGGGGAACTCACAGCCAACACTCTTCAAGAGCACCACCGTCCCGTACGTGGCCGGACTTCGGGACAGGGGCGGCGCGCCTCAAGTTATTTAATTCCTTCTCAATGGTAAGTAGTCGATTTCGTTGCTCCATGTTTGAACTGCCTCCAATTCGACCGGACAGTCGGCATAAGCAGAAAGGCTCAAGCACAGGCTTGAGGACAAGCTTATGTCAACGACTATCGACGCATCGAGGGATCACGGGTGACGTCCGCCGCAGGCAGTGGACAACCGAGCAGAAGCTGCAGATCATCGAGCAGAGTTTCGAACCTGGCGAGACGGTGTCTTCGAGCGCTCGCCGTCATGGCGTTGCGCCCAATCTTCTCTATCGATGGCGCAGGCTCTTGAGCGAAGGAGGTGTTGCTCCGTGGATTCGGACGAGCCGGTTGTCGGCAATTCGGAGGTGAAGAAGCTGGATGACCGCGTCCGCGGACTGGAGCGCGTGCTCGGCCGCAAGACGATGGAGGTGGAAATCCTCCGCGAGGCCCTTTCCAAAACAAGCTCAAAAAACAGATATCGCGGTCGATCTTGTTGCCGAAGGACGGTTCCCGATGAAGACCGTCGCAGACACGCTGGGCGTCTCCCGTTCCAATCTCGTCGAGAGGCTCAAGGGCAGATCGACGCCGCGAGGATTCTACCACAAGGCCGAAGATGCTGAGCTTCTGCCCGCCATTCGCAGGCTGGTGGATCAAAGGCCGACCTATGGCTATCGGCGGATCGCCGCGCTGCTCAATCGCGAAAGGCGAGCCGCCGATCAAGCAATCTCGGCAGCGCGAGGGCGGCAACCATGGAACCACCGCCAAAAGCCGCAAGAGCAATGGCCATTGCCTGCTGGTCGAGCCCGAACGGTCGCCTGCACATAGACGACGGTGTTGACGATCACCAGGGCGCCCGCGCACGCGAGGCCAGATTGAGGGCTAGCAGTCCACGCAGCCGCGGCGTCGCGAGATAAGATCCGCAGCCCTGTGTGGTGCGCTCGTAGATGCCGCGGGGCACGGTTGCCTACGGGCTGGGCAGCACAACCGAAACTTCGAGAGCGGTGGATGCGAGAAAGCCAATGAAAGTACCCGCAAACAGGCTGTGAAAGTTGATGACGGTGAGTAATGCCGCGGCCAGCATGGGGCTGACGACGCTTTCAAGGTTACAGGCAAGTCGTGAGAGCGAGAATGCGCTCGTCTATTCCTTTTCCTCGGGCAAGACATCGAGAATAGTCGGCTGGAATATCGGAGTGAAGCCCGCCTGAAGCTTGAAAATGAGTACGTAGACATGCCAAACCTCTGTCACGAAAGGTAGGAGAAGGGCGACAGCGGCGCGCACGAGATAGAGGCAGACAAGCATGGTCCGGCGCGGCAGGTGCTCAGCGAAAGCAGCGGCGATCGGCGCCACCCCGACACAGGGGATCATCTTGATGGCGAGCGCTGTGCCAAGCACCACGCCTGCATCTGCGCCCGCCAGGTCATAAGCGAGCAGACCGAGTGCCACCTTGGCGAGGCCTGTCCCGACAAGAGCGATAAGCTGGGCCAGAGAAAGTTGGCTATAGGTACGATTTGTGAGAAATTGCAGCATGATCGCGGTCGGTTCAGCAGCGGTGGGCGCTTCGGGGCCATCTGCAGGATCAGGCCGGGCAAAGGACAACGTCGGAATCAAAGTTACTTAGTCATTTCCTTGAATTCCTCGATTGAGCGGCGCTGCTCGTAACGCGCCGCCTCCACGTCCCGCGTCAGCGCGTCGCGCACCTGGTCGCTTGTGCCTCGGCCTGGACGGCGGCTGCGATCGCAGCCCGGCTCGACGACCCAGAAGCGCTTCCTAGATGGCGTCATCGACGCGCAGGCCACCAACGGCAATGCAGCGCGGTTCGGCATTGTCCATCCAGCCACGGCTGCATCAGGTCAGGTTAACCATCGAATAGCAAAATTCTGGTTCACTGCCATTCAAAGAGGCAGGCGTGGGAATTTGGAAAACTTCACTCTTTTTGCTGCAAACATTGTAGCAGCTTTCGTCCTTGCGACAGCGTTCTTCCTTGCCGGAAAAGCACGGCGTGGCGAACGTTATTGGTATTCGTGGGGCTTCGCCAACGCCGTAATCGGGATGGCCCTCGTCGCGTTTATGTTCGAACGCTACCTACCGTATCTGTTTCTCGTCATTATCCCGAACTGTCTTCTTGTTTTCGGATTGTCCCTGAGATGGCAGGCGGCACGCGAATTCGCGGGCAGAGCGGTCTTTCCGCTTTGGCGATACGGGCCAACGGCTCTTTTTGTCGGAATTTGTGCGTTTCCGTTGATCTACGATTCATATGCGGCCGTCTATTCCGTAGTCAACGTCTTGCTGTTTGGGCTCGCATTCATATGTGCCGTCGAATTTTGGAGGGACCACAGCGACCGGCTGCCGTCACGGTACGGCATGGTAGTTGCGTATGGGGTTATCGCCGCTTCATTTGCTGCCCGTGCAGGGCACGGGATGGCCTTTGCTGAGTTCTTTCCCAAGCATCTTCCAGACGATGATCTTCTCACCATCCATCTCTCAGTCGCCATTCTGCACATTACAGCATCTGGGGCCTTCGCACTTTCGCTCGCTTACGAGAGGGATGCCATTCGTCTACGCCAAATGGCTGACAGCGATCCGCTGACAGGGCTGTTGAACAGAAAGGCATTCGAAACCCGCGTTAGCGAATACCTTGGTGACGGAAAACCGAATGACTTTGCCATGGTGCTTTTTGATCTCGATCACTTCAAACAGATCAACGACACCTTTGGCCATGCAGTCGGCGACGACGCACTTCGCGCGTGTGCGACAGTCTTCACAAAAAAACTGCCTAGCGGGAGCTTAATTGGCCGCTGGGGCGGCGAAGAGTTCGTCGCATTCCTTCCGAATGTGGCAGCAGCTGATGCACTACTTTCGGTGGAGCGAATCCGTATAAGCCTCAAAACAACGATGATCAGATCTGAAAACCACAAATTCACCGTCACTACCAGTGCCGGCGTGTGCCACAGCTCATGCGGCGTCAGAGATTTTAGAGGCCTCTTGTCTCGGACGGATGCCGCTCTGTATCGGGCAAAAGACCAGGGCCGAGACTGTATCGGCCGGATGGTCGCCTGACCTCTCGCCAGAACGAACGCTTTCTCCGGCTGACAGCCGGGATCAGAACCCTTACAGGTCGCGCGGCTCTTTCGGGTTAGTAAGCCAGTGGACGCCGATCTCCGGTAGTGAGCGCGTCGAGGCATTTGGCGGCTTCTGACAGAGCGCTGGTCGCCTTCCATAGGATCTTCACGGAAGGAGACGGACCGCTTTGGTGATGATGTCGTCGTCAAGCAGCCATTCGGTTGACGATCAAATCGTAGCCACAATGCCGACGATCATGATGACTCGAGAGTAGACATTCACCATCAAGTGACGCGATGGCTCGCGCCATTCACAGCGCTTCTCCAGAGCTGACGTTCGCGCTATAACCTGACGCGAATACTTGCGGCCGCTGCTGGGCCCCTGGCATGCGCGCGATGGGCCACACAAATTAGTCATCCGCCGTGCGAGCAGCCTCCGCCTCAAGCGATTCCAATTTCTTCAGCCCGAAGCCTGCTTGTCCTGAGTGGCAGCCATAATCGCATTGACGTTATCCGACGCGAAGAACTCCGCTGGTGAAATCGTTCCGGCGCTCATCCGCGCGAAATCATCCATGGCCTTCTGGTTGCCGTGAACCGCGCCGAAGAGCTCCTGCATTTCGGGTGGCGGGGGTTTCAGCGTCGCCAACTGACAGGTGAATTCGTACATTGCCTTTACCCGTGCGTCGCGCGTGTGTTGGTACTCACTCATCGCAGTGTCGAACGTCAGCATTCCGGAGAAAGCCTTGTGGAGCGCGGTAGCGCCGAGTTCTGCGTCATGAAAGGCGTCCATGATGCCTTGGGCGGTGATGAAGTCCTTATTGTAGCCCGCATCACCCACGAGCGCCCACCCGGGTCCGTAGGGCTTGCGGAAATAATTCGGCACCGCCATGCCGGCAAACCGCGCCTCCCGCTTCGCAGCGCGCAGCCGATCGGCGAAAGCCGGCGCCATTTCGATCGTCTTCAAGTAGTTTCCTTCAATGTCCTTCTTGTTTTGCGCGAATTCCGCGTACGGCCATCCGGCAATGACCAACGTCAGATCCTCATGAGTTGGAGCAGCTGCAAAGCCGCGGTTCTCCCGGATGTATTGTTCGAAGCGGCCGTCCATCGGCAGCCCGCTCCAATACGTGTAGTACCCGGCGAGCAAGGGCGGCTTCTCGTCATACTGCTCGGGCTGAACTGTCTCGGCTACTACCGAGCGTAAGCCGTCGGCGCCGACGACGATGTCCCCGCGCTCGATGATGGAACCGCCTTGCTTCGCATGGCCCTTTATGCCGATCGCGCGGTCGTCTTCGATCAAAATCTCCTCGACGGTAAAGCCTTCGCGAACCTCCGCCCCGGATTCGGCGGCTGCGTCGACGAGCAGCTTGTCGAGGATCGTGCGACGTGGGCAGTAGGCTAGCGGTGCTTCCTCCGTGCCCGGCGACCCGGCAATCGTGAACGAGCCGAAGTCGAAGGTGTAGGTGTGAATGGGCGGGCATCCGGTCGCCGTCAGTCGATCGAGAAGACCCCATCTCGATAGAGCGCTGACGCCGGCGGGGTGCAGGATGTGGGTAGACACCGTGTCGCTCGGAAAGGTGGCGCGGTCAACAATCAGTACGCGGTACCCCTTCCGAGCCAGCAGTATCGCGGTCGGCGATCCCGCGCAGCGCGCGCCTACAACGATTACGTCAAATACCTTGGTCATCACTGTCTTGCTCTGTTGCTCTCGGCAGCGCCAGCCTCAACCGCACCGAGTTGCCGCATCAGGCCGAGCTCATCCACGTGTGCCCAGCATTCCACGACCTTGCCGGCGACAAGGCGATCGATGTCGGTTCCGGTGAGCTGGATTCCCCTACCGGTCGCTGGAATCCTCTGGAACTTGCCTCTATGCGTCCCACGGGCGGTCCAGCGGGTCACTACCATGTCGCCTTCGGCAATCTGTTCCTCGACGGTGAAATGGAGGTCTGGGAAACCCGCACGCAACTCGGCGACGTATTGCTTGGCACCTTCGCGTCCAAGGATCTCCTGAGACGAGGCATGGATGACCAAATCGCTAGCAGCCACTTCATCGATGAAAGCGAGATCACCCCGGTTGTAGACATTATCGATGACCCGTCGAATCTGCGCTTTGTTTAGTTCTGACATCGGCTTGCTCCCTTTGTTGCCGGGCGAGACTACTCCTGCAGCCTCGGCCGTGCTTCGGAGGAATCACTCAATTTGCAGCGGCGGCGGCATGGGGGATTCCACCCACGCCGCGCGAATAGTCAGATCAAGCGATGCCTGTAGGCCCAGGCAGTGGCCGCCGTCCGTGTCGATAGGTCGAGCTTGGTGAAGATGTTGCTGAGGTGCCGCTCGACAGTCCGCTCGCTCAGAAAAAGCTCGGCCGCGACGGCTCCGTTCGTCTTGCCCGCCGCTACCAGGCGCAGAACCAGAACCTCGCGCGAGGTCAGCCCATGAGTATTGCCGGAAGCGAAGCTCTTCGTCAGTGAGTCGATCCGAGCGAGATCGGGTCCGGCACCCAACCGCTCGAATACGCACCTGGCCGCATCGATCTCCAGACCGGCACCGTCCTCGTCACCGAGTGCTCCGCAGGCCAGACCGATCAGCACACGCACGCGCGCGGCAGCGTAGGGTGCCTCGATCCGGTGCCAAACCTCGAAGGCGCAGTGCAGCAAACGGAGTGCGGCTTGCGCATCGCCTTCGGCTAGGTCCACCGCTCCGCGCGACTGCGCGGCAATCGCGCCTAACACCTCCGTGTCGAAGCTCCTGGCAATGTCCCCCAGCTCTCGGCACGCGTTGCGTGCGTCCTGGATCTCACCAACTGACAGCATGATCTCGACACTAGCGGGCAGCAAGCTCAAGCGTTTCAGGCGGTCCTCCGTCGTGCTCACGACGCGACGAATGGTCGTGGCGGCGGTGCGGGAGTGTCCCTGCGCAAGGCGCAACAGAGCAAGGCCTGGCTGGGGTTCCAAACCCAATTGACTAGCGCTTCGATACGCCTCCTCGGCCGCAGAGAACTCTCCCAACAGGCGATGGACTTCGGCCTGCTGGTAGAACGCCGCGGCGGCAGCTCGTTTGTCGACGCCCCGAGAACGTGCGCAGGCGCGTTGTGCCGCCTCGATCGCCTCCGGCCATGCGCCTTGGAGTTGCATGATCTCCGCCCGATGCACCTGGCAGACGCCGGAGAAGGTGACCATATCGGGCTGGCTTTCACACCAAAGCGCAAGCGCGGCTGTCCATTCGCGGGTGCGGTCGAGAGCATATACCTGCTGACAAGCCGCTATCAGGCTGCAGTACATCAAGCCCGTCACCAAGGGCGACAATTCACCGGTCGTGACCGCGACCATGGTTTCGTCCAAGAGCGCGAGGCCGGGTTTAACCTGCCCTTGTTGCAGTCGAATTCTGCCCTGCTGATGGCGAGCACAGGCGATCAGATCCGCGTCGCCGCATCGCTCACCGATTGCAGCCGCCTCGGCTGCAGCGGTGTACGCGTACTCGAAATCGCCAGATTCGAGGCGTTGCTCAACCACGGGCAATAGCAGATACCCCCGCTCGGCGCACTCGGGCGCCACGTGAGCGAGCAACCGGTTGGCATGGCCCAACCAGCCGGTTGCGCGCCCCGTTTCTCCGCGCATAAGTAGGCGGAAACCAAGCCAAAACGCGCAACGGACGGCGCGAGCAAATTGGCCGGCGTTCAAATAAGCGTTGTGGGCATCTTCAAGCGATCTGAGGTATTCTTCGTCCCGACCGACCATGTAAGCAGCCATGGCGAGCCGTTCGAAGTCCTCGGCTCTAAGCGGCGTTTGCTGATTGGCGAGCGAAAGCGCCCGATAGGCGTGGGCCCAGGCGCACTGCTCATAATGTCTTCGACCGAGTTCGAGGTGATCGAGAACTTTTGCGACCCTGTTTATTGGTTTTCGCTGATGGGACTGCCGCATGCGCTCCGCTCCAGCTCCCGAAGCAATTTAGCACATTGCCGATGATAACAACACTCTAGCCGTACCCAGGCCAACGAAGAGCCGCTCACCACACGCTTCAGCGACACTCAATGGATGCTAGAAAAGGCGGCATTGCGTTACCGCGAATGTCCGCTATCCGGCAGCGAATGAGGTTGAAGGGTGGCTTGGCGTCAAGCAAGCCGAGGCCGGCAGGCGACATTGCCGCCAAATTGCGGAGCCAGGTACCCAACTCATTCCAGAGACGTTTACACGGGAGCAAATCCAGCCCGAAAGAAAGACTACCTCTTCGCGGGCGCAGCGTTCGTGGTCTTAAATCCTGATCCGGCGAACGGCGCCGGCGTGTGAGTTGAGGGGGCATTCCGAGCTCGCGCGACCGCTGAAGCGTGTCCGGCGGCTTGGCAATGCGAGGGAGCCGCAATGGGTCACGTCAATCGTCGCGGTTTACGGCCCAGAGAACCGGAATTCCGGTGGTCGGGGCGGGCGGCGTTTGGTCGGCTGGTGCACACGGGAAAGATGGATGTCGGGAACTCGTAGATGTCAGGGATTTGGCTCTTCGTCAGCCCAAGTACCTCTTGCACCCGCCGGTGCGTCTCCGCCTTCAGATACTCTTCACACTGCTGTTCCTTATCACGACATCGCCGTTAGGAAGCGTCGTGGTCATCGTGTCCTACGGCGCGCGGAAGGCGTCCATCAGCGTCTCCGTAAAAATTCCGCCCGTCTGAGCGATCCTATCCACGGGGGCCGCCTCATACGAAGGCGCAGCAAACGCGCATGCTTTCAATGTGTCGACATGACCCTGATCCGGAAAATAGGCGGTGTGGGAATATCGGGCCGCCCTTCACGCGCGGCAGTTGCGCGTTGGTCGGAAGCGACCGGCACGCGTCGGAGACGATGACGACGGTCGGGATGCCGCAGGTCTGCGCCAGCGTCTGGCTTTCGCAGAAGTTCACCGCGTGGCTCGGATTGAGCGGCGCGCCCGTTAGCATCCACCATTCGGTGAAGCCCGTGGCGAAGTTATGCCCGGCGAAGTAGATGACGAGAACGTGGTAGGTGCCAGGCGTCACAAATTACTAGTGGCGTCGGAGACATCTCCACCGAAAGCTTGCCGCCATTGGCGTCAGTCAGCTTCTCGACCTTGAAGCCTTCACCGCCGCAGCAGATTTGTCCGCATCCTTCGATGCGGAAAGCGTGGCAAGGCCGTCGATCCTATCGACCCCGATGACGATTGCGCCTTGAACGCTCCCGCTTTCAGGCTGTGCCGCCGCCAAAATGATCACGTCGCGTCGGTTCATTGAATGACCCGGTAGGACAGGATGGCGCTAGCCTAACGCAACGGAAAGTACCAGCATTCTTGGATTGCCGGACCGGCCCGGACAGGACGACGATGGCGAATGCAGCTATTGCGCTTTCGGAGTCCAAAAACCTGCCGACCGCAAACGGCTCCGCTTGCGCCCTATTGCACCCATCCAACACCACCCCAAATTTATCAAGTATCGCCCCCGCTCACACGGGCATCCAGCCGCGGGCGGATGTTCTGGTTATGATGGAAGACGTTGTCGGGGTCGTACGAGGACTTCACGTCAGCCAGCCGGGCAAAGACGGGGTCGCCGTACGCCTCGCGGATCCGGCCCGGGTCTTCGTCGTCGCCGAGGAAGTTGACGTAGACGCCTTCGCGAAAGCGGCCAAGCGCGGCGAGGAACCCCCTCGTCCAGGCCGTCTCTCGATCGCCGAAGTCCTCGCCAGACCGCCACGCAGCGTGGACGATGATCGCGTGCGACGCTTGCCGGTTCCCGAACGCCGTCGCGCCCTCGGGCACTCGGCTCACCGCCCCCTTCAGATGGAACATTGCCACATACGACCGCGGCGACGAGCAGGAGAACGCGTGCCCGGCAATCACGTCGATGAGGTCATCATTGAGCTCGGGGAGATGGGTGGCCTTCCAGTAGTAGTTCCAACCGTGGAGGACGGTCGAGTCGAGCGCGCTCTGGAATACCACGTACGGCTTGGGCACGGCCAGATCGAGGAGGGGAGTCCGAAATGCGCGGAGCGGGCGGAGCGCCTCCTCACCGTCCTCAATCGGTCCGGCCCAGCACGCGCCCACCATCACCACCGGGCGCCAGTGCAGTTCCTCGGGGATGACCGATAGAGGCGGCACGGTGCAGAATTTGACGACCGTGCCGAGCTCGTCGGGAGCGTCGCGGATGAAGTCGCGGTAGAAACGGAGGACCTCCCCGGCGCCGCTCGCGTCCCAGAGGATGGGCCCGGCCAGAACGGTGGGTCCGACGGGATGGAGGCGGAACTCGAACGAGGTGACCACGCCGAAGTTGCCGCCGCCGCCGCGCAACGCCCAGAACAGGTCGGGTTGCTCGTCCTCGGACGCCCGCAGCCGCTCGCCGTCGGCCGTCACGACGTCGGCAGCGAGGAGGTTGTCGACCGCGAGGCCATGTTTGCGCATCAGCCAGCCGATGCCACCGCCAAGGGTGAGCCCGGCGACTCCGGTATGGCTCACGATTCCTCCGGTGGTGGCCAGGCCGTGCGCCTGCGTCTCGCGGTCGACGTCGCCCCACAGCGCGCCACCCTGCACCCACGCCCTGCGGCATGCGGGATCGACCCGCACGCCCCGCATCGCCGAGAGGTCGATGACGATCCCGTCGTCGCAAACGGCGGTGCCCGCCACGCCGTGGCCTCCGGCCCGTATGGCGATCTCCAGATCATGGTCGCGAGCGAAACGCACGGCCGCGACCACGTCGGCGGTCCCGATGCATCGGGCGATCAGATGCGGGCGCCGGTCAATGGCGCCGTTCCAGATTGCACGGGCGGCATCGTAGTCGGCGTGGCTGGCATTGATCAGCCGGCCTCGGAACCCGTCGATTTCCACGACGGATGGCTGCATGCTCCCGTGGTGGGCTTCTGCATACGTTGTTGTCGTCACAGGTGTCGTCATAGGTGTCGTCATCGTGTCCTCCTCTCGTCGAGAGAGGCCACATCGGACCACGGCGGGCCGCTGCCGTATAGTCAAGAATCTGGACTCCACAATCGGAGGCGGATGCGCAACACTGCTGTTGTGAGGACGTCTGTTATGAGGACATACGGCCAGTACTGCCCCATCGCCCGTGGCGCCGAGATTTTCGCCGAGCGCTGGACGCCGCTGATCGTCCGCAACCTGCACCTTGGCTGCGGAAGCTTCAGCGAGATCCTGGAGGGTGCGCCCGGACTCTCCCGTACCCTGCTCTCAGAGCGGCTCAAGCAGCTTGAATGGGTCGGTGTCGTCGAGTCGAACCCCAAGCCCGACGGGCGCGGGCGCCACTACGAGCTCACGTCCGCGGGCCACGACCTCTTCACGGTCTGCCAGTCGCTCGGCGAGTGGGGCGCGCATTGGCTCGAAATCGCCCCCCAGCACCTAGACCCCTTTGTGGCCCTGTGGTCGATGTGCAAGGCGCTCCGCCGGGACCGGCTCCCGGATCGACGCGTCGTCATCCGCTTCGACTTCACCGGCCGCCCACACCGGGAGCGCTATTGGCTACTTATCGAGCTCGGAGACACGGAAATCTGCAAGACTTACCCTGGCTTCGACGAGGACCTCTACATCACGGCGGAAGCCGAAGCATTCGTCAAATGGCACGCCGGCCAGCTCAGTTGGTCCCAAGCCACCCGCGAGGACCGCATCCAGCTCGACGGCGACCTGTCGCTCGCAAGAGCCTTCCCGACCTGGAACGCCCGCAGCATGTTCGCCCACATCATGCCGGTCTCCCGCACCGCCACGCGTCATGCAGGCTGATATTCCGGATGCGACCTCTCGATGCGGCGCCGCACCCGCCGGCGTGTGGCGTGAACAAATTCTCATATCCTACATGCTATCCGGAATGGACAGCTGCCGTATTGCCGATCGAACCACTCGCCTAAAATTCACATAGTTCGACGCACTGATGCCCGAGAGCGGCGTATTACCAAGATCCCAAGACATCCAATGTTTTGCCATTGGCTCGGCTTGGGCACAAGATTTCGGAAGCGGCGCTTGCGGCGGGGTGGAACGACAGGACGCGGCGTTGCCCCCAAAGCGGCCTTGATGACACTCGATCCTGTAGACATTCGATGACCGAAAGCTTGCGCTGGAAAGCTGGACATCATTGCTTAGCACTCTTGTCAAGCGAATCCAGGAACTGACCCCTCCTATTGCCTCACCGATCAATGTTACCCAAGGCAGCAGTGGCGACAGTGCTCGTATGAGCTGCCGCAGCGGTGGCAGGTGATAGCGGCAAGCTCTTGATCCAGCCGCCATCAAGGATGACCAGCCCAGCCATTTCCATGCGCCAGGCCTTCACCAGCCGTTGCACCATTCTGATGTTCTTTTCGTTGAAGCGGGCTGGATCGATCTCCTTCAGCCGTTGCAGCACGCCGGCTGCCGAGAGGGCTGGGTCTTCCTTCAGCCATTCCTTGATCCGCGCCTCAAAGGGCTCGTACATGCTGGGTCTTTTCGGCCAGGGTTTGGTCCGCCGATATGGCCGCCGATGCGTTGGCCGTGTCTCGCCGTTCTTCCAGGCTGTTTTCAAGTGCGCAGCGAAGCCCTGGAGATCGATAACCAATGGCTCCTCGACTTTCGCATTCAGGCCACGACGATCGACCCGCTTTCCAAGCTCTTCCTGTGCAGCGCGGATGTGGGCAAACAGCAGCACCGGGTCGGCTGTCTCCAGCAAGGCCCGAAGCCGCGCCTTGTCGGCCTCGGCCACATCAGGATGAGCAAGGACACGGGCCGCGGGTGGAACAGGCGGATGATAGCGCTTGATTACACGGGCACCGATGCGCGTCTTCGCCTGCAGCTTGAAGGATGGCTGGAACAGATTGCCGTGAACCCGCACCACCGCATAAAGGCGTTCAAGGGCCGCCGTCGCATCCGCGCCGACAAACCGGCCATACCCCACCAGGCGGCGCACGATGGCGCCGTTCTTCTGTTCCACATG
>NZ_JBLLVA010000038.1:0-32397 GCF_047739745.1 Borborobacter xinjiangensis | reverse complement strand
GTCACGCAGGCATTGCATTCGATGCAGCGGTCGGCATCGCAGAGAAATTTCATTCGTGCCATGGTGGCCTCCTCAAGCCGCGGTGACCTGGCAAAGTGTGACCTTCGGTTCCTGCATCCCGGTAACCGGATCGTAGCCGTAGGTCGTGATGGAATTAGCGCTCTCGCCGAGAACGTACGGATCGGCGCCCTGCGGATAGTTGGCTCGCAACTCCTCGCCGCCGAGCCAGCCTCCGAAATGGAACGGCATGAAAGTGACGCCCTTGCCGACACGCTCGGTCACCAGTGCCTTCACCTTGGCCCTGGAGTTGTTCTCGGCGCCCGTTACCCAGACCCATGCCCCGTTGCTGATGCCACGCTCGGACGCGTCCGCCGGATTGATCTCCACGAACATGTCCTGCTGCAACTCGGCCAGCCATATATTCGACCGGGTCTCCTCGCCGCCGCCTTCATATTCGACGAGCCGGCCAGAAGTGAGTATCAATGGGAAAGTCTTGGCAATGCCCTTTTCCACTGCCGCTCGTTGAATACTGAAGCCTATGTTCGGCAGCCTGAACTGCTTGGCATCCGGATAGGTCGGATACTTCGCAACCAGATCCACCATCGGCGAATAGATCGGCTCACGATGGATGGGGACCGGATCGGGCAGGTTCCAGGCGACTGCCCGCGCCTTGCCGTTGCCATAAGGATGGCAGCCATGACTGAGCACGACACGCTGGATGCCACCAGACAGGTCGGTCGACCATGAGACCTTGTCGATGTCGTCGCCGATCTTCTGGATGACGGCAAGCTCTTCCGGCGTCAGATCCGCGTCCCAGCCGAGCTTCTTCAGGACGCCCATGGTGAATTCCGGATAACCGTCAGTGAGTTCCGAGCCCTTCGTATAGGATCCCTCCGCAAGCAGCGTCTCGCCATTCCGTTCCACGCCGAAGCGGGCTCGGAAGGGGCTGCCCCCGTCCATCACATGAAGGTCGGTGCTGTAAAGATTGGCGGTCCCCGGGTGACGGATTTCCGGCTTGCCCCAGCACGGCCAGGGCAGGCCGTAATAATCACCGCCGACTTCCGGATCGTCCTTCGGGGCGCGCAACGTCACCAGATCGAATTTGTGCTGGTTGCGCATATGCGCCTTGAGGCGCTCCGGCGATTGGCCGCAATAGCCGGTCGACCAGCTGCCGCGATTCATCTCGCGCAACACATCTTCAGGTACCGGGCGGTCGCCTTCAACCTGAATCTTCTTGAACATCCAGTCGGCAAGTCCAAGCTTTTTCGCTAACAGGTAGATGACCTGATAGTCGTCCTTCTGCTCGAAGCTCGGCTTGACGATTTGTTCGCCCCATTGGATGGCCCGGTTGGAGGCAACGCGCGACCCCGACGTCTCGAACTGCGTGCAGACCGGCAGGAGATAGGTGTTGTCCTGCCTGCCAGCCTTGACGGCAAGCGACGCCCAGGTGGTCGGATGAGGATCGGCGACCACAAGCAGATCGAGATTCGCCAAACCCTTCACCGATTCCGGTATTCGCGCAATGCTGTTTGAGGCATGGCCCTGCACGAACATCGCCCGCAGGCTGTCCCGCTGCTGGATATCGTTCTTGGGCAGCAAAACCGCATCAAACCAACGGGTAAGCGGAATGCCTGGCGTCTCCATCGCTTCTTTGGAATCAAATCGCGCCTGGAGGTCTTCGTAGGGGATCTCCCAGACCCTTGACCAATGCTTCCAGGCGCCTTCCGTCAGTCCGTAGTAGAAGGGCAGGGTCACGACATCCAGTCCGATATCGGTCGCGCCCTGCACATTGTCATGTCCGCGGAAGATATTGGCGCCGGTGCCGGGCTTGCCGACATTGCCGGTGACCAGGCACGCTATACAGCTCGCGCGCACATTGGCGGTCCCGATCGTATGGTGGGTCTGGCCCATGCACCATATGAGTGTCGCCGGCCGCTGGGTGGCGAACATTTCGGCGACGCGTTTCAACTGGTCGCCGGACACCCCGCTGATGCGTTCCACCTCGTCGGGCGTGTATTTCTCGACCTCCTTGCGGACCTGGTCCATCCCGTAGACGCGCTGCGCGATGAATTCCTTGTCTTCCCAGCCATTCTTGAAGATGTGCCAGAGCATGCCCCAAAGCACCGCAATATCGGTGCCGGAGCGAATGCGCACGAATTCGGTGGCGTGCGCGGCCGTGCGGGTGAACCGCGGATCCATGACGATGAAGTTCGAGTTGTTGATCTCCTTGCCTTCCAGCAGGTGCTGCATCGCGATCGGGTGCGCTTCCGCCGGGTTCCCGCCCAGGATGATGAGCGTCTTGGAATTGCGTATATCGTTGAACGAGTTGGTCATCGCCCCATAGCCCCAGGTGTTGGCTACGCCGGCGACAGTCGTCGAATGGCAAATGCGCGCTTGGTGGTCCTGATTGTTGGTTCCCCACAGAGCTGCGAGCTTGCGGAAAAGATAAGTTCCTTCGTTGGAAAATTTGGCCGATCCCATCCAGTAGACCGATTCAGGCCCGGACTTCTCCCGGATTTCCAACAATTTGTCGCCGATCCCGTTGATCGCGTCGTCCCAGGACACGCGCTCCCACTGACCGGCGACGAGCTTCATCGGGTATTTCAGCCGGCGGTCGCTATGCACGAGTTCGCGCACGCTTGCTCCCTTCGCGCAATGGGAGCCGCGGTTGATCGGGCTGTCCCAGGATGGCTCCTGGCCAGTCCACACACCGTTCTGAACTTCGGCGGTGACCGTGCAGCCGACCGCGCAGTGCGTGCAAATGCTCTTCTTGAGTTCGATGGCTACCCCAGGCTGCGGCGGACTGACCGCCGCGGCTTTCTGGACGGTGCCAAGCTGGAACGAGCCAATTGCGGCCATTCCGCCCACCGTGAGGCCTGAACGACGCAGGAACGTTCGCCGGTCGATGTGAGTCGAGCCGACCGTTCCCATCAGGGCCTGCAACCTTGTGCGGCCCGCTTGACCATTCTTCCGCTTCGTCAGCATGGCGGCGCCCTCACTTCCTCAACGTCTGGTAACCGTTCACACGGTAGAATGCCTTGACGTGGTCGGTCTCCCGGTAGCGGGTCTTCGTCTCCTCCTGCCCGGGATTATATGCTTGTGCCTCGTCCGGACTGAGCGTCACCGTCGCGACGGCGGCAGTGGACGCGCCGCCGAAGGCGCGCAGGAAGTTGCGCCGGTTCATTGCCATTTGTCGCTTGTCGAGCATTCTCCGTCCTCCTTCAGTGGACGCTATCGACCTGATGTCGCTCGCGTATGCGTCACGCGCTCTGGAATGTCTCCATGGCGAAGCCTTCGGCTTCGATATCGATGAAGATCCGCCCTACCGAACCGACCGCGCGATACAGCTTCGCGGATTTCGCTCTTTCCAAATCGGCGAAGAAACGTCCGGCCCAGGGCGCAATGTGTTGCGCAAAGAAGGCGCTTTCGCCTTCCGCCGAAATCTCGAAGCGGCCGTTCGCAAAGCCGCTCATGATTTCGCAAAGGGTGCCGAGATGGTCTTCGGGTTCGGATTGATCTTCCGCGCGTTCAAGGCCGAGGCGCTTCATATCCTCGCGCAAACGGGCAAGCGGTCGCTCATTGAGAAAACCGGTCAGATAATAGGACGCGTAGGGCAGAAGTTCGCCGCGTCCGACTCCGACGAAGAGCTCAAAATATTCGCGTTTGACCGCATCGACGGAAGCTGATGCCGCCGCCTGTCCAAGCGCGACGTGGGCTAGGCCGAGCGGTGTATCGGTTCCCTTCAGGCTGGACAGCCGTGCCAGAACGTCCGCATCCGGAGCGCGCAGGAGAAGCGAGGAAAGCAGGGCGTATTCGTCTGATCTCGCGCGATCGACCTCGTCGATCTCAGCGGCGCTCAAGTCGTGGGCGAAAACGTCCGCTTCGCCCATTGTTCTGATCGCTTCGTCTGCGCTGCAGTGCCGGCTCATCTCCTTGACCTCGACGCACCTACCCGGCGATTGGTGCGACTTAATACTAGTCCCCTACCGACCGATTTCAACAGTCAAGTGCGGCAAAACACCATTCAGAAACGTTTGTATCGACGCGCCATGGCCGTCGCGCGGTTCGGGGCCGAGAAAAGGCGCGGCAAGGTCAAAGCCATGGCGTTTCCGTCGCTGGATCGAGCCAGGATGGCGTGGCAAGCGCTTCCGCCAGGTTTCTTCGTTCGAAGGGCGCCAGGTTTGCCTTTCGAGCAATCAGCAGGTCGCCATTCTCGGCTAACTGGACATGTTGATCGTCCTTTTTCGGGAGGCGATCGATCCAAAGCCTGGCGACCGACGCAAACCCGGTCTGGCTCCATTCGTGGAACCCGCTCATCAAGTGGCGAGAAAAGCTTTCGATGATCTTGCCCGCGTCCACCGCTTCGAAGCCCATTTCGTCGAGCGCGCCGACGAGCGGTCGCAAACCCGGTTCGCCGGCGCGAATGACGAAAGTGCGGATCATGCCGGAGAAGACGAGCCAGGGCGGAATCTCGTCCGCATGGGTGTGTCTCGGCCAACCCAAACGGCCCCCGCCGACGAGGACCCCGTCGATGCGGATCGCATCGGGCCAGTCGAAAGTGATTGGCCGAGACGGCGGACCATGAAAGGCAAGTGCGTCGGCAAGTGCGTTCATGCCGGCGTAAATGGCGCGGCGCGCCTGCGCGAACGGTTCATCGGGCTCGAGGACCACGGCGAACTCGGCCAGGTCGTAGCGGCGGACCCAGACGAGCACGCCGGCCCCTTGCTCGGCGGCGATTGCACAGGCCTTCGCAAAAGCATCACCGGCCTCCCGCAACGGCACGAGCTTGTAGGGCGGCGGCAGGTCGAGGGCCGGGTCTGTTGCCGTTTCGCGCAGGGACATTTTGGGCCCGTCCTTTGGCTGCTGCGATTTCATTGCCGTTATAGTGCTTCCAGACAGGCCGCGCCACCGCTTGGCTCTGTGCGACATGCCGGTTCAGCGATCAATCGACACGTGTCTCTCGCTGAAGAAAGCGGATCAGGGCCGCTCGGTCCTGCGCATTGCCGATCGTCTGTTCAGGCATCTTGGTGCCGGGAGTATATGTGTTCGGACCAAGCTCGAACAGCTTCGATACGGTTTCCGGGGTCCAGACGATATCCATGCGGCTGAAAGCGGGCGAATAGCGATAGCCCGGCACCGACGCGATCCTGCGGCCGAAGATGCCATGCAGCGTCGGGCCGGCGCGGTTGCCGTCCTTCGGATCAAGCGTGTGGCAGGCCACGCAGGCGCGAAAGGCTTCCGCGTCCGGATCGTCTTCGAATTCGGCCATAGGATCGGTTTGACTCCCGACATCGGCGCCAAGGTGTTCGCCCGTTTCGACATTCCATTCCCGTACGACATGATCCGCACCGCCAGCCAGAAGCGTCTTGCCATCGGTTGCGAAGGCTAGAGACCATATCGGTGTGCCGCTCGTCTCGAGATTGCGAACAGGCGTGAGCTTTTCGGCGTCGAGCAATAGGATTGCATCGTTGATGCCGGCCGCAGCGAGATACCGCCCATCCGTGGAGGCGGCTAAAGCGATCAAAGGTTTCCGCGAGACCTGCAATTCCGATTGAATTGCGCCGCTGCGATCGAGCACGCGCACCTTCCCGTCCGCCCCGCCGACGAAGAGCCGGTCGCCAAAGGCCGTTACCAGTGTGTTGATTGGAGTGGGCAAGACGACCCGGATAGGCTCTGTCCCGGTCTCGCGCGCCCAAAAGATCACGTTGGCGTCATAGCCGGCGCTGGCGAGCGTGCCATCGGAGAGGAAGGCGACCGCGTTGACGTTGCCGTCGTGGCCTTCCAGAATACGCGGCTCACCCCCTGAAAGCGGCCAGATTCGGATGCTGGTGTCCCAGGAAGCGGAAGCGAGCATCGAACCATCCGGGGATACGGCAAGGGCGACGACCGGTCCGGTATGACCAACGAGAATCCGCTCCGGCGCACCTTGGCCGATTTTCCAGATCGCAACGCGGCCATCCGCTCCGGCGGTGGCGAAACGACCACTCGGCAGGACTGCGACAGCGTTCACCTGGCCGTCATGGAAGAGCAACACTTCGCGCGCTTCGCCCGTCTCCAGCGACCAAACAATGGCCCTGGCATCGAAGCTGCCGGTGATCGCCATTTCCGCGTCCGCAGTCACGGCGATCGACCGCACGGGGCCACCATGGCCGTGCAGCTCCGCACCGTGTGCGGCTGCGCCCAGAAGGAGGAGGGCAGCCGTCCGCAAGAGAATACCGAGCATCATATGCACTGCATGCCCCTCCCGTTGGCCGAACAGGTGCGCCTGAACAAGATCAGCCAGGCTGATTTAAAACGTCAAGCTGACGCATCGTTCACACTATTCCAGGCATTCGTATGACTCAAACATGGGCCTCTGCTGCAGGCTTCGGGAAATGCGAGGCGAAGCGGCTACATCCACTGGCTTGTCTCGTAGGTGCCAGACAACATCACGAATTCGTACTGATTGGCGGCATCCGCCCTTGTCAGCTTGGCCGTGCCCTCGAGCCCGTCCAGGACGAGATCCAGAAAAGCGTTCGCCAAATGCCGCCGCTCCAAGCAATCCGGAGCTTGGATGACCAGATGGCCGCCCCCGGCGAAATCGCAGGTAAGGCGCCACGACGGGTGGTGAAATTCAATGCGGATGGCTGCCCAGGCATTGGTCGACGCCAGGACGTCATGGGCTTCGCTGCCTGCCACGACAGAAAGGAACGAGAGCCTTCGGGCATGGCAGCATTCCCTCAGCGTCTCCATTAACTGTCCGGCACCGACAACCAGCAGAGGGCGCGTTCGTGCCGGCAACCGGGGTTCCGGTCGCCACCAGCCTGCGCGATCGAGCGAGGGATGGTCGAACGATCCGGTCTTCGCCAGGCTGGCGATGGCGGCGGCAATCGCGGTCGCGCGCGGCGGTGTGGACCGGCAATCGAAGGCGCCGTTTTCATAATAGCCCTGGTGCTCCACAAGCAGGGAGTTCCAGTCCATCATTCCAAACAGCGCCCAGGCGGTCACCGCGCGAACATCTGCCCCGGCGTGGCGTGCCTGTCGAGCTCCTTCCCAACCCTCGACCAGCCAGCGCAACTGTTCCTCACGCGTGCAGCCATTGTGGAGTTCGGTGACGGCGAGCGGCAGTCCGTAGCGATGCCAGATTTCTTCGAGGCGTTCTGCCACTCCGGCACAATCCTGCCATTCGGAACGAAATGCCGCTATGTCGACATAGACGTCCGATCCGTTGCCGCCGATCGGTTCTCCCGGATGGAGATCGACGCGATGATCGAGGAAACGGTCGCTGGTGAGATAATAGTCGATACCGATAACGTCCGGCGGGCAAGGCTCGCAAACGAGTTCGGCAAGATCCCGTTCGGCGACGCCAGCGGCGGCAAGCCTCTCATGGAACGGATGCCGGCGATCGACACGACCCATCAGCAGATCGATCGCCAGCCAGCGACGCTCATTTTCATAGTCCGCCTGATAATGCAGAGGTTCCGTCGCGAATGTCCGCCCGAAATCCTCGGTCTGCACAAGCTGTGCTGCCGGGCTGACCTTTCTGATTGCGGCCATCGCCTTCGCAATCGCACGGCATTGCGCGACCAGCAGCCGAAAACAGCAGGCCTCGTCCAGTCCATGCGGATGCCAAAGGCCGTAAAGCCCGCTCGCACGCGCGGTCGTCATCGGCTCGTTGATCAGCGTGAACGCCTCTATCCACGGATAACGCTGTGCGACCGCTTGCGCGTAGTCGGCAAACAATTGTGGGAACTCCGGATCGAGCAGATCCGCTCGGGGCCCGGAGCCATGATGCAGCAGCCCGGCAATCGGCTTGATGCCGAGCGCGAGCAGGCGGCGCAGCCGCTGATCGGGCCAGCTCCAATCCTCTTGTCCGCTGCCATGGCGGACGACATCCCAAAGAACGGGATAGCGTAGGTTCTCAATCCCGAGACCGGCGATCAGGTCGAGGTCGCCAGGACGGTGGAAATGCCCCGTATCCAGCAACTGGTCGCGTGTTTCATCGCCTATCCGGACAACGCTGCACTCCACGCCGCCCCACATTTCAAGCGCCGCGTCTCGGCTCATTCGGCCTTACCCCTTTTCTTAGCGCTGTATGCGGTGCGATGCTGCTGAGGCGCAGGCAAGACGGGTATGGTTGTCATTCTGGCTGTCCTCGCTGGCTCCGGCTGCTGTGCCGCCCGTCTTGTCGTCCTTTCTCGACCGCTGATTACGCGATGCGCGCGATGGCTGTGTAAGGCGGTGTCGGCGAGGCGGGGCACGCGGAAGCGGAACAGGATGGAGGTGTCATCATACGGATATGCGTCGGCATTGACGCGGCGAAGACGACCCACTGGGCGGTGGGCGTCGATGAGGCAGGCCGCGTCGTCCTCGATGGCGCGGTCGATAACGACCCGCAGGCGATCGACGGGTTCGTGGCCGAGTTGCGCGGGCTCGACGGCGAGGTGGTGATCGGCCTCGAGGTGGTGGGCTCCTTCGCCCGATTCCTCGAAGCGATGCTGCTGGCGGAAGGCTTTGCGCTCGTCCACGCGCCCGGCATCGCCGTCAACCGCGCCGGCCAGGGCTTCGCCGGAGGCGAACGCAAGTCCGACCCGAAGGACGCGCGCACCATCGCAGACCTCGTGCGCACCCGCGATCTGCGTCCCATCCTTCCCGATGACGAGACACGGTTGGCTCTGGCGCTCAAGGTCGGACGCCGCCGTGACTTGGTCCAGGAACAGACCTGTCGTCTGTCGCGCCTGCGCGGCCTTTTGTGCGGCATCCATCCCGGCCTGGAGCGAGTGCTCGACGTCACCTGCAAGGGACCGCTCGCCCTGCTGACCCGCTATGTGACGCCGGCCGAGATCCGCCGCGCCGGTCAGGCCCGCATCGTCGCGCATCTGGGGAAGACGCCGCACCTGCACGGGAGCGATGCTCTGGCCAGGCGGGCGTTGTCGGCGGCCCAGGCGCAGCGGATCGCCATGCCGGGCGAGACCGCCACCGCCGAGCTGATCCGCGAGCTGGCCGCCGGGGCGCCCGACACGCGGACCAAGATCGCGCGCATCGACCACGATCTGGAGGCGCTGCTCGAACGCCACCCTGACGGCGCCCTCATCCGCTCGCTGCCGGGGATGGGGGCGGTGCTCGCGGCAGAGTTCATCGCCTGCACCGGCGACTTCCGACGTTTTGCATCCGCCGATCGGCTCGCCGTGGCCGCAGGCCTCGCCCCGGTGCTTCGTCAATCGGGCAAGCGCACCGGAGGGCGACGCGCCTTCGGTGGCGACAAGGCGCTCAAGCGCGTCTTCTTCCAAAGCGCCTTCTGCGCCGTCTCCCCAAAAGACCCCCTCTCCAAGGCCTTCCATGACCGAAAGCGGCGCGAGCGGAAGCATCACACCCAAGCCCTCATCGCTCTCGCCGCCGACGCGTCGCCGTCATCTGGACCATGCTCCACCGCCGCGAAACCTTCGATCCCGACAAAAAAGCCGCTTGACTTACGCATTACTCAGCCGCCTGGTACAGCCTCCCCTGGTTCGTTGTGCCCACGGGCAGTAGTTTTTGGATCTTCGTGAATGTGGCGAGGGCCTGCCCGATAACCTGATCCATATTGTAATAGCGGTAGGTTGCGAGGCGGCCGACGAACCAGACCTCGGGAAATGCGGCTGCAAGTGCCTCATATTGTTTGTAGAGCGTCTCGTTTTCAGTACGTGGCACGGGATAGTATGGGTCTCCCATATCGGTCGGGTACTCGTAGCTGAGACTGGTTTGCGCGCTTCGCTGACCGGTAAGGTGCTTGTATTCGGTGATGCGCGTGTAATCCTCACATTGCGGATAGTTCACGACGGCCACCGGCTGGAACAGCTCGGTGTCGAGTGTAACATGCCGAAAACTGAGCGAGCGATAAGGCAATCGGCCAAGCTTCCAATCAAAGAACTCGTCAATAGGCCCCGTATAGATCAGGCGCCGATATGGAATTTGTCCGCGGATCGCACGATAGTCCGTCTGCAGCATGATATTGATGCGGGGACTGTCCAGCATTCGCTGAAACATGCGCGTGTAGCCGCCGGCCGGCATGAATTGGAAGCTATCGCAGAAATATCGGTCGTCGCGGTCGGTGCGGGTCGGCACTCGCGCCGTCACCGCTTTGCTGAGTTGAGAGGGATCGACGCCCCACTGCTTTCTGGTATAGCCGCGAAAGAACTTCTCATAGAGTTCGCGTCCGACGGTGCTGACGACGACGTCTTCGGCACTCCGCACTTCCTCGACCTTCTCGCGGCGCGCGGCGAAAAACGCCTCAAGCTGTTCGGAGCTCAAGTCGAGGTCGTAGAGCCGATTGATCGTATCAAGGTTGATCGGGATCGGCAGCAACTTGCCGTCCACTGACGATAGAACGCGGTGTTCGTAGGGCCGCCACGACGTGAATTGCGACAGATAATCGAAGATCGAACGTGCGTTGGTGTGAAAAATATGCGGCCCGTATAGATGGATCAGAATCCCCGCTTCGTCATAACAGTCATACGCATTGCCGCCGATGTGATTGCGCCTGTCGATGATGAGGACGGTTTCGCCTCGTTGCGAGGCGATGCGTTCGGCCAGCACGCTGCCGGCGAAGCCGGCGCCGACGATCAGCCAGTCGAACATGATCGGGCCTCGCTGACAGCAACGGCTTTCCTCAGCTCTTTGGCGCGGGCGATCAGCGTTGCCATTTCCGCCCAGGTCCTGTCCCAGGACATATTTGCCAGATGGGCGTCGACTTCCTTCAGCCATTTTCCGCGCGGCCGCTCCAGAAGTAACCGCAGCTTTGCCGGCATATCGTTCGCGTCGGCAATTTCCACGAGCCCCGTTGCGCCGTAGCTACGCACAACGTCGAGTACGGCGGTGGACACCACTGGCAACCCTGCCGCCAGAAATTCCGGCGTTTTCGTCGGACTGATATAGCGGGTGGAACTGTTGAGCACGAAAGGCATCCATCCTGCCTGCCAATGGGCCAGATAGGAAGGCAGGTCCTTATAGAATTTATTTCCAAGCCAATGCAGATTGTCTGCGCAAGGCAGCGATGCCGGGTCGATTTTCGCTACCGGCCCAAGCATGACGAAATGGGCATATGGCATCGCAGCGGCGGTCTGGGCCACCAGTTCAAGGTCCATGCGTTCGTCTATGACCCCGAAAAAACCTATTCGCGGGTGGGGAATGTCGGCCTGATCGAGAGGATCAATTCCACCGTTCCGTGCCTGGTTGAAATGCGTGGCATCGATGCTGCTCGGGAACAGATGTACCGATGGGTGCAGGGCACGTTTGGCCTCATAGAGGCTCTGGCCCCCGGTGAAGACGATGTCCGCTGCGCCGAAAAGGACGCGCTCCAGATCGGCCAGTTCGAGCGGTGCGCCTTTGAAGGCGGAGAGTTCGTCCATGCAGTCATAGATGCACAGGTCTCGTTCGACATGGGAACTAAAACGCAGGGCTATCGGCGTATAGTACCAAAGGAGCCGTTTCCGGTGCGGGATCGAAGTGAGCAGACGATCGACGAAGCCGCGCTGAAGGCGAATGGATGTCGCCGGCGCAGTTCCAGCCGGCAATACCGGCGTCACTACCATGAGACGCTGCGCGGGATTATCGACACGCATGAAGGCTTGCGAGACTTTTTCGAACACAGGCTCTTCAAAATAGACGATCTTGTAAATCGCTGCAGCGCGAGTGAGAAGGTGTTGAGGCCGTTGAAAGACAAAATTCCAGCGCAGATGTGAAAAGCAAAGCAAAAATGACGGATCGTTCTCCTCAGAGCTGCCGGATACCGTAGTCATTGTTTCGCCCCCGGTGTCTCTTTCTGTGATATTTACGTTTTACCGTGTTATTGTAGGTACTACCTGTCTTGCGGCGGCCAGGCTGATGGTTTCCTGACCTCCGGACGATTGCGCGGTTGCTTTAACTGTCACTCGGGGTAGTTGTTCCCCTCTCATTTCAGATTCTGCTCTCAGCTGGGGAACACCTGGCGCCTCCATTAGTTGAAATCGGCGCGAGCCAGGAGGCGATGTTGACCATCATCGATGCCCATCTTCACACGTCCGGACGGGAAACCAGCGACGACGTCCTGCGCTCGCTGGATGACGCCGGCGTCGACATGGCGGTGCTTCTGGCGCCGTTTCTGACTGAACCATATTCGCTCGCAGATCGTGAATCGCTGCGGCAGGGCAACCGGTACCTGTCAGAGCTGGTTGCCGGGCATTGCGACCGCCTCTTCGGTTTCGCGGTGGTCAATCCGTTGCACCCGGAGGCTCCGGAAGATCTGGCGGAGGTAGCAGAACTGCCCGGCATTTGCGGCCTGAAAATGGTTCCGACAGGCTGGTATCCTTATGAGGATTGCGCTCACCGCGTCTATGAGGTTGCGGCTCGCTTCGATCTGCCGATCCTGTTTCATAGCGGAATTTTCATAGACGGCAGATCCGGCCGCTTTTGCCGGCCAACTTTCTATGAAGCGGTTCGCGACCATCCGGGGCTCCGGGTGACACTGGCCCATCTCGGCTGGCCCTGGTGTGACGAGGCGAACGCCGTTGGCCTGATTGATCGCATCAACGGGGTGGACCCGGCTGAAAGCCAGTTCCGCTTCGATATATCCTTCGGGCCGCCGCCGATCTATCGGGAGCATGTCTTTCGCACCGCGTTCGACGTGCTCGGCTCCAGCCTGATGCAATTTGGCAGTGATCGTTTCCTGCCCTGTTCCGGCGCGCATATCCGCGCCATGATCGATGAAGTATCGGAACTGCTGGACAGGCTGGAAGTTTCGCGTGAGGACAGAAACGAGCTGATGTCGGGAACCGCATCCAGATGGCTGCGCCTCCCGTCGCGGGTTTGAGGCAGAGCCGATGGCTAACGCTAGCCGCGCAGTGGCCGCAGACAGGAAGCGCCGCAGAGACGGCAGGATCAATGTTTTGGAAGTCCTGGGCAACGCGATCGTCGGCGGCATGGAGAACTATGTCGGCAATCTGATCGGCAACCTGCCGCCCGAGGAGTTTTCGGTCGCCGTTTTGTGTCCGTTCGAAAGCGCCTATACTGCCGCACTGCGCCGTAAAGGCTGCCCTGTCTACATCGCGCCCTTGCGGGACGATCCGCCGTGGCGCTCCATCGAAATGATTGCGAACCTGATCGGCACGCATGAAATTGACCTTATCCACGCCCACTTGATGAACGCTCATACCGTTGCTGCGATCGCCGGAGCGCTGACCAACGTCCCGACGGTCGTGACCCTTCATGGCATGAGCCTGCAGCCGCAGGAAATCAGCGTGGCGCGTTTGACGAGCACTCATATGATTCTGGTGTGCCGCGAGGCCTGGTCTCAGGCGTTGGCTGTCGGCCTTGCACCGGAGAAATTGACCCTTATTCCCAACGGCGTCGACCTGGAGACCTACAAGCCAGGCTGCGCTCCGCGCAATCTCCTGCGCGACAGGATCAAGATCGGACCGGACGATTTCCTGATCGGCTTCGTAGGGCGACTGGCCTGGGAGAAGGGGCCCGACAAGTTCATCAAGGCGGCGGACTACATCCTGCGCCAGCACCCCAATGTCCACTTCGCCCTCGTTGGTACGGGTTCGATGGAGAAGGATCTGGTGCTTGCAGTAGAACGCGCAGGCATCGGGTCGAACGTGCACCTGGCTGGCGTCTGGCCGGATCCGCGCGAAGTCTATCCGGCGCTCGATCTGATGCTCCATACGTCGCGGGCGGATGCGATGCCGCTGGCATTGCTGGAAGCTATGGCATGCGGCGTTCCCGTGATCGCGATAGGAGTCGGCGGCGTTCCGGAATTGGTCGAAGCGGGTGAGACCGGAGTTCTGATCGGAACCAGCGAATGGCCCGGCATCGTCAGCGAATATCCGGGCGACTGGGAGGGCGTGGCGAAGGCAGCGATAAAGCTCATAGTCCAGCCGGAGAAATTAAAGAGGATGGCAACGGCGAGCGTTCGCCGTGCGGCGGCGCTTTACGACATTCGCCGCTCGGCGACGATGACGGCCGAGCTGTTTCGGGAGCTGACGGGCGTCTCCACCCTTCGCCCGCCAATCTCGAAAACCGACGCAACTGCCGGTATCGTCCAGCATCCGGCTGCGATCAGATCCTGACTAGGCGACCATAACCTAGCTGTACGGCCACCTTAATTCTGGCCGTGCGATCATAAGCCAGAAAATGCCAAGCACGGCGGCGAATGCGGGAAAACCGAATATGAACCACCAACGAAAGAGTTGATGATATCGGTGGGGAAGGGGGGCGTCGATCGCGGCGGCCTTCGCTGCCAGGTCGCGCATCTCTGTCTGCATCCACACCACGGGCAGCCAAAAGAGGCCGGTGATCACATAGAGGATTATCGACAGCACGATCCAACCCTCCCACAGCGAGTAACCGGCATTCCACGCAAGCAGGACCCCCGTTGCCGGCTGCGCGACAACTGCGGTGGCCGTGAACAGGAAGTCAGCAATCACCACCATGCGGGCCACTGCCGCGATTGTTGCGGCACTTCCGGTGCGATGAGCAAGCAGCATGAAGAAGGCAATGCCGGCCCCGGTCCCGAGTAGAACCGCGGCTCCGATGAGGTGGAGGAATTTAAGCGCGAAATAGATCATCAGCGTTCCTCAAGGATCGCCAACGCGACCAAGTGCAAGGCCAGGATAGGCAGAATTTTCAGCAGCGGACCAAGCGGCTCATTCCAAAGGTCGGGACGCAGGGTAGTGCCAGCGATTGCATAGAACAGCGATAAGGCAATTGCTCCCCATAGCCCCCACCAGGTGGTCTTGCGCCAAGCGATGAGCGTACCGATGACTATGTCTGCCAATGCACCCGCCACGACTGCAGGCGCCGCCATTGGGCCGGCGATCGTGTTTATGAGAAGATCAACACCGCTGTGCCAGCCAGTCGTTAGGGAGATAACCCCAGTCATGACCCAAAAGAACGGCAACAACAGAAAGATCAGAGGTTTGATGAAATATAGGCGTGCGAACCATTTCTCCTGTATTGTAGCCGGGTTGGCCGTCAGCGCCGTTGCGAGTCTCATGGGCTGAATTCCGGTAGTCGCGATCCACGGATCGGGGTTGCCCACGGCACCCCGTGTGATCTCTTTGGCGGCGTTTGTCCTCGTTGGCGGGCGCCAGCCGAGCGTGCTGGCGTAATCCCCCAGCCGATAGACAAGCGATGCGGCCCAACGGGGCAGCATGAACTTCCGAGCTGTGCGCCAGCCAAACCACGAACGATATTGCCCAACCACTTCATTCATGGTGAGGGACTCCAGGCCCGCCAGTTCCAGAACCAAACGGGAAGGCCTATTGGGCTCAAGGAAAAAGGCGGCGGTCGAGACCACGTCTTCGAGCTGCACCACCTGGAGTCGGCCGGTGTTTGGCATGGAAGGTAAAATGGGAAGAGCGGCAAGGCCGCGAAACAGTGCGCTTGCGCCAAATGCCGGCCTACCCAGTACGACGGACGGGCGCAAGATCACCCAATCCAGGTCGCGCCTCATAAGCGCTTCATCGCCCGCGAGCTTCGTTGCCGAAAAGGGTGAAGGCTGCTCGCGATCAACGCCGATTGCCGAAAAGTGAATAACCCGGCGCACCCCGGCCTGCTCGCAGGCGAGGAACAGGGCGGCCGCGGCAGTGGCATGCACCTCCTGGGTGTTTTCCCGACCGCTATCCTGAAGAACGCCTGCGCAATTCACCACGGCATCAACACCTTGGAGATGCCCGACCCAATCTTCCACCCGATGCGCTTTAGCCATGTCGACGGATACGACGGACCGAGAGGGAGACGCGGTCGACGTCCCGGGGCGAACCACAGGAATTACTTCATGGCCTTCGAGCGCAAGGCGCGCAGACAAGGAAGAACCTATCAAGCCGCTGGCACCTGTGAGAAATATCCTCATTCCTGCCGGTGCCCTTCGGTTCAGGTGGTTTTCAAGCCGCTTGTTGCAATCGATGAGTGGCAGCTGAACCCGGCTGCGGCTAGCCCGCCATATCTTCCACATCGTCCTCGAGCAGATCTATCAGCCGGGCGACCCGGGTTCCCGGCAATGGTCGGCCTTCGCCCATCAGGGCCTCATCGTTGGCTAGCCAGGCCAAGGCAGTTCTCAGCTCCTCCACAGTAGCTCCGCTGGAGACAATCTCGGCGATCGTATCCTCGTCGGTGGGTCCCAGCACGGAAAGCGCTTCCTTTCGTGTCATCACCATGGCCGACCTCCATCGATGTATACAGCCTTGGCTCTAAACGCCGGTGAGGCTGCGCTGTTCCTTATGTTTGCCCTCTTGGCGTGATGCCCCATACCCACTCTCTTCCAACTCGCCCCGAATTTCCAAGCCCGTTGCAGCGTCCGCTCCGGCGACGACATGGGCGCCGACCTGTTACGCGCCGGGGTAGACGACCGTGGCGGATGATTGGATGCGCGCGCCTTCGGATAATTTCGCCGGCTCGATCCGATCGCGCCCCATCAGGTGAAACACGCGCTCTCCCCGTGCCATCAGATGGTCGGCGACAATGCGACGATGGCAGCGCCACCAGACGGCCTCCGAACACATCATCGCGCACGGTCGGGCGCGGCCGAGCTCGATCAGCCGTTCTAGCCCGAGGCGGAAGCGCTCCGACAGCGCGTAGTCGGCATAGTTATGGAAACTTTGATTCTCCCAAAATCCATTCACCTGAGCCGCCACCAGCTTGGCCCTGCCGCGCAGCCCGCCGAGTTCGGCGATATGTTCATAGCCGATCTGAAACGCGGCCAGGCTCTGCGGCAATGTTTCCTTGTTGTATTGCGGGTTGGTTCGTGACTTCGGGACGGTGCGAATGTCGACCACGAATGAAACCTTTGCCACTTGCAGCAGCGCAACGAACTCGTCGATCTCGCGATTCGAATGGCCGATCGTGTAGAAGGGCAGCATCTAGGACCGATTTCCGCTCATGGTATTGCCTTGCGAGTGTGTTTCTGCGTGGGAACAAGAGCTGAGCGGTTTCGGTTCCTTCGACACGGCGCACACGGCAAGCACATCTGGTCTGGCCCGAATGGAGGCGAGGTGTCAGAGGTCCGGCTGCAAGGCCGGACTTCAGCCATGCGGGGAATCCACTCGAAAGAGCGCGACTAAGTCATCCAGACTAAGTTAAGGTGAAGCCGATGCACGCGGTCAACATTCATGAGGCCAAGACGCAGCTATCGCGTCTGATCGACAGGGCAGCAAACGGTGAATCCTTCATTGTCGCAAATCCCGGCAAGCCCGTGGTCAAGGTGGTCGCCATAGTTGCACCCGCTGCCGGTGAAACACGCCGTGTCGGATTCATGACCGGCAAGATTTCTGTTCCGGAGGATTTTGATCGAATGCGAAAGTGAGGAAATCGAGCAGCTGTTTGGCCGCGATGCATGAACTTGCTGCTGGATACGCATCATTTGCTATGGGCGGCCCGTGAGCCCGATCGGCTTTCGGTTGCGGCGCGTAGAATGAACTCGTATTCAGTGCGGCGAGCCTTTGGGAAGTCGCAATCAAGCGAAGCCTCGGCCGGGCCGACGTCACTGCGGACCCAAGATTGCTCAGCGCCAACCCTGGAATAACCTGCCGCTGTCTTGGCAGAGATGCGGTCGGGCAGAAGCGAAAGGCTGGAGCCGCTGAACGACTCCAGAATCCATTCAGGCTGCGTATGCCGAGCCATCAAGCCCCGCTCTGCTGACGGCCTTTGATTTCCCCTTGGTGCGGCTGCCGTCACGAACGGAGGAGCGCTCCTTCTTCTCATCGGTACTGTTGATAGCGGAGGCGAGATTATGATCAATTTCTCCGTGCAAACCATCCGCCGCCCGAACGGCCTCCAACCGGTCGCTCGAGTCGGCAAGCTGGGACTCCAGCACTCGCTGCGCGGCGACAGCGTCGGCGAGCTGCTGCCTCAGCGCCTCGATCTCGGCCGCGTCGGCGATCTGCTTTCGTGATGCCGTTTCCAGCCTAGCCTTCTGCGCCTCGGCCTCGGACCTCATGCGCTGCACGGTAGACGCATGGCGGCCTTTGATCTCATCGACGTCGGCGTCTAGCGCCGTTATGCGATTCTGAGCCTCCTCGAGCTTGGCCTCCGTGGCCTCCGCATGCTTCTGAATCCGGCGGCATTCCTTTTCGCTGTCCTCCACCTTTAGGCGCAGTTCCAGTAGTTCGGCCGTCTCCGCCCTGCGAATGGAGGCGACCTCTTCGAGCTTGCGTTCGGTTTCCGCATGCCGCTGTTCCAGCGCGGCATGGCTGATCTGTTGATTGACGAGCTTCTGGCGAAGCGACTCGTTCTCTCTTGTCACGCGCTCGGCGACGGCGGACTTGGAAGCAAATTCATTGATGAGCGACGCCCGCTCGTTCTCGGCCTCCGCGAGAGCTTCCCTGACCTCATTCGCGTCGAGCTGTGCGGCGCTTAACATTATCCTCAGCGTGTCGCAGTCCTGAGCCAAAAGCGACACGCGCCGTCTATTCGTCTCCTCCTGCGCCTCCAGTCGCTCCTGATGGGACTTCGCCTGTTCGATCTGTTGCGCCTGCCTGCGGTTTTCGGACGCCATGACCGCGAGGGACGACTCCAATTCATTGGCGCGGTTGATGCCCGTTCGGACACTACCGACGAAGCGGATAGCGGACTGCTGGGCCGCGACAACCGATGCCAACGCCTCTCCGATGGCCTCCAGACTGCTGCCTGCTCCGCGCATTTCGTCCTCGAAGGTCGACAGGGCAGCCAGATTCGCCTGGGTGTGCGACCACTGCCTCACGTGGTGCTGAAGCTGTCCAAGATCGTAGTCAGCCCTCTCCGGCTCGGGCAGCAAGCCCGGTTCATCTCCTCGGGGGGAATCGGCCGCGTTACACTCCGCGTTGTCCTCGACGCCCTCTTCGAGCGCGGCAGAGAGTTCGTCTTCCAGTGTCTGGCCCAGTTCAAGTCCCAGTTCGTCCCTTTCGGCTACGGCCGCGACTTTCTTGCCTCTCATGATGCCGAACATCCGACTCCTCCTGTTGTGGGGCCGCGACTTCTATGCACGCGGGTGTCAAGCTTCATACCCAAGATATCCACAGGCTGCATCGATCATTTGGATCATGGATTGGTTCGCAGGACCCTAAAAAATGCTTCCGGGCGTTTTCTGCGCGCTTACAAACGAGAACGCGGTCAAGTAACCGCCTCTCATGCGTGTGGCCACAGCGAGTACCAAATTTGCGAAAGTCTCCCTCATAGTCGGTCTCCTGATGTTCAGTCTCGGGACCCGAGGGCAATGCGCGCCTGTCTTCACCCGCCTCACGCAGCGGAGCTGTCATCGTCCGTGCGGAGGCGGGCGATGTCTCGTTTCGGACCCGACACGAAAGCCTGTGGTCAGTCGGTGTTCGGCAAGCGTGGAGCCTTGTCGGCCAGCGGGGCGCGGGCGAGGTGCCCGAGATCCAATCTCGACACGCCAATATCCTTGAGTTGCCTATCGGAGAGTTCGTGGAGAAGCCGTGCCGTGTGACGCGCGCGAGTAGCGGCGAAGCTTGCAAGGCCCATACGTAGCAGCGTCCCGGCGGCCGAGCTAAGGGCAGCCGCGCAGATTGCGGCAGCTATTCCGTATGATCTGTGAGCTGTCTCGAAAATTGTCATGGTGACATCCTCATTTCCTGGCGCTTCAGAGCTGCGCTTCGAGGACAAGATTGAACGGCGTCTCGTAAGCGCGGCGGAAGCGAGTGAAGCCAGCCTTGCGGAACACGTCCGCCAGCCTTGCCTCGCCGGCCTGCGCGCCGAGCACAAGGCGACCGCCGTCGGAAATCGCATGGGCACAGCAGATGGTCGTAGAGGCCGCGTAGTACATCCTCGCCACGGGCGAGATGTTGTCTTCGACGCGGTCATTGGCGAACGGCTCAACAAGCATGACGGTGCCGTCCGGCGCGAGCGCCTTGGCGGCATGAGCAGCCGCGGCGACCGGATCACCCATGTCGTGCAAGGCATCGAAGAAGCAGATCAAGTCGTACCCTTTGTCCGGGTAATTATCGGCCCGCGCCGTCGAGAAGGTCGTCCGCTCGGAAACACCCGCCTCGGCAGCGATCTTCCGCGCTTTCATGAGCGAATTTCGGTGCGTGTCGAAGCCGCGGAACTGCGACGCCGGGAAAGCCTTCGCCATCAGCACCGTTGAATGCCCATGGCCGCAGCCGACATCGGCCACAAGTGCGCCCGCCTTTAGCCTATCGACGATTCCATCGAGAGCAGGCAACCATTCGGAAACCAGGCTTGCCTTGTAGGCATTGCGGTAGAAGGCCGCGACCCCGCACGAGAGTCGCCCGTCGTGGTCGCCCCATGGAATGCCCTTGCCGCTACGGAAGGCGTTTATCGCTTTGTCTTCGTCGGCCCACATCGATGCGGGAACCGTCCAAGCATTGGGGAAGAAAACGGGACTGTCCTCGTCGGCAAGGACGTAAGCCTGCTCCGGCGTCAGTTCGTACGTGTCGCTGATCGCGTGATAGGTGATGTAGCCGCCTGCGACCTGCGAATTGAGCCATTCGCAAACATAGCGCTCGGCGCAGCCGGCGCGGCTTGCAAGCTCCCGCGCGGTGAGCGGGCCGGCTCCGGCCATCGCCTTGTAGAGGCCAAGCCGATGGCCGAGGCTCACCATCACGCCGCCATAGCCGGCTGAAAGATCCCCGAACGCGCGGGAAATCAGCGCGTCGAGCTTCGCGGAATCGATTGTGTTGTGGGTGTTTTCCATGTCCATGTCTCCTGTCGAAGCGCTCAGGACGACCTGAGGCTGCTCAAAATTCGCAGAGACAAGGGGAGAGCGGCAGAGCCGGACTTTCCAGAATCGGGCCGTTTATGCCACGCGGGAAAAAGAGCGGAATGAGTTGGAACCGCGTCATTTGCTCCCGCTCCAAATCTTCATCTTGGTGCATGATCTTATCCAAAACGTCTGCAATTTTTCGCTGACGCAGATCTTCGGTTCGGGATCATGCTCTCTCAGGAACCGTGGCGTGACTGTCTTGTCGGCGTTATTCTTACGTCTGCAAGGGGAGTTGACATGCAGCACCGCATCGCCGCGACCAGATCCGAGCCGCTCCATGTGAGCCTCGTCGCCATTCCCGAGGCCGTGGTGTCGACGCTCTCCGGCATCTTCGACGTCATGAACGCCTTCGCCCTGATGCCCCTGGCCGGCAACGCACCGTTACAGGCACCGCCGTTTCGGGTCGAGATCGTTGGGCTCAAACCCGGCCCATTGGAACTCGCCAGCCGCGTCCCTGTCGTGGTGCAGCGCAGCGTCGCCGCACTCGAGGAAACCGACATCATCATCGTTCCTTCGATCCTGCTTGGCCCGGAGGGCTGGCGTAAGGGACTGTATCCGGAACTGGTCGACTGGTTTCGCGTCATGTATAGCCGCGGGGCGCTCCTCTGCTCGGCCTGTTCGGGCATTTTCCTGCTCGCCGAAACCGGACTCTTCGACGGCGCGGAAGCGACGGTGCATTTCGGCTATGCGCGAGCCTTCGCTTCCACCTTTCCGGAGGTGCCGATCCATCCGGAGCGCGTTCTGGTCGTCTCCGGCAGGCGCGAGGAGCTGATCACGTCCGGTGCTTCCATGACGTGGCACGATCTGGTGCTTTATCTGATAGCCCGACATGCCGGAGCGACCGCGGCACAGGCCGTGGCACGATCCTTCGCTCTGCAATGGCATCAGGACGGGCTTGCACCTTACATCGTTTTCGAGGGCCGCAAGGACCACGGCGATCAGGCGATCCAGGCAGCCCAGGACTGGGTTGCCACACACTTCTCGGTAGCCAATCCCGTGGAAGAGATGATCCGGCGCACCGGACTCGCCGAGCGCACCTTCAAACGCCGGTTCACGAGCGCTACCGCCTTGAGCCCGATCACTTATGTGCAGCGCCTAAGGATAGAAGATGCCAAGCGCCGCCTCGAGCGGACGGCAGCATCGGTGGACGAGATCAGTTGGCAGGTCGGCTACGAGGAGCCTGCCTTCTTCCGCCGCCTCTTCAAACGCGTCACCGGATTGTCGCCGGGGACCTATCGGCGGCGCTTCAAGATTCCCGACTATGCTCGCCCGGGTTCCCAAGACGAGCGTCCCGGAAGTGGAATGACGAAGGGATCAAAGGCCGGCTGACCAACGTTCGATCCCGCCCCACTTCTTCTTGGTCCTGCCCTATGTCGCCTCGCTGGCTTTACTCGCTGGACTCCGGCCGCGCACCATCAGCCCGAGGCGCTTGGATATCCTAGAGCCGCGAATAGCAACGACTTCGGACCGCTGTCCGGTCAATCGGTATCGCGTAAGCGAAACGGCCGGGCAATGATTTGCCCGCCCGTTTTTGATGGCAAGAGGCAGGTTTCAAGTCGCCGGACGAAATGGTTTTGCCAGCGATGTCGGAAAATGCAGCGCCAGCATCTGGCGGTTCTGCGAAATGATGACCAGTACGATGATCGTCGCCAGATAGGGCAGGGCGGAGAGCAGTTCGGAAGGAACGGCTATGCCCAGCGCCTGGCCCTGCAATTGCAGAATGGTCATGCCGCCAAACAGCCAGGCGCCCAGCAGCACCCGCAGCGGCCGCCATGTGGCGAAGACCACCAGTGCTAGCGCGATCCAGCCTTTGCCGGCGGTCATGTTCTCGACCCAGAGCGGCGTATAGGCGACCGACAGATAGGCGCCGGCAAGTCCCGCCATCAGCCCACCGAACATCACAGCGAGATAGCGGATACGGATCACCGGATAGCCGATCGCATGCGAGGTTTCGGGCGACTCGCCGATGGTGCGCATGATCAGCCCGCCCTTGGTCCGGTACAGGAACCAACTGATGACGAAAAACATGACGACGGCCAGATAGACCATCGGATCAAAGCGGAAGAACATCGGCCCGAGGACGGGAATATCCGACAGGACCGGGATGCTGATGCGATCCAGCGCATCGATCGGCGACGAGCCGAAGCCGCGGCCAAGAAATGCCGACACCCCGGAACCGAAGATGGCGAGCGCCAGGCCCGCGGCATACTGGTTGGTAAGAAAGGTCAGCGCCAGAACGCCGAACAGAAGTGAAGCGGCGGCACCGCCAAGGGCGCCGGCGAGGATGGCGACGGGCATGGGCAACCCGGCAATCACCGCCCAGAAGGCGAAGGCCGCGCCCATCAGCATCATGCCTTCGATGCCGAGATTGAGGACACCGGATTTCTCGACGACGAGTTCGCCGAGGGCGGCAAAGATCAAGGGTGTCGCGGCAATGATGGTGCCGGTGAAGATGGCAATGAACAGGTCCATCAGGCATGCTCCGGAATGCGGCGTAGCCGGTAGAAGATGAAGAAGTCGGCGGCGAGCAGGAAGAACAGCAATATGCCCTGGAAGATTCGGGTCAGCGCCGACGACAGGCCGAGATTCATCTGGACCGCCTCGCCGCCCAGGAACAGCAGCGACATGAGCAGCCCCCCGAACACGATGCCGAAGGCATTGAGCCGGCCGATGAAGGCGACGATGATGGCGGCGAAGCCGTAGCCGGGCGAGATCTGCGGCGACAATTGCCCGAGGGGTCCCGACACCTCCGCCATGCCGGCGATGCCTGCGGCAACTCCACCTGCAAGAAGGCCAGTCCACACCGCCGAGGATTCGCGGAAGCCGGCATAACGTGCCGCGAGCGGTGCGGCGCCGCTGACCTTCATCTTGTAGCCAAGAAAGCTTCGGTCGGTGAACAGCCACATCAGCACGACCGCCACCACGGTGATGAACACCGAAGAATTGATGCGGTAGGCATAGTCGAAAGGCTCGAACATCGCAGCCACGGGCAGGAGGGCCGTCTGCGGATAGTTGAAGCCCGCCGGATCGCGCCACGGTCCATGCACCAGCCACGACAGCAGCAGCGTCGCGATATAGGTCAGCATCAACGTGACCAGGATCTCGTTGGTGTTCATCCGCGCGCGAAGGAAGGCGGGGATGGCGGCCCAGGCCATGCCGGCGCAGGCACCCGCCAGGAACATCAGCGGCAAAAGCAGCGGGCTTTCGGGATTGGGATAGAACAGGCCGACGCCGCAGGCGGCTATGGCGCCGACGATCAGCTGGCCCTCGGCGCCGATGTTCCAGACATTGGCGCGGAAGCCGATCGCGAGGCCACAGGCGATAAGGATCAGCGGCGAGGCCTTGAGCAACAGCTCCGAAAGACCGTTTAGCGAGTTGATCGGCGTGATGAAGAAGGCCTGCAGTGTCGTTGCCGGATCGTAGCCGAGTCCGGCAAACAGGAGCGAGCCGACAAAGAGCGTCAGCGCGGTCGCGATGACCGGAGCAGCTATCCGCATCTCGGCGGACGGCTCGGGTCTTTGTTCAATTCTGTACCGCAACTTCGGCTCTCCCGTTGGTTCCGTTGCCGCGATCGATCCTGGTCATCAGCAGACCGACTTCCTCGCGGTTGGTTTTTGTCCTGATCAGCGGTGGAGACACCTGGCCCTGGCAGATGACGAGCAGCCGGTCGCAAATTTCGAACAGCTCATCCAGCTCCTCGGAGATAACCAGCACCGCCGCACCTGATCGGCTCAAATCGACAAGTGTCTGGCGAATGAAGGCGGCGGCCCCGACATCGACGCCCCAGGTCGGCTGTGCAACGAGGAACAGCTTCGGTTCCAGCGCGATCTCGCGACCGACGATAAACTTCTGCAGATTGCCGCCCGACAGGCTCTGGGCGCTCGACTGCGGACCGTTGGCCTTGACCTTGAAACGCTCGATGATCTTGGCGGCGAAGCTGTTCGCCTTCTTGCGGTCAACGAGACCGTTGCGTACCAGCCCGGAGCCGTGGGCCGTCAGCACGGCATTCTCCCACAGCGCATGCGGCGGCACGGCGCCGCGCCCGAGGCGCTCTTCCGGCACAAAGGCCATGCCGAGCTTGCGCCGTTCACTTGCGTTGAGATGGGCGGCTGCCTTGCCGCCGATCTGGATCACCAAGGCATTCGAATGCGTCCGCTCACCGCTGAGCAGCGAGATGAGTTCGGCCTGACCGTTGCCGGAGACGCCGGCGAGCCCGACGATCTCGCCGCCGCGCACATCGAAAGACACGTTCTTGAGCTCGACGCCATATTTGTCGCGGGCAGGGGCGCTCAGTCCGCGTACCTCGAGCGCCGGCTTGTCGCTTGGCGCCGAGGGGCTGACCTGCATCTCGGGAAGTTTCGAGCCGACCATCATGCGGGCGAGTTCGAGCGAGGTGGTTTCCTTGGGCTTTGCCGTGCCGGTCACCTTGCCATTGCGCAGCACAGTGGCCGCGTCGCAAAGCTCCTGCACCTCGTCGAGCTTGTGGCTGATATAGACGATCGAGCAGCCTTCGGCGGCGAGTTGGCGCAGCGTCTCGAACAGCTTCACCACCGCTTGTGGGGTCAGAACCGATGTCGGCTCGTCGAGGATCAGGAGTTTCGGCGCCTGCAGCAGGCAACGCACAATCTCGACGCGTTGGCGCTCGCCAACCGAGAGGTCGTGAACGCGTCGGTGCGGATCGATCGGCATGCCGTAGCGGTTGGACAGGTCCGTGATCTGGCGGGCGAGCGTTTCGAGGTCGAAGGCGCTCGAGACGGACAGCGCGATGTTTTCGACCACGGTGACGGATTCGAACAGCGCGAAATGCTGGTAGACCATCTCGATGCCGAGCGCCCTGGAGGTCGCGGGATTATGTGCCTCGATCAGCTTGCCGTCGCACCAGATCTCGCCGGAATCGGCCTGGGCGGCGCCATAGATGATCTTCATCAGCGTCGATTTACCGGCGCCGTTCTCGCCGAGCACGGCGTGGATTTCCCCGGGCATGATCGACAGCGAGATGTCGTCATTTGCAACGATGCCGGGATAGCTCTTGGTGATGTTGCGCAGTTCGAGGCGCGGGTTCATTGCCGGTCCTGCCATTCGGGGTTGGACGGAGCGCAGCCGCAGTCCACCGGGGCGGTTTTTCACCCCGATGGACACGATTGCGGGGCGATCGATTAGCCGAGCTTGCCGATCATTCCCTTGACGAACCAGTTCATGCCGCGGATGTCGGGATCGGAAAGCACCGAGCCTGCGGCGACCTTGACGTTGCCGTCCTGGTCCTTCAGTTCGCCGGCATAGGGGTGAACCTTGCCGGAGCCTATGTCGGTCTCGAGCTGCTTGAGCTTGGCAATCACATCCGCCGGGATCGCCTCGTTGTAGGGCGCCATCTTGACCACGCCGGCGGCAAGGCCGTCCCAACGCGCCTCGGGCTTCCAGCTGCCTTCAGCAACGCCCTTGGCGGCACCGACATAGTCCCTTGACCAGTCGAGCGTGAAGGCGGTCAGTTGCTTGCCGGAGCCGAACTTGGCCATGTCGCTGGCATAGCCGATCGACCACGCCCCGCCTTCGCCGGCAACCTGGACACCGGTGGCGGTGTCCGTCATCGAGCAGATGACGTCGCAGCCTTGCGACAGCAGCGTGTTGGCGGCCTCCTTCTCCTTGCCCGGGTCGAACCACGAGTTCAGGAAGATGGCGTTGCAGGTGATGTCGGGATTGACGCTTTGTGCGCCAAGCAGCAGCCCGTTGGCCGGGCCAACGATGTCGGGGATCGGGAAGCCGCCGATAAAGCCGATCTTGCCCGACTTGGTCATGTGCGCGCCGGCGGCGCCGGCCACGTAGCAGCCTTCATAATACTTGGCCTCGAAGGTGCCGAGATTGGCGAGGTGCACGATGCCGGAGCAATGCTCGAAGGCGACCTTCGGGAAGCGGGGCGCCACTTTCTGCATCGGCGTGCCGTGCGAGAACGAGGTGCCGAAGATCAGCTGATTGCCGGAGGCGGCCAATTCGCGGAATACGCGCTCGGCGTCCTGCGGCATGAAGATGTTGTCTATGGCGGTGATAGCAACCTTGTCGCCGAACTCCTTCTTGATGGCTTCGACGCCGAGGCTGTGCTGCTTGGTCCAGCCGATTTCGGCGATTGGCGAGACGTAGACGACGCCGATCTTCAGGGGCTCCTGCGCGCTGGCGATGCCGACGAGACCGCTGGTGCCGAGTGCGGCGCCGGCAGCGCCCGAATATCGCAGGAATTGTCGTCTGGTCAGATTGAGCATGATGTAACCCTCTGTTGGTTGGTGGCCGCCGGCTTTGTTGCAGGCTCTATTTGGCGGCATGGACATGGGAGTGAGCCCGTGTCCCGCCATTGTTGCCCGTGTTCTTTCGCGGCGCTGGCTTCGGCGCCTCGCCGGCCTTGCCGTCGAGATATGGTCCAAGCGCTTCGCGCGGTGTCAGTTCCGGAAACACCTGCCGGTCCATGATGTAGCCACGCACCACCGAGCGGTGATGCGTGTCGATCAGTTCCATCGCCTGCTTCAGCCGGCCCTTTTCGAGCAGGTCGACCACCCGGGCATGGTCGTCGAGCAGGTTGCAATAGTCGAAATCGGCGGTGATCAGCGAGCGCAGCAGCGTGGTACGGCGCACCAGCTGGGCGTGGATCTCCTGCATCACCCGGTTGCGGCTGAGCCGCACGAAAATGGTGTGAAACTCCTGGCCGAGCACGTCCGCAAGCGCATGGTTGCCCGAGGCGGCGGCCTGGCGCTGACGCTCGATATGCTGGCGCAGCTCAGCCCAGCCGGCGGGCCCGAGACGATCGCTGAGTTGGGCGGCAACGCCTTGTTCGACAAGCGTGAGTGCGTCGTAGATCTCCAGCGCTTCCTGCATGCTGGGCCGCGCGACGAAAGCCCCGCGGTTGCGTTCGATCTGGGCAAGCCCGTCGTCGGCGAGGCGGATCAGCGCCTGGCGCACCACGATGCGGCTGACGTCGAAGATTTCAGACAGCTCGCGTTCGCCGAGCTTGCAGCCGGGCACCAGCCGGTGATCGATGATCGCCCGGGTCAGTATGTCGGCAATGGCCTGCGAGCGGCTGCTCATGGCTTCCTCCCCCACCAGCGCACTTTGGCTTGCCTAGCGGTCATGCCCCGGCATTGGCTGCATCAACAGCCCTCTCATATACCGGGTTGCGTTTTCCATATCGGTAGTCAATCAAATCGGCCTGTCAATCAAAATTCTTCCTTGGACAGGCAAAATATCATTGATTGATATCCAATCATGTGGTTTCAATATCGGCACGACAGAGCTAGGTTCATGGGGAAGTGCTAGCCAAGGGAGGGTGCGATGAGCAAAGCTGCCCTTTGTAGCGACAGAGTTCTTCTTAACGATTGGCATGTGATCGCCGATTTGACCAACCTATCACCCGGCAAGGCTTTCAATACGCGTCTTCTGGGGGTCGATCTTGAAGTCCGCTATCTTCACGGTGACTGTGACGACGAAGTTGTCCGAAGCGAATCCGGTGAGCATGTGCGTTCGGCCAGGCGCTATGGCTTCCTATGGGCCTGCCTCGGTGAGCCGGAGCGCGATATCGTCTTCGTGCCGGAAGCGGAGGAGGCGGACCGCTATCTGGTGACCGGCGGTTCGATCGCAGTGAGAACATCCGGCCTGCGAGCGGTCGAGAACTTTCTTGACATGGGGCATCTGCCTTTCGTGCATCCAGGCTATTTGGGGGAGGAGCCACACACGGAGGTGGCTCCATACAATGTCCAGATGACCGAATCCGATGAAGTTCTGGCGACCGAGTGTAAGTTCTATCAGCCCTTTGCCTCGCCATCGGCCAAGGATGGCTTCCTGGTTAACTACGTATACAAGGTGATCCGCCCCTATACGGTGGCGCTCTACAAGAGCAACTCCATCCACAAGGATCGGCTGGACACCATCACGCTGTTCGTCCAACCGGTCGACGAGGAGAACTGCATCGCCCACCCCTTCCTTTGCTACGTCAAGGATGGCACCGGCGAAGCCGCGGTCCGCAGCTTCATGCAGCTGATCTTCGCCCAGGACAAGCCGATCCTGGAAAATCAGGTGCCGAGGCGGCTGCCGCTTGATCCGCGCGCCGAAACGCCGATCCGCGCCGACGCCGTCTCCGTCTTGTATCGCCGCTGGCTGCGCGATCGCGCGGTTTCCTACGGCGCGATCCCGGCGCGGCTTTGACGCATGAAAGAAGCGTAAGTCACGAAGGAATGAAAAGAATGATCCAGACGAGATGCAGGGACCAGGTGATCCTCGATCTTTGGCACCCGCTTGCGGCACTCGCCGAAATACCCTTGGCTGTAGTCGTCGACACCGTACTTCTGGAAGAGCGCCTCAGCTTTGCTGTCGATGGCAAGGGCAGTGCCGCCGTCTGGCGCGACCGTGCCGATCTCTCGGAGGGCAATCCGGTCGACATCACCACGATTGCCGACAAGCTGCCGGTGAAACTCGCCTATGGCTACATCTGGACGTCGCTTGGCAATCCGCCCGCGGACCTGTTCCCGATCCCGGAGTTCGATGAGCCCGACCGGCGCCGGCTCAACGCTGCAACGCTCGGCGTCAACGTCTCGGCGCCGCGCGCCATCGAGAACTTCCTCGACATGGGGCATTTCCCCTATGTCCATACCGACATCCTTGGTGCCGAGCCGCACACGGAAGTGAAGGAATACGACGTCGAAATCTCTGTCGATCGCGACGAGATTCTCGCCACGCGATGCCGTTTCTACCAGCCGATGGCATCGACCGCGTCGGACGGGGGCGCCGACGTCGACTACATCTACCGCGTGCCGCACCCCTATTGCTCGGTGCTCTACAAATCCAGTCCGCTCGACGAGACCCGGCTCGACGTCATCGCCGTGTTCCTGCAGCCGATCGACCAGGAGCATGTGCGTGCGCACATGATGTTGTGTGTGCTGGACGAGGACAATGAAGACAAGGTGATCAAGCGCTTTCAGCAGACGATCTTCGGGCAGGACAAGCCGATCCTGGAGAACCAGTTTCCGAAGCGGCTGCCGCTTGATCCGCGAGCCGAGACTCCCATTCGCGCCGACAAGTCGGCGATCGCCTACCGCCGGTGGCTGAGCCAGAAGGGCGTGACCTACGGAGTCATCCCTGCTGCTACCTGAGCGCCTTCGCGGCGCAAAAGACAAGATTAGCGAGGAACAAATGCTCGACCTAGCCAAGACCAGATGGCATCCCATCGCCGCGTCTTACGACCTTCCGTTACGTCATGTATTCCATGGCCAGTTGTTTGGCCGCGAGTTCGCTGTATGGCGAGCGGATGATGGCTACGTCAATATCTGGGAAAACCGTTGCCTGCATCGCGGCGTGCGACTGTCGATCGGCATCAATGACGGCCGCGAGCTGAAGTGCCAGTATCATGGCTGGCGCTATTCGAACCGCACCGCCGGCTGCACCTATATCCCGGCGCATCCGGCCGACGCACCGGCCCGCACCATCACCAACCGCACCTTTGCGGCGGTCGAGCGCTACGGTCTTGTCTGGTCGGCGGAAGACCCGCAAGGCGAGGTGCCCGAAGTGGCAGGGCTTGCCGAGGGCAAGCTTTTGTTATTGCGCGGCATTCCGGTCAATGCTCCGGCCGATGTCGTTGCGGCGAAGCTGAAAGGCTATCGCTTCCAGCCGAGCGGAAAGGTCGATGGCTCCGCTGCCACGGTGGCTATCGAGGCCTGGAATGCGTTCTCGGTGGCGCTGCGTTCGAGCGAGGGTGACGCCAGTACACTCGCCGTGTTCTTCGTCCAGCCGGTCGATTCCAACCGCTCGGTGATCCGCGGCGTGCTCGACAGTCAGGTCGAAGGCAAAGCCAGGCTGGCAGTTCTCCATCACCACAACGATCTTCTGTCGAAGCTGCGGGACATCGTCGAGCGCGAGGCGGCGGCCCAGCCCGTGCCGGCACCGCTCGAGCCCGTGATCGAACGCGTCTCGCCCGAACTCGCCGAGATGCCGGAGGAGACGGCGCATGGCCGCAAGGCGACCATCCGGGTACAGGTCGCCAGGAAGTGGCAGGCTGCCGACGGTATCGCCGGTTTCGAGCTGCGCCCGCTCAAGGGCCTGCTGCCGACCTTCCAGCCTGGCGCCCACATCGATGTGCACCTGCCCAACGGACTGATCCGGCAATATTCGATCACCAACGGTCCAGGCGAGAGCGACAGCTACGTCATCGGCGTCAAGCTGGAACGCGATTCCAAGGGCGGCTCGACCTGCCTTCACGAGACGGTCCGCGAAGGCGACGTGCTGGCCATCTCCGAGCCACGCAACAACTTCCCGCTGCGCCGCGACGCGGTCCAGACGCTGTTCATTGCCGGTGGCATTGGCATCACGCCACTGCTTGCCATGGCCCAGGCGCTCGACAACCAGAACCTTGCGCACGAGCTGCACTATTTCGCCCAGAACGAAGCCCATCTTGCCTTCCCCGAGAAAACTGCCGTGCTCGGCGCCTCGCTCAAGCCGCATCTCGGCCTTTCACCCGAAGAGACCGGCGCCAAGTTGCGCGACATTCTCGGCGACTACGGCTCGGACAAGCATGTCTATCTCTGCGGTCCCGGCCCGATGCTGGAAGCCGCACGCAGCATCGCGGCTGAAATGGGCTGGCCGGAGACGGCGGTGCATTTCGAATACTTCAAGAACACCAACGACATCGACGACAGTTCGAGCTTCGAGGTGGCGCTTGCCCGCTCATGCGTGACGCTGCAGGTGCCGGCGGGCAAGACGATCCTCGAGGTCATGCGTGATGCGGGCATCGACATGCCGTCGTCATGCGAGCAGGGCGCCTGCGGCACCTGCCTTGCCACCGTCATCGAAGGCGAGCCGGGCCACCAGGACGTCTATCTCAACGACGCCGAACGCAAGTCCGGCACCAAGATCATGACCTGCGTGTCGCGTGCCAAGTCGGCGCGGCTGGTTCTGGACCTTTAGGAGTTTCCCGATGATCACGCTCTACGATTACGAACTGTCGGGCAACTGCTACAAGCTCAGACTTCTGATGGGCATGCTCAGCATCGACTACAAGACGGTGCCGATCGACTTCTATCCCGGTCGCGAGCACAAGTCGGAATGGTTCCTGAAGCTCAATCCGCTTGGCCAGCTTCCGGTTATCGAAGACGACGGGCTGATCCTGCGCGATGCCCAGGCGATCCTAGTCTATCTCGCCGCGAAGTACGATGCGTCGGGTACATGGTACCCGCGCGACAATCCGGCACTGCTCGGCGAAATCAGCCAGTGGCTGACCTTTGCCGACTCCATCACCGGCACGGCCTCCGCCGCCCGCCTGCACGACGCGCTGTTCTACGACTTCGACATTGAGGCGGCGCGCGCCGGCGCCCATCGCCTGTTCGGCATCCTTGACGAGCACCTTTGGTTCGGCGAGCAGGAGGGGCGCGACTGGATCTGCGCGGCACCAAATCCGACCATCGCTGACATCGCCTGCTTCCCCTACATCATGCTCTCGGAAGAGGGTGGTATTTCGCGTCAGGACTATCCGGCGATCCGCCGCTGGTGCGACCGGGTCAAGCGCATCAAGGGTTTCAGCGTGATGTCAGGCGTATTCCCGGCGGGCCCAGCCAAAGCTGCCTGAAGTCCATGAGCAATATGCAAGGAATGAGAAGAACATGAAAACCCGTGCCGCCGTTGCCGTTGGAGCCGGCAAGCCTCTGGAGATCATGGAGGTCGAC
>NZ_JBLLVA010000037.1:0-32768 GCF_047739745.1 Borborobacter xinjiangensis | reverse complement strand
TGGAGACGTCACTCAGCGAAAGCGGCGAGTGCCCAGCCCGCGACACGTTCGCGTTCTTGTCCAGCATATCAGTTGATCCTGTCGTCGTGAGAAGGCCGGCGTCGTGGCTTAGTGGCCGATGTGTTCAGAACCGGAACACAGGTGTGTGGGGAGGGATGACCAATGGAGTCTCGCAGTGGGCGACTCGGAAGCATCGAAGACCGCATTTCAGCGCCACCTCGGGTTGGTTGCTCATTCACCGGAAATGGTGCAGGGAATATGCAGGTCAAATGAATGTAATTGCAGGTTGGATACAACTTAATTGCATCGTGGCGATGCTGAGTTGCTATCGGGCACCCGTTAAATGTTCGGGATTTGCGAATGTGTCATGTGGATTGGAAGCCCACCGCACCTCTCACCAGCTAGAGGCTTCCCACGCGGAACAAGTCCGGCGTCCGGGTTGGACCTTGTCCAAAATTCAGGAGAGGAAACAGCAGGGAATGATTGAGTCAGTGGCTGCGTAATGCTCACGCATGTTTCGGAGGACACGGCTTACATCACGGCTTAGATAAAGAGCCAACCCAGGGAGGCGCAGAGCGCCAAAGCAAGAAGACAAAGCACTACTGCGCCCGCTCTCCAATCAGGACCGCCGGAAGACGTAAGGGGCCGCTTCTCGTCACCAGCTGCCATTCGTCGCTCCTCACCCTTCTACCCGAGCTTGCCCTTACCACGATCGCCCTTAGAGTTGAAATGAATCCCCCAAATTAATCGATGAAGGCTTGCTTGGCCTCGTACCCGACCGGGATACGCCGCTCGGAACGGCCATAGAACCGTTCGGAGAACTGGCGGTCCTTGTCATCAGTGGCGGCGCGCTTCTCGCCCTTGAGCGTCAAAACGCCGGCCCGGCTGTCGAGTTGCTGAGCGTAGAACGCCATTCAGACTAACGGCATTATCTCATCTCGTGAGGCGAACATAAAGGGATCGAACCGTGACTATGGGACGTGGCGACGTGGGGCGAGAGACGATGTCTACCAGGCGCGCGCGTCCAGCCTTGATTGATCTCTTGAAATCCGATGAAGAAGAGTGACGTCCCGAAAACTTGTAGCGATGCAGCGCGCAGCATCGCTGTCCCACACCTCTCAATGAAGACCGATGATGCCGTCCACCGCCTTCCATTCGGACGGCCTGATGAGCCGATGGTGGGCGACGCGCACGGAGTGCAGCGCGCCCTCCAGGTTCTCGGTCCAATAATCGAGGAACCCGCGCAGTTCTGGAAACTCCGGCGCGAGATCGTATTCTTGCCACACGAAAAGCTGCAGCAGCTTGGAATGGTCGGGCAAGTGGTAGTGTATTTCGGCCGTGGTAAGACCGTAGCCCTCCATCTGCAGACGGAACTCCCGACTCACGCGGCTTCCCATGCAAATCTCCTTTCGCAAAAAGTTGAACCGAAGCTACAAGCCATTCGGGTTGCTTCGAGTTCCGCTCGGCGCGCGGCGGGGCCGTAGGCATCCGATCGAGGCTCACCAGCGCATCCATGATCTCATCGAAAGGGGCAAAGTTTTCTGCGCCGGGAGGTTGGTGCAGCGCCGGCATCGATTCCACCGCGCAGACGTCCGACGCCCAGGATGAGAGTATGGCGCGCCTTTTCCCGCGCATCCTGCGTGCGGTCGTCCAGCATGTCCTCCGGATGCTTGAAGAACCGCGCCGGCGTCAAAGGCCGATCGAGAAAAGGTCCGGGGGTTTCGAGTGCGATGGAAGGGGTGATCGGGGCAGGCTTCTCGTCCATCGATGGCCCTCCGCTGGCAGATAAACTCCTGTTGTTGTCGCCGATAATCGGCGCTGAGATCACACGAATCTTGGAGAAATGTTTGCCAAGTTGAAGACCGCAGAGCCTCCCGCGGTTCAAAAAATCCGCAGAGATTACAACGCATTGCAGTCGGCGTAGGCGAGTGTCGAATTTTTGCGCTCCCCCTCTTGAAACCGGATAAGCGCAAAACTAGCTTGAGATCGCGCGCGATGCCGAAGAGGGTTGCGCGAGCCCCGCTCCGGGCCGGAGCGGAGGGACCTCTCAAAATCTGTTTGTCCTTGAGGAGAACGATATGACGTTCCGTCCATTGCATGACCGTATCCTGGTCCGCCGCATCGAAGCCGAAGAGAAGACGGCTGGCGGCATCATCATCCCAGACACTGCCAAGGAAAAGCCGCAGGAAGGCGAGGTGATCGCCGTCGGCGGCGGCGCGCGCGACGAGGCTGGCAAACTGGTCCCGCTCGACGTGAAGGCCGGCGACCGCATCTTGTTCGGCAAGTGGTCGGGCAGCGAGATCAAGCTTGACGGCGAGGATCTGCTCATCATGAAGGAAACCGACGTGATGGGTGTCATCGAGCAAGCCGCCACGCTGAAGAAGGCCGCGTGACCGGACCGAGACAAATACCAGTCAAGAAAGCTGCCTATTGAAGGAGTGATCCAATGGCTGCCAAGGAAGTCAAATTCCATTCCGACGCACGTGAGCGCATGCTGCGCGGCGTCAACATCCTCGCCGATGCGGTGAAGGTCACGCTCGGCCCCAAGGGGCGCAATGTCGTCATCGACAAGTCGTTCGGCGCCCCGCGCATTACCAAGGACGGCGTCTCCGTCGCCAAGGAAATCGAGCTTGAGGACAAGTTCGAGAACATGGGCGCGCAGATGGTCCGCGAAGTCGCTTCCAAGACCAACGACATCGCCGGCGACGGCACCACGACCGCGACCGTACTCGCCCAAGCGATTGTCCGGGAAGGAGCCAAGGCGGTTGCCTCCGGCATGAACCCGATGGACCTGAAGCGCGGCATCGACAAGGCGGTGGATGCCATTGTTACTGAACTGAAAACCAATGCGCGCAGGGTCACCCAGAACGACGAGATCGCCCAGGTCGGCACCATTTCGGCCAACGGCGATGTCGAGATTGGCCGGTTCTTGGCGGAGGCGATGGAGAAGGTCGGCAATGAGGGCGTCATCACTGTCGAGGAAGCCAAGACCGCCGAGACCGAACTCGAAATCGTGGAGGGCATGCAGTTCGACCGCGGCTATCTCTCGCCGTACTTCATCACCAACCAGGACAAGATGCGCGTCGAGCTCGAAGAGCCCTACGTGCTGATCCATGAAAAGAAGCTTGGCAACCTGCAAGCGATGCTTCCCGTGCTCGAGGCCGTAGTGCAGGCCGGCAAACCGCTTCTCATCATTGCTGAGGATGTTGAGGGCGAGGCTCTGGCCACGCTCGTCGTCAACAAACTGCGTGGTGGCCTGAAGATCGCCGCCGTCAAGGCTCCGGGCTTCGGCGACCGCCGCAAAGCCATGCTCGAGGACATCGCGATCCTGACCGGCGGCACTGCAATCAGCGAAGACCTTGGCATCATATTGGAGAACGTGACGCTGCAGATGCTCGGCCGCGCCAAAAAAGTGGTTATCGAGAAGGAGAACACCACTATCGTCGATGGGGTCGGCCGCAAGGAGGAGATCCGGGGCCGCGTCGCTCAGATCAAGCAGCAGATTGAGGAGACCACGTCGGACTACGACCGCGAGAAGCTGCAGGAGCGACTGGCCAAGCTCGCCGGCGGCGTGGCGGTGATCCGTGTCGGTGGCTCGACCGAGATCGAGGTCAAGGAGAAGAAGGACCGCGTAGACGACGCCTTGCATGCGACCCGCGCTGCGGTCGAGGAGGGAGTGCTGCCGGGCGGCGGCGTGGCCCTGCTCCGCGCAGCGAGGGCATTGGACGGTGTCATCACCGAGAACACCGACCAGAAGTACGGGGTCGAGATCGTGCGCCGCGCGATCGAAGCTCCAGTGCGGCAGATCGCCGAAAACGCTGGCGCCGAAGGCTCGATCATCGTCGGCAAGCTGCGCGAAAGGGCCGACTTTGGTTATGGCTGGAATGCCCAGACGAATGAGTTCGGCGATCTCTACAAACAGGGCGTAATCGACCCGGCCAAGGTTGTGCGCACCGCGCTGCAGGATGCCGCTTCCGTTGCAGGTCTTCTGGTCACGACAGAGGCGATGGTGGCGGAGAAGCCGAAGAAAGAGGCCGTTTCGGCAATGCCGGCAGGCGCAGGCATGGACTTCTAAGCGGTTCGATGCAGGCTCGCTCCGTTGGGGAGCGGGCCTTCTTCGATTAGGCAGGAGATCGTCCATGAACGTTATCGCAAATGTCGAAACGGTTGCTTCGCCGCAGCACCAGGCGCGCGAGTTCGTCGCCTACGAAGCTGAATGCAAGGATGTGCTGAGGCCGCTCCTCGACGGGCTGATCGACAGGGCGGAGAACGCAGGTTGGCGGCGGTGCACAGTGGCTTCAGCCCTGATGTTCCTTGCTGCGCAGCATGTATCGGCAACTTCCGCAGAAAACCGGCAGCGCGTGACTGGGGCCAGCAATCAACCCTCCTGAAAAGGAGGTTCTTTGAAAAACCCGGCGGCGACGGACGGATGACCGATTTTTTGCCATTCTGGTCGCCGCCATTGTTCCATCTTTGGTTGGGTGCAATGCCGCGCCAGTGCTCAGACGCTCAGACCGCTACGTCGCAGATCATGGACGCGCGGCTTCTCGCCGATGTGCTGCAGGAGGTCACGCCAGCGGTGGTCAACATCAAGGTCAGCTCCGGTGCGCCGGCCGAGCGCAAACCACTCTACACCGATCCTTATTTTCACCGCTTCTTCGACCTGACGGAGATACCAAGGCGGCCACCGCGCTTGAGCGCGGGCTCCGGGGTGATCGTCGATGTTGCCGACGGATATGTCATTACCACTCATCACATTGTCGAAGGTGCCAGCCAGATTGCGGTCACACTCAAGGATCGCCTCGGCTTCGCCCTGCAATGGCAGAACGGGCTGACCGAAAGGACATCTCGTACTCCAAAAACGGCGAGAATCGTCTCTCGGGAACGGAGCAGACCGCATTCCTGGTCGAAGGTCTGGTTCCGGCTATGCAATGGGAGGCTGCGTCATCTCGAAAAAACGAGAACGCGTTCGCCGGATGCGGCATCGACGAGTATTCCGATGCCCGGCTGGGAAACGGGCGACAGTGATCAGTCGAATTTCGCAGACGCTAGCCGACTTCTATCTGGCCGCGCCCGCTGGAGCATAGAGCATCGTGACCACACGCATGAAGCTGCGCAGTGTCGATTTATCCAGGTTCCTGCTAGTGACGCCATGCATAAAGGAAGGTTGGCGACCTGCCGAGCCTGACGGACGCCTTTGCAGGAGGGGCCGCACGGATGGGCACTATGTCCGCAAGGCGCGCGATGCCTGCAACTAATTGAGACTTGACCCTCCCAAGGCCATGGTCTTCCAGCCGCAACCTGATGCGAACCTCTTGGGGCAGGATTTCGACAGCGGCGGCGACAAGCAATCGCTGCAAAGGATGCAAGCCAGGAGCGATTGGAGCTTCCTTCATGATGTCGAGGAACTCGAAGATGGTAGCCGATGGCTCCAGTGTCGGCATGACATCGCTCAGCATTGCTTGCCATTCACCTACAGAACGCGGTGCGCTTTGCACACCATAAAGGCGCGCGGCCGGTTCGGCTTCGGCAAATGCGCGAGACTTGTCTGCTTGGGTGAGTGTGCTGGCGAAGCGTGAATAGGCCTCGATGAAGCCGAACGATGCCGTTGCCTGGACCCAGCAGAGAAGCCGAGGTTCGTTGGCATGATAGGGTGTTCCGTCTGGTGTTTCGCCGCGCACCGCGTCGTGCATCCTGACGACCCGGGCGATCATCGCTTCCGCCGCGCTTCTGGGTCCGTAGACCGTCATCATCGCCGCAGCGCCTGTACGGCGCAATCGCATGACGGGGTCGGTCCGGAATGTGCTGTGGTTCCATACGCCGGAGCGGACTGACGGCTCCGCCAGCTCGAGGATGACTGCAGCTATCCCACCAACGAAGAGCGTCACCGGGTTCTTGAAAATACGCCACGAAATCGAGTCCGGCGAAATGAGCGCGGGCTCCCCCACTGGTTGTGTGAAGTCGAAATCCAGCCCACGTGGTGGCTGCATCAACTGAGCAGTGGGATCAAGGATGCGGTCGAAAATGGGCATTGGCCTGCTCTTTTGATCATGTCTGTATGACATTCACGTGGTGGTCAGCCTCGAGATCTGCAACGCGGTGGAAAGGTTGCCATTCTGCTCCTTGCGTGATGACACAGCGCGCGGCCGCCGGAAACAACACGTTCAGCGGCGGCTCCCTATTATACTGAACGCGAAATTCGCTTGCCATAAGGGCATGGGCGGTAGCAGGACGAGGTGCGTAGGCATGTGGATTGGGCTGTTAGCGCAAGGAGCGACCAAGCTGAGCACCGGGAACTATGGGGCCGCGAGCGGTCGGGCAGCAATCAGGAAAATGCACCGTATAGCTGCCCGTGGAAAATCGCGAGAAATTGGCGTACTTCCGGTAAGGTGCAAGTCGACCGGTCGCAATGTCTCCATACCGACCGTCGACGCTGCCGGGGGAACAAGACCGAAGGAATGACGGCGGCGATGATTAGGGAGGCGATGACGAAGCTGGGCAGCAGCGACGGCCGCGTGCCAGCCTCAGCGCCGGAACCGCACTGCGGGGTCGCGAGCGAGAAGGTCAGCACAACAGGCGCCAGCATGGTGACGCGGATGAGCTTGACGAGGGTGGCTGTGTCGCCCGCTTCGGGCGATACGGAGAAGCCTGCACCCACCCAGCTGAGCGACGTCGTGAATGGTGCCACCGAAGAAGATGCCAGTGGCCCGTGCATCGAGGCCGATTGACTGCGTGATCATCGGGTAAGCAGTCATGGCGAGCGTCGACAACACGTCACCGACAGCACGGTGAAGATGAGACTGCGCTCAGAGAACTCGTTTTTGGGTAGAACTGCGGCAATCGCCATCGCGGCCGACGCCATCAGATGGCACAGATCCGCGGGTGATCAGCGCCAGGCGCCAGCCGCGTCCTGGTCGCCTTGCGGCGACAAGCCCGAAGAGGATGGTCGCGGCAATCTCCGAGACCAGCAGCAGGATCGTGCTTGCAGCTTGTAGCGCCGTTGAAGTGTGGCCACGCGGACGACTACAAGGATCGCCCGCGGCAGGTCGAAGTCGGAATGGATGCTCACCACAGGTATGACGTGAGGCTAGATCGTGACGTAGAGATCGTCGTCTTCAACAGTGACCGGGAAGCTCTTGGTCCGAATGCTTTTGTCGACAAGAAATTCACCGGTCCGGATGTCGAACTCCCAGCCGTGCCAGGAGCAACGGACCAACTCGCCTGCCCGATCATAGATGAATTCCGTCCTGTCCGTCTGCTTCGTGGTTCCGCAAACCGGACCTTCACAAAGCGCGGCACCCTTGTGGGGGCAAACGTTCAGAAGGGCGTGAAATTCGTCGTCCAACCTGAAGAGGCCCACCGACAGTCTGCCGATGCTGACAATTTTGGCGGCGTCCCCAGGAACCTCCGACGTCTTGCAAGCAAAGTGTTTCGAAGTCATGTCGCCCTCCCTTACTCTGCTGCCGTTGCCATTGGCCGCGGGATTCGCTTGTAGACATCAAGCGCGTTCAGACCGAGAACCTTCTCGCGCCAGACCGGCGGAATATGCAGCTTGGTGACGTCGTCATAATCCCAGTGCGGATAATCGGAAGCGAACAGCAGGGTATTTTCACCATCCATGGCCTCCAGCGTCGCCCACAAGTGCTGCATGTTCGCGGGCTGCTCCAACGGTTGGGTAGACATGCGGATATTGCTCTTGAAATATTCAGACGGTAGCCGCTTGAGCCACGGTGTCTCCTTGCGGAGGGCGCGGTAGTTCGCGTCCAAGCGCCACAGGACCGAAGGCACCCAGGCGACACCGCACTCGATGATGACGACCTTGAGGTCCGGCCATTTCTCGAATACGCCCTGAGCGATCAGTGAGGCCATGTGGGTCATCGCCGACTGCGGCAGGATCGCGTGCGTCTCCCAGAAGAAGGTCGACGGTCCGGCTCCAATCGGCGTTGCATTGAGACCGCCCTGGCCACCCAGATGCATGGCGAAGGGCAGGCCCATTTCGGCGCAAGCTTCGAAGATAGGATGGTAGAAGGGATCGCCATAGGGCCGCTGCGCCCCGTGGCTGACCAGCACCTGAACGATTCGCGGGTGCGAGCCCAGGCGGCGAATTTCCTCAGCGGCCAACTTCGGGTCTTGCGGCGCGACCACCAGCGAGCCCCAGAAGCGGTCGTCCTTCGGAAGCCAGTAGTCAATCATATAGTCGTTGTAGGCTTTGCAGAGCGCGTTGGCGTAGTACGGATTTGCTAGCGTGGAGGCCTCGATTGGTTCGTCGCCCGTCAGGATCGCAACGTCGATATTGTACTTGTCGAGGTGCTTATCCTTCATCATCAGGTAGTTGTCGTCTTCCTCGACGGGATTGATGTCGTGGCGCGCGAAGCCCTCCGGATGGAACCAGGGGCGATGGCCATGCGGAAAGGCGCCGCGCGGTCCGGTCCTCTCGCCGCGGACGAACATGTCCTTGAACAGACCTTCCATATAAGGCTCAAGGACGGTGGCGCTGCACCAGTAGTTGTGACAGTCGGTGTCGAGGATGAACATCAAGGTCTCCATGGTACAGCGTAACCGTGTGGTGTCCGCAGTTGCCCCACGGTATTGACATGAATTCAATCGGAAAATATCACTGCCCACGAGTTATTGATCGATATTTTTGATCGAAGCAATGAACGTACCGCTCATCGTCACCTTTCTCGATGTGCTCGAGACCGGAAATTTCAAGCGAACCGCCGAACGCATGAACATCATGCAGTCAACGGTTAGCGCGCGCATCCGGCACCTGGAGGAACTGGTTGGGGCTCGCCTGTTTGAAAGAGGGCGCGGCGGCGCCGAGCCGACCGCGGCGGGACGACGTTTCGAAGGTCATTGCCGCGCCTTCCTTGCCCTTTGGGGGCACGCACGGCGGGATGTCGTGAGCGGTGGGCGCAGCAGCAACCATCGGCTTCATGTCTCTTGCCAGTACAGCCTGGTCCGGGCCTATCTGCTTGACTGGATCGATCGGCTGCGCAGCCGGGACGGCCTGGATCTTCATGTCGAGATCAACTTCTCCTCCCAGATCCAGCGCGACGTGTTGTCTGGAGAGACGGATATCGGCATCATGTTTGCGCCGCAGCTCACGCCGGATATCCGGATCGGAGAGTTGGGGGCGGCCGAGTTCGTCATGGTTTCGACTGAACACGGCACGCTCGAGGACGTCGATACTCGGCGTTACATCAAGGTCGCCTATACGAGCGCGTTCGAGCGTGCACTCGACGACGCGCTTCCAGAGCTTGCCTTTCCAAGCATGGTGATTGGTAGCGACGATCTCGCCATCGAACTTCTGGCAAGGCATGGCGGGACGCTTTATCTGCCATTGTTTGCCTTCCAGAGCGCACGGTCCAAAGTGCCCAACCTGCAACTCGTGCGGGACGCCCCCATCATCCCCCAGCCTGTATTCTCGGCGGTCCACATGCGCCGGCGCTCCGATCCCCTCGTGGTCACGGCGCTCAAGCTGCTGAGAGAAGTCATCGATCAGCATTGATCGAATTTCTTGATCGATGACGGTGCTTCGTGCGGGGTCATTGAAATCGAAGGCTTTGGTACAAGCGTCGGACGAAGGAGATCGCGATGCTTATGGAGTCACCTTTCCGCTACTCATTGCCGGCTGCCAATCAACAGCCCTGCTACCGTGGCGGCCCGGCGACGCTCATCTGCAAGGCCGTGGTTGAGGAAACCCACGACGCCAAGACCTTTGTGTTCGAGGACAGCGAGAACCGAAGCTTCGATTTTAAACCTGGCCAGTACGCTACGTTCAAACTCCGCATCGGCGACGGGGTCTACCCGCGCGCCTATTCGATCTGTTCCACGCCCACCCGGCCCCACAACATCCAGGTGACCGTGAAACGCGTTCCGGGCGGTCTTGCCTCGAACTGGTTGAACGACGATCTGCGCCCCGGGATGAAGCTGGAGATCGCCGATATCGGCGGGCGGTTCAACTATCTCGACATTCGGGCCAACAAGCCGCTCTTTCTCAGTGGCGGGTCGGGGGTGACGCCTGTAATTTCGATGCTCCAATATATTAACGATGTGGTTGATCCCACGGATGTTGTGTTCGTCCATTTTGCCCGGACACCAAAGGACATCATCTTCCACGATCAGCTGGAATTCATCGGTAAACGCTTCAAGAACGTGAAGATTCACTTGGTCGTTGGCAAGACCGACGATGAACCCGGCTTTCGCGGCGCGGTCGGCCATATCACCGCGGAGCTGATGCGGTCACTTGTTCCGGATCACGCCGAACGGGAAATCTTCATGTGTGGGCCGGAAGGTTTCATGAAGGCCGCACGCATCGTCGCGAACCAGATCGAGGTTGCGGCAATTCACGAGGAGAGCTTTGGCGAAAAAATCGTGGTCGAAGACCCCGGTGTGCTCGGAGGCGATGTCTATTTCTCGCTTTCGGGAAAGCGCGGCAAGTGCGCTCCCGGCCAGACACTCCTCGAAGCCGCGTTGAACGCGGGTATCTGGATCGACAGCTCATGCCAGCAGGGCGTTTGTGGAAGCTGCAAGGTCAAGCTGGCGCAGGGAGCCGTCGACATGGACGATTTCGGTGGATTGGCTGACGACGAAAGCGCGGAGGGATACGTCCTAGCCTGCTGCAGCCGGCCAAGAGGGGCGACATCGATTGAAGCCTGATCTCGTGTGATCGGGCTTTGAACGCGGGAATTGCCGGCTGCGTACTCATGACATCTTCGACGCATCTTGCGCGGGTCATCCGAGCGGCGCGGACGGCATGATCCCTTCGGGCGTGACGGTTGATGTTGCGAGCGCGCCGGTCGACTTCCGAAGGGACCAGTCTCGTTGATGGCGCTTGCTCGCGACGGCCGCTTGGACCCTCTAAGTCTAGACGGTTCCCTTTATGTCTACCGTCGAAAAGAGCTGACCGGGTGAGGATCGGCTAGTGGGATGGATCCGGGGTTGGCCATGCAAAAACGCTTAAGAAATCGCAACCTCATTACTCCGATAGGGGTCAAATGCCGATTGACATACGAAGATCGTCGCATCGCTGGGTCAGTCAACTCGCCCTGAGTGCCACATCAGATGATCCGAGGCATGACCACAGCATCTTCGCGTAGGTTCTCATTGCTTATGAGTTGCAGCAGATCAGGTTCCAGTTCGGGACTGTTCGGCTCGAAGGTACCGCAACGCGCCAGCATCTTGCGGACGGCGATATTGGGGCGGATCCGCTCAAGAACGACGCGCGAGGCGGCTGGGCGTCCGTGCGTTGTGCTGAGCGACGTCTGCAGGCCGAACAAATAACGCTGGCCCGGCCGCGGTACGATGGGGAAGACGGCATGGGCGATGCAGCTTTTCATCAAGCTTTCGAATTCCAGCACGAAGATGCAGTTGGAAAGCCCGGTTGCAAAACCGCGATATTTGAACGCGGTCTTGTGCTTTCCAGCACTTGACGGATGAAAGATGCGCTCGATATGGCGCGTCACATAGAAGCCGTCGGATTTGGACAGTCGGAACAGGCTGCGCACGACACGCCCGGACAGGTCGTAGGCGTAGTAATAGCGATAGTAATAGCCCTCGTACTTGTCCAGCGGCTCCGAAAACTCCTGCGAGAACATGCCGATATCGTCAAGCAGGCGGCTCCCGACCGAAACTTCGGCCGGGGCCGCGTTCGATCTGATCTGGAATATCGCCCGGAGATTGTCATGCGGCAGGCAGATTTCCTCCACCTCCAGCCCGAAAAAATCGGCGATCCTCTTCAAGACGAACAGTGAGGGCATCACCGCGCCTGAGGTGTATTTGTTGAATTGTTGGCGGTTGATGCCGATCTGCCGGCAGACCTCTGAGATCGACGGATAGAAGCCACACAGATAAATAAGGTTCCGGCCCAGGTCCGGCGCTTGCTCGCGCGTTCCGCTGCCAACCGCGGCCGTCTGTTCTGTCGTCATTCGAAGTGCAGACCCGCTTTCCCCTTCGCTGGTTTATACTCTTCAATGCGCTGTCGAGCGTCAAGTGGTGGCCATCGGCGAAATTGTCACCGCCGTGGGGCCCGGTAGAGTTCAGGCCGAGATGGCGACCCGCGGTGAGGGCAAGCGCCGTCTCCTTATGGGGAGGAGAACTTCAAGGGTCGGGCCCATGCGCCTGGTCCGGTTCCGCACTGTGGCAGTCGGCACCGACGGAAGCGCTCCATCCTCCTTATTTCGACGTTTTGAGGCGCGAGGTCGAACGGTCTCGAGGCCATGAAGGCGCATTCACAGTTTTTGGACGCGGGCGCCGCCGGATGACCGCGGCTTCAGCCGACCGCGTCCGCGGAGCGAGAGTAGATGTTGAATCAAACCGCAGAACTGCCAGGAGCCAATCCATCGGGCAGGACCCTGCCGAAATCCCTCTGGGTTGCAACGGCAGTCCCTCTTGCTGCCCAACCGGAGCTCGAGGGCGGGCACCAGTTCGATGTCGCCATCGTTGGCGCGGGCTTCACCGGGCTGAGAACGGCCATAGAGCTTGCCCTTGCCGGCGTGCGGGTGGCCGTTCTGGAGGCAATGGAAGTCGGCTACGGCGCTTCCGGCCGCAGCGGCGGCCAGGTCAATCCAATATTGCGCATGACGCCGGATGAGGTGAGCGCCGAAATCGGCCGCCACAACGGTGAAAGGCTGGTGGCCGCCACGCTCGCTTCGGGCAATGATCTGTTCGAAGACATAAAGCGGTTCGGCATAGACTGCGATCCGGTGCAGAAGGGCTGGCTGCAGGTGGCGCACACCGCCGCCGCAATGAGAAGCCTGGAGCGTTTGCAGAAGGCGTGGAATGCGGTTGGCGGCGAGATTTCCGCGCTAGATCGGAAAGAGTGTCAGGAATGGTCGGGCTCTGCCGATTATGTCGGCGGCTTGTTCCATCCGTCGGCCGGTCATGTGCAGCCGCTTTCGCTCGTACGTGGATTTGCGCAGGCCGCGCTCCAGCATGGTGCGAAAATATTCGAGCACAGCACCGTCACGGCGATTTCCCGCGCCGCCAACAACAAATGGATGCTTCGGACCAGGCGCGGCAGCGTGATCGCCGATAAGGTGGTCATCGCGACGAATGCCTATACCGGCGATCTCTGGCCGAAGCTGAAGCGCACGATCATGCCGCTCGTCAGTCTGCAGGCCGCGACCGAGCCGCTGTCTTCGCTCCAGCGATCCCGGGTGCTGCCTCGCGAAACGACCATCGCGGATACGCGCCGCGCAATCATCTATGCCCGTTATGACCGCGACGGCCGGCTCTCGATCGGCTGCATGGGAAGCTATCCGGATCGCCCCGACGCCCTGGGCGGCTTCAGCCGCCTCAAATCAGGTACGGAGCGCATATTTCCGACCCTCAAAGGCGTGGAGTGGCAGTTCAAATGGGGCGGGCGCATCGCCATCACCCCGAATTTCCTGCCGCACCTGCATGAGCCGGCTCCCGGTCTGCTGATCGGCCTCGGTTTCAATGGGCGGGGCGTGGCGATGACTTCCGTGATGGGCCGCGCATTGGGGGCAAAGCTGCTTGGCGCACGTGACGCCGATCTTCCTTTCCCGGTCAGCGCCATAAAAGCCATCCCTTTCCATCGTATTCTGGCCGCGATACTGCCCGTCGCCACGCCGTTTTTGGCAGTGGCCGATCGCCTCGACAGGATGAAGTGATGATCAAAACCGCAAAACAAACGGCAGAGGATTCCGACGCCTTGGCTCTTATCGGCTTCCAGAACGTACGCAAAAGCTTCCGGACCAGCGAAGGCGGCCAGTTCACTGCGTTGAACAATGTAAGTCTGTCTGTCAATGCCAACGAGTTCTTCACGCTGCTCGGGCCTTCGGGTTGCGGCAAGACGACCCTGCTGCGCCTGCTTGCCGGTTTCGAGACTCCGGATACGGGGTCGGTCACGCTGGACGGCAAGGACATCACGTCTGATCCGGCCAACAAGCGGCCGGTCAACACAGTATTCCAGAGCTATGCCCTGTTCCCGCATATGACCATCGCCCAAAATATCGGCTTTGGGCTGAGGATGCTCGGCACGCCTCGCGACGTCATCGACCGTGTGACGACGGAGATGCTCGATCTGGTGAAGCTCACCGCCATGTCAAGTCGCAAGCCAGCCCAGCTTTCCGGCGGCCAGCAACAGCGCGTGGCCCTTGCCCGGGCGCTTGCCCCGTCGCCGCGCGTGCTGCTCCTCGATGAGCCGCTTTCGGCGCTGGACCTGAAGCTGCGCAAGGAAATGCAGATCGAGATGAAGCGCATTCAGCGCGATTCCCACACGACGTTCCTGTTTGTCACGCATGACCAGGAAGAGGCGCTGACCATGTCCGACCGCATCGCGGTGATGGATCAGGGCCACGTGCAGCAGGTCGGATCGCCGACCGAAATCTACGAGAACCCGGCCAATGCCTTCGTGGCCGCCTTCATTGGCGACATGAATTTCGTCTCCGTGAATCAGGTGGTTGGCAGGGAAGGCGAGTTTATCGTCGCCGACACGCCGATCGGCAGGTTGCATGCGCGCCAAAGCGGTGAATGCGCAAGTTCGGATATGTCGTCCATTGCCACCGTCGCCATTCGGCCAGAAAGGTGCCGTCTCAAGCTCGCCGGCCAGGCAGAAACCGGGAGTGGCGTCCGCGCAAAGATCACCAATGTCGTCTTTACCGGACCCTTCGCTAGCGTGATCGTCCGGCCGGAGAATTCGGGCGAAGAACTGCGCGTTCGCGTCGCCGCCGACAATCCGGATTATGGAAGCTTCGAAGTCGATGCGGACGCCGTGCTCGAGCTTCCTTCCGAAAAGCTCATGGCGCTCGCATCATGACGGGGGCCCGTGTCTCTCCCGATGGCAGCTGGCTGCGCGGAGCCGGCCTCTACCCGGCGCTCAGCGTGGTGGGTTTCTTTCTGCTCATCCCGCTCGGCTTGATCCTGGTTTATTCCTTCCTCGGCAAGGGCGATTATGGCGGCGTGGTCTGGTCGTTCAGCACCGCCGCCTATGAGAAGATCCTTTTCGTCAAGAAGCTCGACGGATCGAAGATGCTCAACTGGGCGTTCTTCGTGGTGCTCTTCCGCTCCGTGGTGCTGGCGCTTGCGACCACCATTCTCTGCCTTCTCATCGCCTTCCCGGCTGCCTTTTTCATTTCGCGGCAGCGGGCCCTCGTTAAAGGCGTTCTGCTGCTGCTGATCATGTTTCCGTTCTGGTCGAATCTCCTGGTGCGGACCTCGTCCTGGATCATCCTGCTGCGCGACCACGGGCTGGTGAACAAGGTGCTGATGTGGCTCGGCCTGACCGACACCCCGCTCACCCTTCTCTATACCGACGGGGCCGTGCTGATTGGGCTGGTCTATGTCTATATTCCTTTCATGATCCTGCCGGTCTTCACTTCGGTGGAGCGTTTGGACAAGCGCCTGATCGAGGCTGCCTTCGATCTGTATGCGAGCCGGATGCAAACCTTGCGGCGGGTTATCCTGCCTCTAACGATGCCCGGCATGGTGGCCGGATCGATCCTCGTGTTCATCCCGAGCCTCGGCGCCTTCATCACCCCCGATCTTCTTGGCGGCGGGCGCAAGCTGATGCTTGGAAGCCTGATCCAGCTCCAATTCACGACCGCGCGGGACTGGCCGCACGGCGCCGCGATCTCGATCATCCTGCTCCTGCTCGTCGTGGCCACACTGACGCTTGCCGCGCGGCGTGGCACATCGGCCAAGGCGAGGTAAAATTGCCATGACGCATGCTCAATCCCTGGCGATGAACGCCGCAATCCCGCAGGCAGACGGCAAGCGCAAATCGCGCGGGGCAGACCAGAGTCTCCACCGTTTCGCCGGTTTTGGCACAATCACGGTGTTGCTCTTCGCATTCCTCTATCTGCCGATCGTCCTACTGGTGGTCTTCTCCTTCAATGCGTCGACCACGATCAGCGTGTGGGAAGGCTTCACCTTCAAATGGTATTGGATCGCTGCCCAGAATACCGATCTGCACAAGGCGGCGTTGAACACGATGCTCATCGGCGGCGTGGCGACGGTCGTATCCGTGCTGCTCGCGATCCCGGCGGCCCTCGTCCTGTCGGGTAGGGTCGAGTCCGGCTCCGGCGGCAAATATCTCCTGGTTCTTTCGCTGCCCCTGATGTTGCCGGAGATCATGATCGCCATTGCAACGCTGATCCTGTTCACCACGATCGGCCTTAACCTCGGCGTCGGCAATGTGATGATCGCCCATACGGTGTTCTGCCTGCCTTTTGCGCTGATGCCGATCCTGGCGCGGCTGCGCGGCATGGATCATCGCCTGAGCGAGGCGGCCTATGACCTCTATGCCAGTCGCTGGCAGTGTTTCCGGCTGATCGTCCTGCCCCTGCTTGCGCCCGGCATCGTCACCGGCGCCATGCTGGCGTTCATCGTCTCCTTCGACAATTTCATCATAACACTCATGGTGTCCGGCGCCGGGGGCACGACGCTTCCGCTCTACATCTACGGCCTCGTGAAGACCCAGATGACGCCTGAGCTCAACGCGATTTCGACGGGCGTGCTGCTGCTTTCGCTCGCTCTTCTCTCAACTGCCTTCGTGCTTACAAAGGGCCGAATCCTCGGCGTTTCGGGGATGTCGGAGTGAGCGCGGGGGAGGGACGCCTATTCAAAAACGGAGGAAAACCAATGCGAATTTCTAACATACTGACGGCGCTTGCCGCAGGCACCATGCTCACGGTGACCACGATCGCGGCTCAGGCCGAAGGCAAGCTCAACATCTACAACTGGGCCGGCTACACACCGCCGGAACTCGTCGAGAAGTTCGAGAAGGAAACCGGCATCGACGTCACCATCGATACCTACGATTCCAATGAGACCCTGCTTGCCAAGCTCAAGGCCGGCGGTGGCGGCTATGACATCATCGTCACCGCCCACACCTTCATCGAGGTCAATGCCAAGGAAGGTCTCATCCAGAAGTTCAACCCGAAGGACCTGCCGAATTTCAAATATCTGGACAAGAAGTTCGTCGATCCGTCCTGGGATCCGGAAGGCCAGTATTCGTTGCCCTATCAGTGGGGCACGACCTCATTCGCGGTCGATACCGCCGTCTATGACAAGCCGATCGACAGCTTCGAGACATTGTTTAACCCTCCTGCCGAGCTTGCCGGGAAGGTCGGCATGCTCAAGGGCGGTTCCGACCTGATCGCGATGGCCGAGCTCTATCTGGGCGTACCGCTGTGCTCGGAAGATCCGGCCGAGATGCAGAAGGTGCTCGACCTCCTTCTCGCCCAGAAGCAGTCGGTCAAAGTCTACGCCGGTGCTGCCGCTTTGCGCGACCAGATGGTCTCGGGCGAGATCGCGATGACCAGCAATTATAGCGGCCAAGTCCAGCGGGCGCGTGCCGACAAGAAGACCGTCCAATATATCTATCCGAAGGAAGGCGTGATCGCCTGGGTCGACGCGCTAGCCATTCCGGCCGACGCCAAGAACCTGGAGAATGCGCGCAAATTCGCCGACTTCCTGCTGGCGCCAGAGAATGCCGGCGCGCTCAGCAACCATGCCGGCTATTCGAACGGCTCTGTCGGCTCGCAGGAATTCATGAAGCCCGAATTGATCGAAGCGCCCGAACTCAATGTTCCGGAAGGCATCAAGACCGAGCCGATGAAGACCTGCTCGCCGGCCGCCAATGAGCTTGAAGCCCAGATCATGACCCAACTGATGCAGTAGTTCGGGCCGGGGGCGCGCTCGCCTAGGTTCGGCGCGCCGCCCCCGTGCCAGCTTCTGCCATTAACAACCGGCGTGCTCAACACGCCGGAGAGACCAGTTTTTGCCATCGAATGAGGATAGAATGACCGTCACGCATCGCAATTTCATCAATGGCCAGTTCGTCGAGAATGCGGGTGGGGACTTGATCCCCGTCCTCAATCCGGCGACGGAGCAGGTGATCTCGCAAATACCGGATACTTCGGCAGCACTTGTCGGCGAGGCGGTCGCTGCCGCGAAATCCTCGCAGAAGGCGTGGGAACGGCGCCCGGCGATCGAGCGCGCCGGCTTCCTGCGCAAGCTCTCCGCCAAGATCCGGGAAAACGCTCCGGCACTGGCCAGCGCCATCGTCGCGGAGCAGGGCAAGATCCAAGGCCTGGCGGAGGTCGAGGTCGCCTTCACCGCCGACTATCTCGACTATATGGCCGAATGGGCGCGTCGCATCGAGGGCGAGATCATCACTTCGGACAGGCCCGGCGAGAACATCTTCCTGTTCCGGCAGGCCATCGGGGTGGTCGGCGGCATCCTGCCCTGGAACTTTCCCTTCTTCCTGATCGCCCGCAAGCTCGCTCCGGCGCTGGTCACCGGCAATACCATCGTCATCAAGCCAAGCGAGGAGACGCCCAACAACGCCGCCATGTTCGCCGAATTGCTGGCGCAGACCGACATGCCTGCAGGCGTCGTCAACATGGTGTTCGGCAAGGGCGCCACGACGGGTTCGGCGCTCTGCGACAATGAAGATGTCGGGATGCTGAGCTTTACCGGCTCGGTCGAGACGGGCTCGCGCATCATGGCAGCGGCCGCAAAGAACATCACCAAGGTCAATCTCGAACTCGGCGGCAAGGCGCCGGCGATCGTCCTGGCCGACGCCAACATCGATCTTGCGGTCAACGCGATCAAGGCTTCGCGCGTCATCAATAGCGGCCAGGTCTGCAACTGCGCAGAGCGCGTCTATGTCGACCGCCGCGTGGAAGACGAGTTCGTCGCAAAGCTCGCGGCGGCCATGGAAACGACGAGATATGGAGATCCGTCCGAGGAGCGTGATGTCGACATGGGCCCGCTGATCAATCGCGCCGGTCTGGAGAAGGTTGAAGGCCTGGTGGAGCGCGCGATCGGTGCTGGTGCGGAATGCATCACCGGCGGTGCGGTGGCCGATCTCGGCCGCGGCGCCTATTTCCAGCCGACGGTTCTGCGCGGATGCAAGCAGGACGCCGAGATCATGCAGAAGGAGATCTTCGGCCCGGTCATCCCAGTCAATTCCTTTGACACGCTCGACCAAGCCATCGAGCGGGCAAATGACTCAGCCTATGGCCTGACCTCGTCGATCTATACGCGCGATATCGGTTCGGCCATGCGCGCCTGCAACGAGATCAAGTTCGGCGAGACCTACATCAATCGCGAGAACTTCGAAGCCATGCAGGGCTTCCATGCCGGCGTGCGCAAGTCCGGTATCGGCGGCGCGGACGGCAAGCATGGCCTCTACGAATATACGCAGACGCACGTCGTCTATTTGCAGAACTAAACGCCTTCAGCACGACCCGGCAAGCAGGGTCTTATCTTCAAAATGACGAGTCAGGGCGATGCTCAAAAAAGCTCGTCCGGACTCCGAACACCTTGCAGGCGCAAGCCCAGCCCGTTCCCTTGAGAGGAAATCCAATGACCACCGAAACACCCCGCCCGTCCATGGTCCATATCCGCGAAGCCAATGCCGAAAAGGTCACCACCAACGACCTGTCGACCCGTACCGACGGCAACCCCGTCCATGATTCCTGGCCGGTGTTCAAAAGCGTGAACGAAAAGGTGCGCTCGGGCATCTGGCAGAGTAGCGCAGGGGCCTGGGTCACCGAAATCTCCGGATATACCGAGTTCTGCTACATCATCGAGGGTGAGGCGCAGGTCACCGATCAGGACGGCAACGTCAATCATATCACGGCTGGCGACGCCTTCGTGATGCCTGATGGTTTCACCGGACGTTGGGAAGTCGCGCACTTTGTGCGCAAATATTTCGTCATCGCTGACACTTAATTTCGCCTCCTGCTGCATTGCGGATCCGGCGCTTTCCATTCGGCAAATGAAGAGCAGTCGTTCGGTTCAAAACCGTGTATGGGGACGATGCTCTTCTTTCCCAAGAAATGTTTCTCCGTGCTGGCCCGCGCTCTGTCGGATGCACCAATCGGTCCGAAACGGTGTTGCGTCCAAGGAGATCAGCACCCATCAGATGGGCTGGATGCGTGCCTTCCACGCCGGGTCAGAAACGCATCGCGGGGGTCCGGGGCTGTGCGAGGACGTAGTTACCCCGATCCGCATTCCGGTCTGTGGGCAACAAAGCGCCTGTGCGCGACCGTGACCATTACCACGGCCTAAAGCAACGGGTGCAATGCATGCCACGAGCGGGACATTGGCGGCCGCGGCGCAATCGCCCGCCATCGACTGGAATCCTCGCGGCGCACGGCGGGCGCACTCGCGCCGGCAGCAGGCTCCCCCGGCCTAACGGAAAGGGATCAGTGCTTCCTGATCGGTTTGGCGATGGAGAAGCTGGCCAGGATCTTGCTCTGCCAGCTCCAGCCGTCGCCATCATCGAGGCGATTTGAGGATTGTCTCCGGTCCGCGCTTTGCGGCTCACGCGGATTGCCTTCTCGAGCTGGACTTATTGAAGTTGCTGTTTGGATATAAGGCAGTGCTGCCACTGCCAGTAACCGGTCATTCGAAAAATAATCATCGGAAGACGGAGAAGGCGCCTCCTTATAACAGGGTGCAGTCCGGCTTCCTCTCATCGCCTTGATGACGGGCCCTAGGGGCGTCTTGTACTGCGCGGGCTATTTCGCTCGCAGCTTGAATGGGAGTGGCCCTCCTCCCCGGGACCGTCCATCTGGCATTGGATCAGGGAGAGACCAGCATGAGCACCGCGCAGCAACGACGGAGCTTTCAGGGCTTGGCCGCGACGTTCCGGGAGTTGTGGCCCGGAATGGCCGTGGTGGCGGCGGTCGCTATCGCGGCCCAGTTCCTATCGGACCACTATGGCGCGCCGGCTATGCTGATGGCGCTGCTTTTGGGCATCGCCTTCCACTTCCTTTCGGAGGAGGGGCGTTGCAGCCCCGGCATAGACCTGTGCGCGCGGACAGTGTTGAGACTGGGTGTTGCACTGCTCGGCATGCGCATCAGCGTCGAACTTCTGATGGGGCTGGGCGCCTCCACCATTCTGCTTCTGGTGCTGGCGATCGCGGCGACCGTGGGCTTTGGACTGGTTGCCGCGCGCCTGTTGGGGCGTGGGTGGCGGTTGGCGCTGCTAACCAGCGGCGCCGTAGCGATCTGCGGGGCCTCCGCTGCCATGGCTATCGCCGCAGTGCTCCCGAAGAACGAGTTTTCCGAACGCAACCTAATCTTTACCGTGCTGTCGGTGACCGTGCTATCGACCGTCGCAATGATCTTTTATCCGATCCTTGCCCAGTCGCTCGGCCTCGACGCGCGCGCCACCGGCATCTTCTTCGGAGGCACCATCCATGACGTGGCTCAGGTGGTCGGCGCCGGCTTCTCCGTGTCGCCGGAGGCGGGCGAGACGGCAACGCTGGTCAAGCTGATCCGCGTGACCATGCTTGCGCCGGTGGTGATCGTGTTCGCGATCGCCACGCGCAATGTCGGGCAGCGCACTGGCGCCGATCCTTGCCCAGTTTCCGGCAAGACCGCGCGTCCGCCATTGCTGCCGGGTTTCGTGCTCGCCTTCCTGGCGCTTGCGGCGCTAAATTCTTTCGGGCTGGTCCCTGAGACCGTCTCCCAAATCGGTACCGACACATCGCGCTGGGCCCTGCTTGCCGGCATCGTTGCCGTAGGCATGAAGACGTCGCTGGGACGTGTGCTCGAAGTGGGTGGGGATGCGGTGGCGCTCATCGTTGCCGAGACCCTCTTTATCGGTCTCTTCATCCTGGCCGGCATCTACTATCTGGGGCACCTCTGATGAAACCGCTGGACGCATCATCGAAGTCGCCAAGCCTGCAAGCCGCTCGAAAGGACGCTGGGGTTTCGACATTCTCGCTTCTGCATGCTCGACGCGGTCGAAGACAAGGGGATGGAACAGCCAAGAAATGGCGCGATTGCCGCCTGCCGGCTCGGGGGCCGTTAGCCGTCCGGCAGCTGCAGGCAGCGCAGATCGAAAAGTCGCCGGTCGTTGCGGACCTGTGCCCGAACGCCTAAGATCAAAGGCGCTTATTTCTTATTTGTGTTTCAGATGTCTCCTCTAGGCCCACTCGTGAAAGCTGGGCCATTATCGGCCTGCCAGTCGCCTAGAACAAATATTTGTACATTCGGCTCCATTCTTCCTAACCATATGGGTGTTTAGACAATTAGCAGCAGTCGAACCGCCGTGCTGGCGGCGGGGCCTTTGGTGTTCTATCTTCCACCCAAGCCATTAAGGCACGCGATTGCGCCGGCTAGCTGTGGATTAACATTTCATAGTGGGCTACGCCGCTGGTAAGCCCTTTTGGGCTGGATACTGTCGGCTCTGCCGACCGGGAAGGATGGAATTGATGACCGCGGGGATCAAGCGACCCAGCAAGACAATACGTGCGTCGCGGCCCAAGACCGCTTCACACCAAAGCGCTGATACCGCTTCGGCGTGGCGGTCGCTCTCTGACCAAGTGGCGCAGCGCATTGCAGACGACTACGTGGTTGGCGGTCGTACTCCGCCTGGCGAACTGCTTCCAAGCGAAGGGGAGCTGTGCGGTATCTATGAGGTTTCGCGCGGCACGATCCGGGCCGCCATCAGAACGCTCTGGGATCACGGCCTGATCAGCGTGCGCAATGGAGTCGGCGCCATAGTGTTGCCGCGTGCGACGGAAGTTCGTCACGGCCTCGATCGACTTGGCTCCATCGACACATTTGCCCGGGAAACCGGACACAATGTCGAAACTGGCCACATGCGATGGGAGAACGTCCAGGCGGACGCAGCCATCAGCAGGAAGCTGCAAATACCGGTTGGAGCACCCGTGCTCCAGGTCAAGCGCAGCAAGATAATTGACGGGGCGCCGTCGGCCTGGATCATAGATACGGCGCCATTGGACGCCGTCGATGAAGAGATGCTCCGCAAGAAATTCGATGGCTCCATCCTCGATGTACTGCTCTCCGATGGCCAGTACCGGATCGACTATGCCGACAGTGAAGTGAAGCCATGCCTCGCCCGCGGCGAGGTCAAGGAAATTCTGACGGGGAATGAAGACGGGCTCCTGCTCTTTCTCGACACGGTGACCGTTACCGTCGAGGGCAAGCCGATCCTGTGGGGTCAGGTATGGCTCGACCCGGCCCATTTCACATTTGCCTTTCACCGCCGCCGTTTCCGCTGACGCGGCGCGGCGAACTGCCGAATCGGGCCGCCGCGTCATGACCGGCACTCGATCAGGCAGTTCGGCAGGCATTGCCGTTGATGGTGATGGCTTGCGGTCGAACGCCCCCAGCAGCCAATCCTGAAACCTGGAGATGTTGTATCCGGAGCATAGTCATTCGGGGGAAACTATTATCCGCCCCTCAACACGCCGTACGGCCCCACCCCGAAGGGCCGACAGCCTGCTCAATCTCTCGTAAATGCGGCCTGCAATCTCCGGGGGTGCGATTTCAGGAAGACGACCCTCATTAAGGACCGTCGGAATTATCTCGACCTCGTTAATGCCCTGGGCGCCGAAATGGAGGCGGGTGATGAACCCTTCATCGGACATGGCGCGCCAGATTTCATGGACCTGCTCCGAGGCTGGTAGGAAGACCTGCTGCCCGATCAGCACGTTCGCACTGAAGATGACGGGCTTTCCTCGATAGAACCCGACCGCCTGGATCGCATGCGGGTGATGCCCATGGATTACGTCGGCACCCGCGTCGATCAGCGCCATCGCCAGCGGTTCCTGATACTCGGCCAAGGCCTCGGTCGACCCGTATCCCCAGTGGACGGAGACAATCAGGCAATCGCAGCTCTTCTTCGCTTCCCTTACCGCCTCGCAAGCGGCGGCGAGATCTTGGTCCCGCACGCGGGTGCGGATTGTTATGCTACCGGGGTCACCTGGCTCCTCCATCTGGTAGCTCGGGTCCACTTCGTAGCCCGTCGTGACCTGCAGGCAAGCGATGCCTGGTCGAGTTGACGACGCTCCGAAGCCCGCCGGCGCCAAGCAGGAAAACGCAATCACGCCGACGCGCTTGACTTTACGTCGGTGACGACCGGGCGCAGCGCCTCACCGAGGGTTTCGCCCATGCCGACAACCTGAATCGACTGCGCTTCAAGAGCACGGCGGGTATCCACCAAACCATCCCAACCGTAATCCCCGGCATGGTTGTTGGCGAGGCTGGCAACACTGAAGCCAAGGGACGAGAGGCCCTCCGCAGCGGCTGGAGGACCCTTGATGTTGAGGAGCTTGGGAACTGCCACCCCGCGATCGGTGAGCGGGATTTCGAAGTTTACGACCGAGAAGTCCGCATCGCGGATCACTGTGAAAACCGCGTCTACCTTCTCGTCGCCGGCCCGGACAGGCGATATCGGGTAGACATCCGGGCAAAGAATTATCTGGACGGCCGTTGATCCCGCCTCTCGGTCAAGCTTTTCCATGAAGAATCCTGCTTTTGTTGGGTATGTGCCGACGGTCATCCCTCCTTGTAGCGAGGGATCGATTGGCGAACTGGCTTCATGGGATCGCTCAGTGTTTGTCGCCGGCAATGAGATAGGCTCGGACTCCGCTCCACTGGGCAGCCAGCCCACCAATCATCGAGTTCGCCTAAACCATCTCCGTATCTAATTGAAACCACTGGATGATCCTGCGGGTCGTCAGCAGCGGCCCAGCCATCAGAACTGTACGCGCCAATGAACGCGCTCCAGTCACATGTCTCCTAGCTTATGTCAACCTATATAATTGGCTTGCCAACCTATCATACAGGTGCTATCTCCAGCTCCGTTACCTGCGGATTGCTGCATGTTGGAGGACATGCAAGCGTCGACATTCACGCAGGTAGCGAAAAACAACAAGGAGGAGCTACAAATGAAAGAAACTCTCTGCGAGAACGACGCGGGCGGACGGACAACTAGCAGACGGAAATTCGTTCGCCTTGCAGCGCTGGGCACCCTGGCGTTAGGGCTGGCTTCGGCGGCATCTTTCCCCGCATTCGCGCAATCGTCGAAGACGATCGCCGTGAGCTTTCCGAACTCGTCCAAAATCGGCGCCGTGATCATCTCGCTCGATCAGGCAAAGAAAAGGGCCGGCGAGCTTGGCTACGAACTGGTGGTCGATGATCCCGGCTCGGACATGAACAAGCAGATCAACGCCATTAAGACCTGGATCGAGCAGAAGGTTGCGGTCATCGTCTGCAACGTGCCCAATCCGGCCGCCTTCGAAACCCTGGCAAAGCAGGCTCGCGAGGCAGGCATCTACTGGATCACCTATGGCGATCGCATCGAGAACCAGGACGCGACCGTCGGCTATGACCAGTACAATGACGGGCGCAAGCTCGGTGCGTATGCCGGCCAATGGATCAAGGAGAATCTTGGCGGCGAGGCAAAAGTGGCTCTGCTGGGGTTTGACCTGATGATCTGGGGACAGGCCCGCACCAAGGGGATCGAGGAAGGCCTGGCAGAGGCCGCGCCGAAAGCCACGATCGTTGCCAAGCAGAACGCCATCACGCCTACCGAAGGGCTCAACGTGACGCGTACGATCCTGCAGGCCAACCCCGAGGTCAACGTTATTCTCGGCGTCGAAGACCCCGCGACCGAAGGCGCCTACAAGGCGTGGGTGGCTTCGGGGCGTGATCCGAAGCAAGAGGGCATCTTCATCGGCGGCATGGATGGAACCGGGCCGGCGCTCACGCTGCTGCAGCAGGGCGACAACGTCTACAAGGCGTCGATGGCGATCCCACTCCGTCGTGTTGGAGATGCCATCGCCGAAACGGCTCATGAGCTTGTCACGAAAGGCAAGGCGCCCGACAATATCGTGCCGCTCGAACTCATCGCGTCGGGTTCACCCTTGGCTGCCCAGTATCTCGCGGAACAGGGCGGCAAATAGGGCGAGGGTCCGCTTACGCGGCCTTTTGCAGCGAGGAAAATTAGGCGCGGCCGCGCCCGGCAACGGCCGCGATCCTCGCGACAAGAACAGAACGCGCGCCTGCTGAATTCGCGGGACCACCAACTCTAGCGCTTCAATACGGGAGAAGCTCGAAATGGCATTTGCAGTTCGAGGGCTAGGAAAATCTTACGGCGGGATAAAAGTCCTCAACAGCGTGGATTTGTCTGTTGAAGACGGCGAAATCCATGCTTTGCTCGGTGCAAATGGCGCCGGAAAATCGACGCTGATCAAATGCTTGTCCGGTGCTGTCTCTGCCGACTCCGGTGAGATCGTGATCGGCGACCGATCTTACAAATCACTCAATCCTCGCGAGTCGAGACAGGCCGGCGTCGCCGTCGTCTATCAGGAGCTGTCGCTTGCGCTTTCGTTGAGCGCTGCCGACAACATATTCCTTGGCCAGGAAGATTGCTGGGGCCCGTTCGTGAGGCGGTCCCGTCAGCGATCTCGCGCCGCCAAGCTGTTGGGCGACCTCGGCGTCGAGATGCAGCTGGACACCGATCTTGGCGATACCGGCAACGCCGAGCTCCAGTCGATCGAGATCGTCAAGGCCCTCGCCTCCAACCCCAAGGTTCTCATCCTCGACGAACCGACGGCCGCACTTTCCGAACGTGAAGCAGAAAGGCTGGAGCAACGCCTGAAGCAGCTGAGAAGCCACAATCTGCCGGTGCTCTATGTCACGCACCGTCTGAGCGAGGTCTTCAGCCTGGCCGATCGGGTCACGGTGCTGCGCGGCGGGCGAGTGGTGCTGACGGGTAATGTTTGCGACTTCACGCAGCAGCAAATCGTCGACGCGATCGTCGGACGCACTGTTGATCGACGACGCGTGGTCGAGGCCGCCGAAACGGTCAGGATGCCGGTGTTATCGCTCACCGATATGGTCGCACCGGGGATAGGCCCCGTCAGCTTCAATCTCCACGGTGGCGAGATCCTCGGCGTGTTCGGCCTCGTCGGCTCGGGCAGGACCGAATTGCTCGAGACACTTTTCGGGGCGCGTCGGCTTCATGGCGGCCGGATCCGCTGCTACGACGCAGAGATCAATCCACATAGCCCTGCACGGGCGCAACGGCACGGTTTGGCCCTCGTTCCTTCGGACCGGCTGCGCAAGAGCATATTCGCCGGCCTGACGGCGGCGGACAATCTCCTGGCATCAAGCTTCAGCGAGCTTTGCTCCGGCTTCGTCAGGCGACGGTCGCGGGAGGGCGCGCTGTTCGACCAGGCCGCCGCGAAGCTCAACTTGCAGCCTCGTCGCCCCGACCTGGAAGCCAGGCGTTTCTCCGGTGGAAACCAGCAGAAGCTGGTGATCGGCCGCTGGCTTAATGACGTCAAGAACTGCCGGATATTGATGCTCGACGAGCCAACGCAAGGTGTCGATGTCGGCGCCAGGAGCGAAATCTACGCGGCCCTGCGCGAAGTGGCATCCAGCCGCGAGCGGGCGGTCATCGCGACATCGTCAGAACCGGAAGAACTCATTCAGATCGCTCATCGCGTCGTCGTCCTCGCCGGCGGACGCGTAGCGGGAATCCTCGAAGGTGATGAGATCACGGAGAGCGCATTGCTCTCCCTGGCCCATAGCCGCGAAAACGCACAGGAAGCAGTAGCATGAACCAGGCGTATGAACTGCGGCAAGGCCGCATCTCGTTCACGAAGTTGCTCTCAAGCGGCAACGTCGTGGTCAACAACATCCTTTTTCTGGCCTTGTTCGTTCTGATCGGCTACTTCGCCTTGGCGAGCAGCCATTTCCTGAGCGTCTCGAACTTCACCGTGCTGCTGACGAACTATGCCGCGATCGGGGTTGTCGCCGCAGCCATGACGCTTCTGATGATTGCCGGACACGTCGACCTGTCGGTTGGATCGAACATCGCCTTTTCCGGGATGATGACTGCCCTTGCCGTCATCAATTTCGGGGCCGCTCCCGCCGTGGCGATCGCCATCGGCATTCTGAGCGGAGCCTTCATCGGCGGCATAATCGGCGTGTTGTGCGGAATCTTGAAGCTGAGCCCGATCATCGTCACGCTCGGCATGCTCAGCCTCCTGCGCGGCGCGACGCTGCTCGTGAACCCGACAGAAGTCTATGGCCTTGGCGACACGTTCTTCTACATCGGCAACGGCGCCTTCCTAGGGATCCCGGTGCTGTTGTGGATCGTGGCGCTGGCTTTCCTAGCCTCTGCCCTGTTCATCTCGACGACGGTCTGGGGCCGCTACATCTATGCGGTCGGGATCAACCCGCACGCCGCGTTTCTCGCTGGATTGCCCGTCGGACGACTGCTTCTGTCGCTCCACGTCATCACGGGTGCTGCTGCCGGCCTGGCAGGTGTTCTCTTGGCTGCACGTCTCGACGGCGTGTCTCCGGGCGCTCTGGGCATGCAGATGGAATTGCAGGCCCTGACGATCATCCTGCTGGGCGGTGTGGCGTTTGCCGGCGGCCGCGGGCGCATCCTGAGCGTCATGGCAGCCTGGGTTTTTCTGGCCGTCCTCGACAACGGGCTGACACTGCTCAACGTCCCCCCCTTCGTTCAGCTCGTGGCCAGCGGCATGGCGCTGGTGTTCGCAGCGAGCATCGACGCAATCGGAACCTATGTGGCGCCGAGGCTCGCGCAGAGACGGCTGGTGGCCGAGCAGATCGAACAACGACGCCTCCGCGAGGCAAAGACGCCCGAAGGCTGAGCATCGGTGACGCCGCGATCATGGAAATGAGCAACAGCGGCTTTTCGCGAAAACGCTCAAAGCATCCAGGCCGACCGGTGCGCTGCGCAATGAACATCGTCGATCGGGCGCAGCTCTCGGCAGAACAGGAAGAGAAACAATGGATACGTATATCAAGAATGCCAGGATCGTCACGGAGTCTGGGACATTCGATGGCGGCGTCGGAATAGAACGCGGCCGGATCAGTCTGATCGTCGACGGTGACCAGGCTATAAGCGCCGACAATGTCATCGACGCGGCCGGCTACTATGTCCTGCCTGGAATTATCGACGCACACGCCCACTTCAGCCATCCCGGGCGCGAATTCGAGGGCTACTCGACGGGCTCGAGAGCCGCGGCCGCCGGTGGCGTCACGACAGTCATTGACATGCCGCTCAACGACCTACCGCCGATGGCAACGGCGGCGGCACACGCTGCCAAGCACGACATGGTCAAGGGCCTGGCCGTTGTGGACTATGCATTCTGGGGCGGCCTGATCGACGACAACCTGGAACACCTCGACGACCTCAACGACAAGGGGGTCGCAGCTTTCAAGGCGTTCATGCGCACAGCGAAGGATTATCCCAAGGTAAACGACGACCTGCTTTTTGCCGGTCTCAGGAAGATGAGCGAATTTGGCAATATCGTTGGCGTTCACGCCGAAAACGATACCGTCATTTCGCATCTGGAATCCCATTTCAAATCCATTGGCCGGCATGACCGCGCCGCGTGGAATGATTCTCATCCTTGCGAATCTGAACTCGAGGCGATCAACCGCGCAATCTTCTGGTCCAAATCCACCGGCGGCAGCCTCTACATTTGCCACATCAGCTTCGCCGAAGGCGTCGACGCTGTCCGGCAGGCTGCCCTCCAGGGCGTCGATGTTTACGCCGAGACCTGTGCCCACTACCTGTTCTTCGACATGGATGACTATCTTCGCGTGGGCCCCAGACTGCGCGCAGCGCCGCCAATACGCCCGCGGCCGCAGGTGGAAGAACTCTGGAACAGGGTGCTGCGCGGCAATGTCGACGTTATCGCATCCGACCACTCGCCGTTTCTTCCAGAATCGTACCGTGCTGGCGAAAACAGTCCCTGGGAAGGGACCGGCGGCGTCACCGGGATACAGTCCATCCTTCCGGCCATGATGACGGAAGGCGTCCACAAGCGGGGCATGCCGTGGGAACTCCTGGTCCGGATGATGTCGGCAAATCCGGCGAGGATCTTTGGCCTCTATCCAAGGAAGGGTGCACTGCTTCCCGGGTCGGATGCCGACCTTGTGATCGTGGACCCCAACAAGACCTGGACCCTCAAGGAAGAAAATCTGTTTTATCGATACAAGCACAGTCCTTACGTCGGGCGATCGTTCCAGGGGAGCGTCGAGCGGACGATCGTGCGCGGCGAAACGGTTTACCTGCAAGGCGAAATTCTGGGAACGCCCGGCCACGGGCAACTGGTTGCGCGCCGGACGTCGGGCCGACAGGCAGCTTAACTGTCAGAACAACATGTATCGGGATGGCCAACATGATCGGCCATGCTTGGCGAATTCGAACTGCAAAGATTGAGAAATGGACAGATATTCATCCCTGACGGTTGGCGGACTACCTGACCAGAATCAGTTGATATCCAGCAAGGCCGTATTCACGCCCGCCTATGCGGTGGTGCCGCGTTCGGTCCTGACGGATATCGTCTCAAGCTGTTTTCCAGATTGGCGGTCGACTCGAGGGTGGATCCTGGCGAGACCGCTTTCCGGCTTCGCCGAGACTTTTGCCCAGTATCTCATGGAAGTCGAGCCCGGCGGCGGCAGCGACGCACCCGAACCGGACCCTCGCGCCGAAGCCGCACTGTTCGTGATCAACGGAAAGCTGACGGTGGAGACCCTGGGAGCCCGCCACGAACTTCGCGCCGGGTCATTCGCCTTCATTCCGGCGGGGCAATCCTGGACGATTACGAACCCGTCGCAAAGTACCAGCAAGTTCCAGTGGATACGAAAGGTGTTCGAGAAGGCGAACACCCTGGACCAGCCGCCCGCGATCTTCACGCACGAAGACGAGGCACCTTCGATGACGATGCCGGGCGAACCGCTATGGGGCTCAACGAGGTTCATCGATCCTGGCGACCTGCGATACGACATGCACATCAACATCGTGTGGTTCGAAGCGGGCGCGGCCATTCCGTTCCTTGAGACCCACGTGATGGAACACGGACTGTATATCCTGGAAGGAACGGGTGTTTACCGTTTGAACAGCGACTGGGTGGAAGTCGAAAAAGGCGATTTTCTTTGGCTCCGGGCCTTTTGCCCGCAAGCTTGTTATGCGCGAGGGTCGGGCAGATTTCGGTATCTTCTTTACAAGGATGTGAACCGCCATCCCAAGCTGTGGTAGCTCCAAATCAAAGCGCACTTCAGGAGCCGCCTTAAGTCACCGAGGTGAGAGAATGGCCAAGTCGCAAGCATCGACCCGAAGGACAGATCCGGTTCGGAGATCGACTCCATCTAGGTACTCGTCCGGGCAATCCTCGCTCGCGAATTGATGCCCGGCTCCAAACTCAGCGAGAGGCGATCGGAACACTTTTTCAGTCAGCCGCACCATTGTGCGCGCCGCCCTTAGCCGCCTGCACTCGAAAGCGCTGGTCGAGTTCCGGGAGAAGCGCGGCGCATTCATTGCCAGCACAACGGCCGAGGAGGCGCCCAGGTTTTCAAGACCCGCAACTGCGTCGAGTGGCCACCATCGTCACCGACAAGCAGATCGCTTCACTCGAACAGCATATCGAAAAGGAACGCGAGGTCCGTCGTTCTTGCGACCACGCTAAGGCGACCCTTTTGTCGAGCGAGTTTCACCTCCTTGCCGCTCAAATGGCTGACGACGATGTTCTGGCCGGCGTCCTTAGGTCTCGGACCTCGCGGACGTCGCTGATCCTTGCCCAGCACAGTGCCCACAAGGAAACCGACTGCACCGTCGACGAGCACACTGCCATCCTGCCGGCTCTGCGTTCACGCGACCCAAAAGCCAGTGCTGCAGCCATCGTCCAACACCTGCGGCAGGTCGAGCGGGCCAACGGCCAAACCCACGCGTCTCAAGCGGAATCTGAGCGCAGTTCTCTCTCGCTACGCATGATTGGCCTCTGGCTTGCGTTAAAGGTTGTCGACGCCGCTGGATGCGCGACGCATTGCCAAAAGGCGCACGACCCGCGCGGGGCCTTAGCAATCAAGGAAGCAACGGATCGTCCATATCTGGTGGGGCCGCAGGGGCTCGCTTGGCTCTGGTCTGCCGACCAGCGTTCCATGCTTGCAAGAAACATCAAGTATCTTGTGCTGCGTGGAGGCCGTGAGTTGACAGTCTGCTTTCGGGTTGTGATTAGCGGATAGCTGCCGTAACTGAATTCACTGGGTTGGCCTGATCGGGCGCAAAGCATAACGACCGGAGCATTAGTTGAAGACTCGGCTTTCTAGCGCGACTAATCGGGCCGATCTCAGAACAGGCTCATCGGCACAGACGGCAAATGCCGTTTCGCACTAGAAATAATCAGGAGACGGCGTTCTGACGTTACCGATGGGTCGATCCGTTCACCGAAAGGCCTGATCGCGTGATATCGCTGGCAGGACCAGCAGATCAGGCCCCATGGGCGTCTGCCTCCTGGATCGCCGACAGCTTCCACTCGCCGCCGTTTTTCCGCACGAAGGTCCAAAGTTCTACCGTCTCGGTCGGCTCCTCAACGCCGCCGGCCAAGGCGCCCGTGACGCGGTCGCGTAGGACGTCAATCGCCTCATAGCGGAAGGCGGCGGTGGCATAATCATCCTCGCCCTCGTTCCACGCTTCAGCAATATCCGCTTGCAACAGCCGAACGCCGGATACCTCGTTGCGCACGCCGCGTTTGGCGTTTTCGGCAAGTTCCTCCGAGAAGTAGGAGACCATCTCGGGCGTCGAGAGGCGACGGAGAGCGGCGTGATCCTCATCCGCAAAGGCGCGCTGCACCTCTCCCAGCCGGCGCTCGAAAATGTCAAGATCGGCCGGGTCGAGCGTGATGTCGGCCATCTGCGGTGCCGGGGCTATCGTGCCGCCTCCGATGCGCGGCAGCGTGAAGCCAGCGGACGATCGAGCAGGCGCAGACTGAGGTGCCACATCGCGCTGGGAGGTACGCCCGAAGCCTAGGCCGCGGGCCGGCGCGCCGCCCGCAACGACGGGCTGGCTGCGCGAGCGGAAGAAGGCCATCGCCAGCCAGACAAGCGTGCCGATCAGGAGCAGCTGGATCAGGAAGCCGAGGGCGCCCGCCATGCCGCCGAAGCCGTAGCCGAGCAGCATGCCGAACAGGCCGCCGATCAGG